>NZ_JBIVCD010000016.1:58876-111821 GCF_044746425.1 Pseudomonas sp. NPDC086112 | reverse complement strand
ACCACTTGCGCTTCCGATCTCTCGTTAGCGGGAGGCGAATTCTACAGCGTTACTCGCTGCTGTCAACACCTCTTTTTCTCCGCTTTCGACCGAGATGATCGAACCGCCAAAAGAGCCAAACAACACCGCTCTTTCAACTCCTTCTGGCTTCGATGAACTGAAGCGTAACCACTGCCGAAAACTGCGTAACTCTTTGCTTACCAAGGAGTTTTCCGTTTCGACTGCGCCGGAAGTGGGGCGAATTATAGACGTCCAGAATCTGCCGTCAACCTCTAATTACGCTTTTCTATCAATAACTTGCGGAACGCCGGAAAACTGCGCATTCCCCTCTATATAGGAGAGCAAAACCAGCCCTGCTATATAGAAGGAATGCTCAGAGCACTCCAGACGCCTTGAACCCAGCAACGACTCCGGCATCCAGACCCAACACCCGCTGCAGAACCTCCAGCGTGTGTTCACCCAACAAAGGAGGCGCACTACGGTACTCCACCGGAGTCTCGGACAGACGTATCGGGCTCGCAACCTGCGGCACCATCCCGGCCAAAGCATGGGGCAGCTCAATGGCCAACCCCCGCGCCTGAACCTGAGGATCGGCAAACATCTGAGCGAGATCATTGATCGGTCCGCATGGCACGCCTGCCTGCTCCAGCTGCACCACCCACTCAGCAGTAGTCTTGAACACGGTCGCCTGGCGAATCAGCGGAATCAATACTGCTCGGTTAGCCACCCGCAATTTGTTGGTCGCAAAACGCGGATCATCCGCCCACTGCGGCTGACCAGCCACCTGCGCAAACTTGCGGAACTGCCCATCATTACCCACAGTGAGGATGAAGTCGCCATCGGCTGTAGGAAAGTCCTGATAAGGCACGATATTCGGGTGAGCGTTGCCCAGGCGTTTAGGCGCAACGCCTGTAGTCAGGTAATTCATCGCCTGATTGGCCAGACAAGCCACCTGAACATCCAGCAATGCCATGTCTATATGCTGACCGCCACCGCCCTGATCCCGATGAGCCAAGGCCGCCAGGATCGCTACCGTTGAATAGAGCCCGGTCAAAATATCTGTCAGCGCCACACCGACTTTCACCGGGCCCGCGCCTTCATCTCCTTCGGGGCGACCGGTCAAACTCATCAGACCGCCCAAGCCCTGGATCATGAAGTCGTAACCCGCACGCTTGGCATACGGACCTGTCTGACCGAATCCAGTGATCGAGCAATAGATCAGCTTCGGATTAATCGCCTTGAGCGACTCATAGTCCAGCCCATAAGCCGCCAGGCCACCGACTTTGAAATTTTCAATGAGGATGTCCGACTTCGCCGCCAGCTCACGCACGAGCTGCTGCCCCTCTGGCCGCGTGAAGTCGATGGTCACTGATTGCTTATTGCGATTGGCGGCCAAGTAATAGGCCGCCTCGCTGGTATTCTCGCCATAGGCATCTTTAAGGAACGGAGGCCCCCAGGCGCGCGTGTCATCGCCATTGCCCGGGCGCTCGACCTTGATGACTTCGGCGCCAAGGTCCGCCAGGATCTGCCCGGCCCAAGGCCCGGCAAGCACCCGCGATAAATCCAGTACCCGTAGATGCGAAAGCGCGCCCATGACCGTTCTCCTATTAATAGAACGCCTGGATGCCGGTCTGCGCGCGACCGAGGATCAATGCGTGGACGTCATGCGTACCTTCATAGGTATTCACCACTTCCAGGTTGACCAGATGCCGAGCGACACCGAACTCATCGGAGATGCCGTTGCCGCCCAGCATGTCGCGCGCCATACGAGCGATATCCAGGGATTTACCACAGGAGTTGCGCTTCATCATCGACGTAATCTCGACGGCAGCAGTGCCTTCATCCTTCATACGACCCAGACGCAGGCAGCCTTGTAGCGCCATGGTGATTTCGGTCTGCATGTCAGCCAGCTTCTTCTGGATCAACTGTGTGGCCGCCAATGGACGACCAAACTGCTTACGATCCAGGGTGTACTGGCGAGCGGTGTGCCAGCAGAACTCGGCAGCGCCCAGTGCGCCCCAGGAAATGCCGTAACGCGCCGAGTTGAGGCAGGTAAAAGGACCTTTCAAACCACGGACATCCGGGAAGATGTTCTCTTCAGGGACAAACACGTTGTCCATGACGATCTCGCCGGTGATGGATGCACGCAGGCCAACCTTGCCGTGAATCGCTGGAGCGCTCAGACCTTTCCAGCCCTTCTCCAGTACAAAACCACGAATATCGCCCGCGTCGTCCTTGCCCCAAACCACGAACACATCGGCGATCGGGCTGTTGGTGATCCACATTTTGCTGCCGGTGAGGCTGTAGCCGCCTTCGACTTTACGTGCACGAGTAATCATCGCGCCCGGGTCGGAACCGTGGTCAGGCTCGGTCAGACCGAAGCAACCGATCCATTCACCCGAGGCCAGCTTCGGCAGGTATTTCTGCTTCTGTGCTTCGGTACCGAATTCGTTGATCGGCACCATGACCAGCGAGGACTGCACACTCATCATCGAGCGATAGCCGGAGTCGACACGCTCAACCTCGCGAGCAATCAGACCGTAGCTGACGTAATTCAGGCCGCTGCCACCGTATTGCTCAGGAATGGTGGCACCCAACAGCCCCACTTCACCCATCTCGCGGAAGATCGCCGGGTCGGTCTTCTCATGACGGAAAGCTTCGAGAACGCGCGGCGCGAGCTTCTGCTGAGCGAACTGCTGAGCGGTGTCGCGAATCATGCGTTCTTCTTCAGTGAGCTGTTGATCCAGCAGCAGGGGATCGATCCAGTTGAAGCTAGCTTTACCGCCCATGAGTGAGTCCTCTCGAATCGGGTCAAATAACGTGGAGTGATCCTAGGCCGGGTTTGGCTTCACGACAAACGAGGATTTTGCATACTGTTGTGCTAATTTCTCACTCCGTAACGTCGCAAAAATAGCCTATATGCGATGTATTAGTGAGGTTGACGTACATGCGCAGGAAGATCCCCAGTACAACCGCCCTGATCAGTTTTGAAGCTGCAGCGCGCCACGAGAGCTTTACCAAGGCCGCCCAGGAACTTTCACTCACGCAGGGAGCGATTTGCCGACAGATCGCCAGCCTTGAGGAGTTCCTCAGCGTCGAACTGTTCCGACGCTCGCGGCGCGGAGTGAAGCTGACGGAGGCCGGGCTTTCCTACAGCCGCCGAGTGGCCACCCAACTCGACGCGGTTGAACGCGATACTTTGTCAGTGATGGGCCAGCAAGGCGCCAACATGATCGAACTGGCGGTGGTGCCAACCTTCGGCACTCAATGGCTGCTGCCTCGACTCAAGGATTTTCAGCACAAACACCCGGAAGTGACGGTCAACCTCACCAATCGCACGCGCCCCTTCCTGTTTGCCGACACCGACTTCGACGCCGCGATCTATTTCGGCGACGCCGACTGGCCGGGTACCGAGTCCCACAGGCTAATGGGCGAAAATCCGATGCCGGTGTGCAGCCCCACGTTACTGGGAAAAAAAACCAATCTGACCCCCAGTGAAATCGCCGAACTGCCCCTGCTACAACAGACCACCCGCCCTTATGCCTGGCGCCAGTGGTTCAACTCTCAAAACCTGAATATCCCGCGAGACATGACAGGGCCGCGTTACGAGCTATTCTCCATGCTTGCTCAAGCTGCGATGCACGATATGGGGATCGCGCTAATTCCACCGTTCTTGATTCAGCGCGAATTGACAGAGAAGCGTCTGGTGATTGCCAACGCCCAGGCACTATCGAGCATTAAGGCCTACTACCTGATGATTCCCGAGCGAAAGGTCGAATCAGCCTCTTTAAAGGCATTTCGCGATTGGCTGGTGAATCAGGCACAAGGCTACAGCCTAGAAGGGTAAAGGCTCACACTTATTAGCTGACCCCGTAGTCAGGAAGACAAAAGCACTACAGATATAAGTATTTGTCGCATATTGGCAGACTGTACTGAGGAGTAGCACAAACGTCCTACAAAGGCCTGAATACGTGGCCTTGAGCCTCCATTGGAAGGCAATGACACCTCATTCACCGTGCCGATGTGTAAATTCTTGAATTTTGGACAGAATCCTCACAAGCCACGGCCTGCAAGGGATTGCACCGATCGGTGCGACATTCGGTCACGGGGTGACTTGTAGTTAATTTTCCGTCACCCGTCATAATCCCTTGAAGGGCACAAAGTTCGCCTGCAAAATGCCGCGCCCCGCCCTGATTTAGCGGGATCGTGCTGATCGGCCGCCCCAGCCGCACCATCCGAAGTGCCTGGGTTTACTCAATAAGATCACGCAGGAGATTTGACGTGCACATTGGTGTTCCTCTCGAAACCCAGACGGGTGAAACACGGGTTGCTGCAACCCCGGAAACCATCAAGAAGCTGATCGGCCAGGGTCATAAGGTCACTGTGCAAAGCGGCGCCGGTATTAACGCCAGCGTTGTCGACAGTGCTTATGAAGCGGCAGGCGCGACCATTGGCAGTGCCAATGATGCATTTGGCGCAGAGCTGATTCTCAAGGTGGTCGCCCCCAGCGACAGCGAACTGACGCTGATAAAAAGCGGCACCGTTGTGGTGGGCATGCTCAATCCGTTCAGCAATGAAACCATTGCCAAGCTGGCTGAGTGCGGCATTACCGCTTTCGCACTGGAGGCCGCGCCGCGCACCTCCCGCGCTCAGAGCCTGGATGTGTTGTCCTCCCAGGCGAACATCGCCGGCTATAAAGCCGTGTTGCTGGCTGCTCACTACTACCCACGCTTCATGCCAATGCTGATGACCGCTGCGGGCACCGTGAAAGCGGCGCGTGTGCTGATTCTCGGTGCTGGCGTGGCCGGTTTGCAGGCGATTGCCACGGCGAAACGTCTGGGTGCCGTGATCGAAGCGTCTGACGTGCGTCCTGCCGTGAAGGAACAGATCGAATCTCTGGGTGCGAAATTCGTCGATGTGCCGTACGAAACCGATGAAGAGCGCGAATGCGCCGTCGGTGTCGGCGGTTACGCACGCCCCATGCCGGCCAGCTGGATGCAGCGCCAAGCCTTGGCCGTGCACGAGCGCGCCAAGCAGGCTGACATCGTCATTACTACTGCACTGATCCCGGGCCGCAAGGCGCCGACGCTATTGAGCGCGGAAACCGTGGCACAGATGAAGCCAGGCTCCGTGGTCATCGACCTCGCGGCCGCTCAGGGCGGCAACTGCCCGCTGACCGTGGCCGATCAGGTCGTGATCGAGAATGGCGTGACCATTTGCGGCCCGACCAATCTGGCCGGCGCCGTCGCGGCCGATGCTTCGGCACTGTACGCACGCAACCTGCTGGACTTCCTGAAGCTGGTCTTCAACAAAGAAGGCCAGTTTGAAGTGAACCTCGAAGACGACATCGTCGCCGCGTGCCTGATGTGCCGCGACGGCCAAGTCATCCGCAAAAACGCCTAAGCAGGGATTCAGACGATGGAAGAGCTTATCTCCCCCGGTATCTACAACCTGATCATCTTCGTGCTGGCGATTTATGTCGGTTATCACGTGGTATGGAACGTTACCCCTGCACTGCATACGCCATTGATGGCAGTGACCAACGCCATTTCAGCGATTGTGATCGTCGGCGCCATGCTGGCGGCCGCGTTGACCGTGACCCCACTGGGCAAGACCATGGGCACCCTGGCGGTGGCTCTGGCGGCGGTGAACGTGTTCGGTGGTTTCCTCGTGACTCGCAGAATGCTTGAGATGTTCAAGAAAAAAGCCCCGAAAGCCGTAAAAGAAGAGGCGCCCAAGTAATGAGCATGAATCTGGTAACGACGCTCTACCTGATCGCGTCGATCTGCTTCATCCAGGCCCTCAAAGGCCTGTCGCACCCAACCACATCGCGGCGCGGCAATGTCTACGGCATGCTCGGCATGGCGTTGGCGATCCTCACTACTATCGGCCTCATTTATAAGCTGGGCGCGCTCTCTTTTGAGCAAGGCAGTGCTACTGCCGGCATCGGTTACGTCATCGTGGGTCTGCTGGTCGGCGGCACCGCCGGTTCGATCATGGCCAAGCGCGTTGAAATGACCAAGATGCCGGAACTGGTCGCCTTCATGCACAGCATGATCGGTATGGCCGCAGTGTTCATCGCTATCGCGGCGGTGGTCGAGCCGCAGTCTCTGGGCATCGTTAAACACCTGGGTGATTCGATTCCGGCGGGCAACCGTCTGGAACTGTTCCTCGGCGCAGCCATCGGTGCAATCACCTTCTCCGGTTCGGTGATCGCGTTCGGCAAGCTCTCGGGCAAGTACAAGTTCCGCCTGTTCCAGGGCGCACCCGTACAGTTCAGCGGTCAGCACAAGCTGAACCTGCTGCTGGGTCTGGCGACGCTGGCACTCGGCATCACTTTCATGCTGACTGGCAATCTAAGCGCGTTTGCTCTGATGCTGGCCCTGGCCTTCGTGATGGGCGTGCTGATCATCATCCCGATCGGCGGTGCAGATATGCCGGTGGTGGTGTCGATGCTCAACAGCTACTCCGGCTGGGCAGCAGCGGGAATCGGCTTTTCGCTGAACAACTCGATGCTGATTATTGCCGGCTCGCTGGTGGGCTCAAGCGGTGCGATCCTCTCGTACATTATGTGCAAGGCGATGAACCGCTCCTTCTTCAACGTACTGCTCGGCGGTTTCGGCAATACGGCAGACGCTGCCGGCCCGGCAGGTTCGAAGGAAGCCCGCCCGGTGAAATCCGGCTCGGCCGACGATGCGACCTTCCTGCTGACCAACGCCGACACCGTGATCATCGTTCCAGGCTACGGCCTGGCGGTCGCTCGGGCACAGCACGCTCTGAAAGAGCTGACCGAGAAGCTGACCCATCGCGGCGTGACCGTGAAGTACGCGATCCACCCGGTCGCCGGCCGCATGCCTGGGCACATGAACGTACTGCTGGCCGAGGCCGAAGTGCCTTACGACCAGGTGTTCGAGATGGAAGACATCAACTCCGAGTTCGGTCAGGCCGACGTGGTGCTGGTGCTGGGTGCCAACGACGTGGTTAACCCGGCGGCCAAGAACGATCCGAAATCGCCGATTGCCGGCATGCCGATTCTCGAAGCGTTCAAAGCCAAGACCATCATCGTTAACAAGCGCTCGATGGCCAGCGGCTACGCTGGTCTGGACAACGAGCTGTTCTACCTGGACAAGACCATGATGGTTTTCGGCGATGCCAAGAAAGTCATCGAAGACATGGTTAAAGCCGTCGAGTAATACCCTTCGGCAACCTGAACGCCCCGACTCGTCGGGGCGTTTTTGTTTGTGGCTGTTACCGATCCTGTAACGGTGTTTTGTCTGAAAGGCCCAGAATAGACGGCCCGAATGCGACCTTGGTAGCGGGACGGACACTGATCAAATTCACTAGACTGCGCACCTTGCTTCCGTTGCCCGAGATAACAATCCATGTACCGTGACCGTATTCGCTTGCCTTCGTTGTTGGATAAGGTGATGAGCGCCGCCGAGGCTGCCGCTCTGATTCAGGACGGCATGACCGTCGGCATGAGCGGCTTTACCCGAGCCGGCGAAGCCAAGGCTGTGCCTCATGCCCTGGCCGAGCGTGCCAAGGTCGCGCCGCTGAAAATCACCCTGATGACCGGTGCCAGCCTGGGCAACGACCTCGACAAACAACTGACTGAAGCCGGCGTACTGTCGCGACGCATGCCGTTCCAGGTGGACAGCACCCTGCGCAAGGCGATCAATGCCGGCGAAGTCATGTTCATCGACCAGCACCTGTCGGAAACCGTAGAGCTACTGCGTAACCAACAACTCAAGCTACCGGACATCGCGGTGATCGAAGCCGTGGCAATCACTGAGCAGGGCCATATTGTGCCGACCACCTCGGTAGGCAATTCGGCCAGCTTCGCGATTTTCGCCAAGCACGTGATCGTCGAGATCAACCTGGCGCACAACCCGAATCTCGAAGGCCTGCACGACATCTATATCCCGACCTATCGGCCGACCCGCACCCCGATTCCGTTGGTGAAGGTCGACGACCGCATCGGCAGCACCGCCATCCCGATACCGCCGGAAAAAATTGTCGCGATCGTGATTACGAACCAGTCCGACTCGCCATCCACTGTCCTGCCGCCGGACGGCGACACTCAGGCCATTGCCGATCACCTGATCGATTTCTTCAAACAAGAAGTGGCTGCCGGTCGCATGACCAACAAACTCGGCCCGCTGCAAGCCGGTATCGGCACTATCGCCAATTCGGTGATGTGCGGCTTGATCGACTCGCCGTTCGAAGACCTGACCATGTACTCCGAAGTGCTGCAGGATTCGACTTTCGACCTGATCGACGCCGGAAAGCTGAGCTTTGCGTCGGGCAGTTCGATCACCCTGTCGAGCCGGCGCAATGCCGATGTGTTCGGGAATCTGGAGCACTATAAGGACAAGCTGGTCCTGCGCCCCCAGGAAATCTCGAACCATCCCGAAGTAGTGCGGCGCCTGGGCATCATTGGTATCAATACTGCGCTGGAGTTCGACCTGTACGGCAACGTCAATTCCACCCACGTCTGCGGCACTCGGATGATGAATGGGATCGGCGGCTCCGGCGATTTCGCGCGCAATGCGCACTTGGCGATCTTTGTCACCAAGTCGATTGCCAAGGGCGGCGCGATTTCCAGCGTGGTCCCCATGGTCAGCCACGTCGACCACACAGAACATGACGTGGACATTCTCGTGACCGAAGTAGGTTTGGCCGACCTGCGGGGCCTGGCACCGCGTGAGCGCGCCCGGGTCATCATCGACAACTGCGTTCACCCGGACTATCGCGCAGCCTTGAATGACTACTTCACTGCCGCTTGCGCAGTCGGCGGGCATACCCCGCACATCCTTCGCGATGCCCTGAGTTGGCACATAAACCTGGAAGAAACCGGGCGCATGCTGGCGGTGTAATTAATACAGATTGCAGCTGACGCAAACACAGTTTCGTCAGCGCGCGGTGACAACACTCCATATCGTCAAAAACTGTACTGCTGTACCGGTCTTTTCCTACGGCATTCACCTACCTTTTGCGTTGAAATGATCAAAAACGCACCTATTTGGTGCACATAGGTACAGTTGCCTCAATTTCGACCAGTACACTGCCTTTTAACAGTTAACTGGTCTCTCACAATACAGGTGAACTGTATCTACAGAGACTGGCCAAACGGGAGGATCATTGGCATCAGTTAAACCACTACCTAATCCCGCCATAAGCGGAAGGATGTCAACCATGGAACGTACACTCAGTTCCGAACTGTTCTTCGAAGATACTGCTGCAAAAACCCAGGCTTCCATGCCTCTGCGCGTTATCGCCAACCTGATGCTGTGGCAGCGCCGCATCTCCAGCCGCCATCAACTGGCTCGCCTGGATTCGCGTCTGCTGGCTGACGCAGGGATTAGCGAAGCACAGCGCTACGAAGAGCTGAGCAAGCCGTTCTGGCGCTAAGTTAGCGTCGCTGGCTCTGATCCTACGGATCCACCGCCAGCAACCCGAATTGAACAAACAAAACCCGTCGTGGGAAACCACGACGGGTTTTGTCGTTTTGGAGCGTTCACATTGGGCCGTACAGAAGATATAACCTTAAATAGGTACAGTTTATACATTCAACAAATTTAACCAGTACAATTTCATCGGAGTGTGTCTGGGCCATAGGCGTAGGGCTCGAACCCGACGGTTGCTGGGCCAACTCAATGATCAACAGCTCTCGGATCTGGGCATTAGCCATGCCGAGCGCCTCAACGAAGTGGACAAACCGTTCTGGCGCTAATTTCCTCCCTTGGCAGACAGGGGCTGTTCTAACCGATATGCACAGGCCTAATATCCAGATAGAACGTGGCGATCGCTTTACGACAGGCGTCTGATCCTGAGCCACCTCTAAATCGGTCTATCCAAAGGAGCTACCCCATGTCCCGTCTACGTCTGCTCAGCGCTGCCGCCCTGCTTGCCGTTGCTGCCAATTCCCACGCCACCAGTTTTATCGTGACCACCGATACCATTGTTGACGGACTGAAGGCGTCCTCTGACGCAACGTCGGATGTCTCGTCTTCCTTTCGCGACGACAAAGTCGTCCGTGCTGCTCGTGACGATGCCGCCAGCTTCGTTGCCAGTGAAGGCGCCATTCGTGGTGTAAAACTGGAAAGTGCTCTCGACCATATCCGCCAACAGGCTCCACAACTGAATGCGACCGATGCACAGCTGGCCCAGGCCATCCTGACGATCTAAGCGACAGCCCTGAAGTGGGGCACGCCCGTCGTGTCCCAATGTTTCGGCGCTGGCTCTAGCCCGGGCATTGCGCTAGCCTTGGGACTCGCTTTTAGCTATCGAGTCTCATGCGTTTTCTTTCAAGTATTTCGATCACTGCGGTTTTTCTTGCGGCTTGCTGGTCGGGTTCGGCCCACGCCTTCGATGCTTTCAACCTGTCTACGCAAGGCACCGTGGCCAGTGGTTATGCCTCCAGCATGGTGACCTCAGCGCCCTTCGACCATAAACTGCTGATCGCCGCCCGGGATGACGCTGCCGCGTTCATTGCCAGTGACGGTCAACTGCGAGGATCACAACTGGAGGCCGCGTTGATTTACCTGCGCCGGACCCAGCCAAAACTTCATGCCAGCGACCTTGAACTGGCGCAAGCAATTCTCGTCCAATAGTTATCCCTTGTTCCTCCGGAGTCGTTCCATGCGTAGCCCGCTGATTGCTGCCACCCTTGGCCTGCTGTTGTTGGCCAATGTGGCCCAGGCGCAAACCCTGGTAGCCACCAGTAACATCATCATTCGTGCTTCCGAACGCACGCTTGATTTCACTTCCGACACCACCACGTCCATCCGCGATTCGAAGATCGTCCGTGAAGCCCACGACGATGCAGCCAGTTTCGTCGCCAGCGAGGGTGAAATCCGTGGTGCGCACCTGGAAGCGGCCTTCGACACCTTGCGCACTCGCGTGCCGGAAGCCCGCGACGCCAGTGATCAGGTTCTCGCCGAAGCCATTCTCGCACTGTGAAGTCGCTCGGCGCCTGGCTGCTGGCCGGGGTTGTGTTGCTGCTTGGCAACACAGCTCAGGCCAGCCTGCAACTACGGCTCAAGACCGACGGTCTGAGCCCCGCGCAACAGCAGGCCAGTCAGGCGCTGCTCGATGAAGCCATGCAGGCGTTACCGCCGCGCTTCATCGAGCAACTGGACCGGCGCATTGACGTCGGCTGGACCGACGACATGCCGAGCGATGCTTACGGCCAGGCGTCACTGGTGTCCGAACTCGACCTGAACCGCAATTTGCTCGCCAGCCTCACCAATGGCAGCGCCGCGACCCAAAAAACGTATCGTCCCCACGGCACCGTCCGCCGGGAAATGCTCGCCACGGTGTTGCACGAACTCACCCATATTTATGACCGTGCGCGTCTGTGGCCAGACGCCGAGCGCACGCTGATCCAGCGCTGCAAGCAACGTAACAACAGCTCCGGGCTGATCGGTATCCCCGACCAATGCCGTGGGCAGACGGAGCGACGCTGGACCCTCAGCGATGACCCTCGTCTGCTGGATTTGGCCGGCTGGCCGCAATACGTCGGTCGGCGCGGCGAGCGCGAACAACACAACCGGCAGATTGCCCGCACCCCGGACATCTACGAGACGAGCAGCCCGAAGGAGTTCGTCGCGGTCAACATGGAGTACTTCCTTCTCGACCCAAGCTATGCCTGCCGTCGTCCTGCGCTGTATCGCTACTACAAAGAACATTTCGGTTGGGCGCCCGCCGCCAAAGACACATGCGCCCAATCATTCGCCTTCCTCAATGCGGGTAACGACTTCGCCAAGCAGCCCTTGGGCCAAGTCGATCCGGAGCGGGTTTACGCGGTTGACTATCTTCTGGCCGAAGCCAACCAGAACTGGGTCAGCCGCTGGGGCCACAGCATGCTGCGACTGGTGATCTGTGCACCGGGTCGGCCACGTGGGCCGGATTGTCGACTGGATCTGGATCAGCATCTGGTGTTGTCCTACCGCGCCTTCGTCGGTGACCTACAGCTGTCGAGCTGGGATGGACTGGTGGGTAAATATCCGTCGCGCCTGTTTGTCTTGCCGCTGGCCCAGGTGATCGACGAATACACCAAAACCGAATTGCGCAGCCTCGCATCGGTGCCGCTGAACCTGTCGCATAGCGAGATCGAAGATGTAGTGGAACACGCCGCGGAGATGCACTGGAGTTACGACGGCAACTATTTTTTCCTGTCCAACAACTGCGCGGTAGAAGGCCTGAAATTACTGCGCAGCAGCACCAACAATGCGCAACTGGTCGGCCTCGACAGCATCATGCCCAACGGCTTGCTGGAAGTGCTCAAGGGCCGTGGATTGGCAAACACCAGCGTGCTGGATGATCCCCGCGAAGCACTGCGCCTGGGCTATCGCTTCGACTCCTTCCGCGAGCGTTATCAAGCGATGTTCGAAGTGCTGAAAAAGCATTTGCCGATCAAGCAGGACAAGGTCGAGGACTGGCTGTCCCTGAAAGCTGATGAGCGTCGCAAATGGATTAATCAGGCTGATTTGCGCACCAGCGCGGCGTTATTGCTGCTGGAACAGGCCAGTTTCCGTCAGCAGATGGTGTTGGCCCAGGACGAAGTGAAGCAACGTTATCTGGGCGCTCGGGAATTGAAGAATGGCGGCATGGACAAGGCCAATGCGACCTTGCAGGAGATTCTCGCCAACAGCGGCTTCCTCAGTCGTCCGGCCGAACTGCTCGGCACCGGCGGTTATGGTTTGCCGCAACCGAACGAGTGGACGCGTCTGGAGTCGGAAAGCAATCTGCGCCAGAAGCAGCTGCAAGCGCTGACCGGGGATCTCGACAAGGAAGTGAGAGCGTTGCTCGAACCGAGTCGAGCCGCCGAGATGGCCGCCAACGAAGCCAACCTGAAGCAGGTTGGCGAACATTTGCGCAAGCTGCACAAGGCTGCAGGTGGGTTGGAGTTGCCCTGAAAGCAAAAGATCACAGCCTTCGGCAGCGCCTGCCGAAGGCTGCGATCTTTTTGTGGGCTCCAGAACGTAGCCCTGAAGCCCTCGGTCTTGCTGTTTAGTCTGTGCCGCGAGGCTCTAATTCCTCTGTATCAGGAACTTTACCTTCAGCTGACCCGTGCTTTACGCACGCCTTCGGACAAGGCTGCGCACAAGCTGAGTACGCCCTCCACAGCCTGATCCGGTGTTGAGGCATTAGCGATGTGATCGATCAGCGCCGACCCCACCACCACACCGTCAGCCAGACGCGCGATGGACGCCGCTTGCTCTGGAGTACGGATACCAAAACCGATGCTGATCGGCAGATCGGTATGGCGACGCAGACGGGTGACGGCTTCTTCGACATGTTCCAGAGTCGCCGCGCCCGCACCGGTCACACCCGCCACCGACACGTAGTAAACAAAGCCGGAACTGCCGTTCAAAACAGTCGGCAAGCGCACGTCATCAGTCGTCGGAGTGGTCAGACGGATGAAGTCCAGGCCCGCCGCCTGTGCCGGGTCGCACAATTCACCGTTATGCTCGGGCGGCAAGTCGACCACGATCAGGCCATCGACACCGGCCTCTTTGGCTTCAGCGATGAAACGTGGTACGCCGTACATGTGAATCGGGTTGAAGTAACCCATCAGCACCAGCGGCGTCTCGCTATTGCCTTCGCGGAACTCGCGAACCATTTGCAGGGTTTTCGCCAAGTTTTGTTTGGCGCCCAAGGCACGAATGTTGGCCAGTTGAATCGCCGGGCCATCGGCCATTGGATCGGTGAAGGGCATGCCCAACTCGATCACGTCGGCACCCGCTCCCGGCAAGCCTTTGAGGATCGCCAGAGACGTGTCATAGCTCGGGTCGCCAGCGGTCACAAAGGTCACCAGGGCGGCGCGGTTCTGTTCCTTGAGTTCGGCAAAACGCGTTTGCAGGCGGCTCATCAGTGTTTCTCCTGCTTGGATTGCTGAGAGTGTTCCATGTGGTGCATCACGGTCTGCATGTCTTTGTCACCACGGCCGGACAGATTGACCACCATCAGGTGATCTTTCGGCAGCGTCGGTGCGCGTTTGAACACTTCGGCCAGGGCATGGGCGCTTTCCAGTGCAGGAATAATCCCTTCTAGACGACAGCATTTGTGGAACGCATCGAGGGCTTCGTCGTCGGTCACCGAGGTGTACTGGACGCGGCCGATGTCATGCAACCAGGCGTGTTCCGGGCCAATGCCTGGATAGTCGAGGCCGGCAGAGATCGAGTGAGCGTCGATGATCTGGCCATCGTCGTCCTGCAACAGGAAAGTTCGGTTGCCATGCAGCACACCCGGTACGCCGCCGTTCAGGCTGGCTGCGTGCTTGCCGGTTTCGATGCCGTAACCGGCGGCTTCGACGCCGATGATCTCGACGCTCTTGTCATCGAGGAACGGGTGGAACAGGCCCATGGCGTTGGAACCACCACCGATGCACGCCACCAGGCTGTCGGGCAGACGGCCTTCCTGGGCTTGCAACTGCTCGCGGGTTTCCTTGCCGATCACAGCCTGGAAGTCGCGAACCATGGCGGGATATGGGTGCGGGCCGGCGACGGTGCCGATCAGGTAAAAGGTGCTATCGACGTTGGTCACCCAGTCACGCAGGGCTTCGTTCATCGCATCTTTGAGGGTACCGGTGCCAGCGACCACCGGGATCACTTCGGCGCCCAGCAGCTTCATGCGAAACACGTTGGCTTGCTGGCGTTCGATGTCGGTGGTGCCCATGTAGATCACGCAATCGAGGCCGAAACGCGCAGCCACGGTGGCGGTCGCCACGCCGTGCATGCCAGCGCCGGTCTCGGCAATGATGCGTTTCTTGCCCATGCGCCGCGCCAGCAGGATCTGGCCGATGCAGTTGTTGATCTTGTGCGCGCCGGTATGGTTCAGCTCTTCGCGCTTGAGGTAAATCTTCGCGCCGCCGCAGAACTCTGTCAGACGCTCGGCGAAATACAGTGGGCTTGGACGTCCGACGTAATCACGCTGAAAGTAGGCCAATTCTTCTTTGAACGCCGGATCTTCCTTGGCCGCTTCGTATTCGCGGGCCAGATCGAGGATCAACGGCATCAGGGTTTCGGCGACGTAACGGCCACCGAACGCGCCGAACAGGCCGTTGGCGTCGGGGCCGTTGCGCAGGTTAGTCTGGGTCATGGGTCGCTCCAGTTGTATTCGAGAGGTGACGATGGGGTTCACTCTACCCCTGACATCCCGCACTGAAAACCGATAAGATCGCCGCAACCTGTCAGAAAAACTCACAGATACCATGAGCCACGACCTTCCTCCGCTGAACGCCCTTCGCGCCTTCGAAGCCACTGCCCGCCTGAACAGCGTCAGTCAGGCCGCCGAACAGCTGCACGTCACTCATGGTGCGGTCAGCCGACAGCTCAAGGTACTGGAAGAACACCTCGGCGTGAGCCTGTTCATCAAGGATGGGCGCGGCCTGAAACTCACAGATGCCGGTGTCCGTTTGCGCGATGTCAGCGGTGAAGCCTTCGAGCGATTGCGCAGCGTTTGCGCCGAACTGACCCAAAGCACCGCCGATGCACCGTTCGTGCTCGGCTGCTCGGGCAGCCTGCTGGCGCGCTGGTTCATTCCGCGTTTGGGGCGGCTCAATGCGGATCTGCCGGATCTGCGTTTGCACCTGTCGGCTGGCGAAGGCGATCTCGATCCACGGCGGCCCGGCCTGGACGCTTTGCTGGTGTTTGCCGAGCCGCCATGGCCGGCGGACATGCAAGTTTATGAACTGGCCAGCGAACGCATCGGCCCGGTCATGAGCCCACGATTCGTCGGCTACGAAAGGCTGCAGAGCGCACCGGCAAACGCCCTGCTGACCGAACCCTTGCTGCACACCACCTCACGTCCGCAAGCCTGGCCGAGTTGGGCACAGCAAAGCGGCCTCGACGCCAAGGCGCTGAGGTACGGTCAGGGTTTCGAGCATTTGTATTATTTGCTTGAGGCGGCAGTGGCCGGGCTGGGTGTGGCCATCGCGCCTGAGCCGCTGGTGGCAGAAGACTTGAAGGCCGGTCGCCTGGTTGCGCCATGGGGTTTCTGTGAAACCCCGGCGCAACTGGCGTTGTGGCTACCCAAGCGCGCCGCGGACGGGCGCGCTCGGCAATTGGCGCAGTGGCTTAAAAACGAACTGCGTCAGGCACCTTAATTACCGCGCTTGCACAACAGATAGGCCGCCAGAAGCCCCAGCGCACCAACGGCGACACCGGCTGTAGTCCAAGGGTGTTCCTGGGCGTAGTCACGTGTCGCGATCCCGGTTTCACGGGTTTTGACCTTGACCTCTTCATAGGCATCGGAGAGCAGATGACGCGAATGCTTCAACGCGTTTTCGGCGTTGATTTTCAGCGTTTTAAGGGTTTTACGCGATTCGTCCGAGGCGTCGTCCTTCAGGCTTTCCAACGATTTCAGCAGACTCTCGATCTCGGCTTCCATGCTTTGCAATGAGGCTTTACGTAACGAGGTGTTGGCCATGGTAAATCTCCTGCATTGTTTGAGTTGCGTGTGTTGGTTGGGACTTCAGGGGTTTGAGAAAGTGCAGTAAATCTGAAATTCCCCACGGATTGTTCGACAGAAGACATAAGAAAAATCACTGCTAGGCTGTATTTCACACCCTTAGGAGAACGCCATGACTGACCATCACACCTACAAGAAAGTCGAGCTGGTTGGCTCATCCACCACCAGCATTGAAGACGCCATCAACAATGCCCTGGCCGAAGCCAACAAGAGTCTGAAGTACATGGAATGGTTCGAAGTGACCGAAACCCGCGGGCACATCAAGGACGGCAAAGCGGCACACTTCCAGGTGACGCTTAAAGTCGGATTCCGGATTGCCAGTAGCTGAGCTTAAGCCAGTCTTCTGAACTTGCGCGCCGGCCGAATGCCATAGGGAATGGCAAAGCGCTACGTGGTGAGTGCGTCCGGCCGATAGCTGGATGCGCTCCCCTATTGATCCGACCAGGGAGTGCAACCCATGAAGAAGTTTATTTTGGCGATAGGTTTGTTGAGCCTTGCGGGAACAGCCTTTGCCCAAGGCAAGTCGTGCGACGAGCTGAAAGCCGAAATCTCAGCGAAACTGGATGCCAAGGGCATTTCCAATTACACACTGGAGATCGTCGACAAAGGCGCTGCTGCTGACGGAAAAGTCGTTGGCACCTGTGAAAAAGGCTCCAGGCAAATCGTCTACAAGCAGGGCTGACCGCCCTCGAAAATGAAAAAGCCGACGCAATGGCGTCGGCTTTTTTGTGGGTGCGATTGCGCTTCAGCCCTTCATGACCTGCGCCAGCAACTCATAGGAGTGCAGGCGATCGGCATGTTCGTACAGGTCACAGGTAAAAATCAGCTCATCGGCCTGCGTCTGTTCGATCAGCACTTCCAGCTTGGCGCGAATTTTCTGCGGGCTGCCGACCATGGCCAGGCCAAGGAAATCACCGACCGCTTCTTTCTCATGGGGCAGCCACAGACCGTCCATGGTCTTCACTGGCGGGCGTTGTACCAGGCTTTGGCCACGCATCAACGCGAGAATCCGCTGGTAGACCGAAGTGGCCAGGTAATCGGCCTGCTCATCAGTGTCTGCAGCCACCAGCGGCACGCCGAGCATCACGTAGGGCTTATCCAAAACCGCTGAAGGCTTGAAGTGGTTGCGGTAGACGCGAATCGCCTCATGCATGAAGCGCGGTGCGAAATGTGAAGCGAAGGCGTAGGGCAAACCGCGCTCACCCGCCAACTGCGCACTGAACAGGCTCGAACCCAACAACCAGATCGGGACATTCGTGCCGGTACCCGGCATGGCAATGATCCGCTGGTCTGGCGTACGTGGGCCGAGGTAGCGCATCAGTTCAGTCACGTCTTGCGGGAAGTCGTCGGCGCTGCCGGAACGTTCACGGCGCAAGGCGCGGGCGGTCATTTGATCGGAGCCGGGGGCGCGCCCCAGGCCCAGATCGATCCGCCCCGGATACAGGCTTTCAAGGGTGCCAAACTGCTCGGCGATCACCAGTGGCGCGTGGTTGGGCAGCATCACGCCCCCCGACCCGACACGAATGGTCGAAGTGCCGCCAGCCAGATAGCCCAGCAGAACCGAGGTCGCCGAACTGGCGATCCCGTCCATGTTGTGGTGCTCGGCGACCCAGAAGCGGTTGTAGCCGAATTTTTCCACGTGCCGCGCCAGATCCAAAGAATTGTGCAGGGACTGGGCCGCACTGCCGTTCTCCCGCACGGGCACCAGATCCAGGGTCGAGAACTTGATATCGGATAGTCGTTTCATAAACCTGCTTCTCCAATGGGTAAGCAGGTTTTTTCACGAACGAAAACCTGCCGAGTCTATAAGCGTGTTCTATGCAATGAGGGCATATACCCGAGTTTCAATAGGAGAGACAAAAATCCTACGCGATTAGAGGACCGATCAGATGAGGTGAACTTTGCCTGACGGTCTATCCTCAGAACCCTGGTAACCGAAAACCACGAAGGCGCGACGTTTCGCGCCGGATCTTGAGGAGGCAGACATGGCTATCACAAAGAAAGCATCGGCTCATTGGGAAGGTGATCTGAAAACCGGTATCGGCTCGATTTCCACGGAAACCGGCGTCCTCAGAGAAGCCCCCTACGGCTTCAAGGCCCGTTTCGAAGGGGGTAAAGGCACCAATCCGGAAGAGCTGATCGGCGCGGCTCACGCGGGCTGTTTCTCCATGGCGTTTTCAATGATTCTCGGCGATGCCGGCCTCAAGGCCGACAGCATCGACACCAACGCCGAAGTGACCCTGGACCAGGTAGACGGTGGCTTTGCAATCACCGCGGTAAAGCTGATTCTCAAGGCGAAAATCCCCGGGGCGACCCAGGCGCAATTCGAGGAACTGAGCAATAAAGCCAAAGAAGGCTGCCCGGTGTCCAAAGTGTTGAATGCGAAAATCAGTCTGGATGCGACGTTGGTCAGCTGATAATAATGGGTTGATACGCTAGCTGAGATCGCAGCCTTCGCGGGCTCCCTTGCGCAGGTTGCGGTCTTTTTTTGTCCTGAAACATAACCTGACAGACAAAACTGTGGTCGAATAAATGACAGCAGCTTCAGCGCATCACCATGCGCGCTGCCTTAAGGGAGCTTCAACCATGAAACGTTTTGCCTTGGCGGTTATCTGTTGCACGCTGGCCACATCGGCCCTCGCGGCACCGAAATCCTGTGAGGAACTCAAGGCCGAGATCGAAGCCAAGATCCAAGCCAATAACGTCTCGTCCTACACCCTGGAAATCGTCACCAACGACGAAGTGCACGATCAGAACATGGTCGTCGGTTCATGCGAAGGCGGCACCAAGAAAATCATCTACCAAAAAAATGACCGTTGATTCGTCTCACATGACGCAGTTGGCCAGCCGATCTTCGGCGACAATTTCCCGCTTGGCATTGTAGAGCCGGGCGCTGGGGGTGAACGCTATAGAACGCGCTTCCAGCAGGTAACGCTGGCCGGCCTCGAAATGGTCGTAATTGATGGTCAGGTAGCACAGCCGCTCCAGCGGAGCATTCATCAAGCCTGAGCCACCACCAAACACTTCAAAATCGAAACGCACTCTCAGTTCATGGCTACCCGGGGTGACCTGAAAGTAGCGCCCATCGCTCAGCCGCTGGTTGTCCAGCCGATCGGCCATCAGCAGTTTCCCGCCGGGGCTCGGCGTAGCGAAGTCGACCCATGCCATTTGTGGATCGACCGCCGGCAACGGACTCGTGCAACCGACAAAGGCGCCTGCAGCGAGCAACAGCAACAACCTGCGCATGATGAATTTCCCAAGGACTGATCATTCAGCATAGCGTCGATCAAGTACGTTGGCAGCCTGCCGGTGTGCCCTGTCCAATCACTTTTCGCTGTTGATCATAGAGCTTCGCCCACGGCCGAAAGCCGATGTATCCCGCTTGCAGCTGATATCGCTGACCGGCGTTGAATTCCTTGAATTTCACATTCAACTGGCAGTCGCGCCACAGCGGCTCGGCGTTGGGGCCAATGTTGGTCGGCTGGACAGCAAACAAGTAGCGAACCGTCAGCTCATGGCTACCGGGCTGCACCTCGAAGTAACGCTTGTCGATGGAAGCCTTGTCATCGACTTCTACCGCTTGCAGCGCGGTGTCTTCCTGCCGTGTATCCAGATCGATCCATGCCTGTGAAGGATCAGGGGTGGGTAGTCCAGCACAACCGGCCAGCATCAGCAGGCCTCCCGTCAGCATCAACTTGCGCATAGCGGAGCTCCAATAGGCGGGATAGTCTTGCGGGCAGACTTTCCAGGGATGATTCATTTTGATCAGGCCGCGTCCAAGCCTTGGGTTACTTGATCGCGTTTTACGCATTTTGTTTCCGGGGATGCTTCTTTTGTTATTTAACGGCTGCGCCAGCATCAGCTACTACGGCCAATTGGCCAGTGGTCAGCTGCACTTGCTGCGGGCACGGGAGCCGGTTTCCAGTGTGATTGCCGATCCCGGTCGCGATCAGCAATTGCGCGCGCATCTGGCCCAATCACAAAAGGCCCGGACATTTGCGAGCCAACACCTGCACCTGCCGGACAACCAGAGCTACCGCCTGTATGCCGACATTGGCCGACCGTTTGTAGTCTGGAACGTCTTTGCCACGCCGGAGTTTTCGCTGAAGCCGCAGAACCATTGCTTCCCAATCGCGGGCTGCGTCGCCTATCGCGGGTATTACAGCCAGAGTGCTGCCCGCGGTGAGGCCGCGTTGCAACGATTGCAAGGTATGGACGTGTCGATTGGCGGCGTCGAGGCCTATTCGACGCTCGGTTGGTTCAACGACCCGATCATGAGCTCAATGATGGGTTGGGGCGACGAACGGTTGGCCACGCTGATTTTCCACGAACTCGCCCATCAACGTCTTTATGTGAAAGACGACACCGAGTTCAACGAGTCCTTCGCCACCTTCGTCGAGCAGGAGGGCTCTCGCCAATGGCGCGCATTTCGAGGCATGCCACCGGATAATGGAGCTTTGGTGCGGCAACGCGATCAGTTCATCCAATTGGTTCTGGACACCCGCAAGAGACTGGAGCGGCTATATGCTCTGCCACTGCCTGCCGAGCAAATGCGCGAGCGCAAAGCGGCAGAGTTCGAACAATTGCACCGTGAATACCGGACGCTACGCGACAGCCAATGGGCCGGGAACAAACGCTACGATGCCTGGATTAACACCCCGATGAACAATGCCCGGCTGTTGCCGTTTGGTTTGTATGACCAATGGGTGCCAGCGTTTGCCGCGCTATTCAGACAGGTCGAGGGGGATTGGGTGAGGTTTTATGCGGCGGTGGAGAAATTGGGCGCTTTACCGGTTGAGGAGCGTAAGGCGGCGTTGAACGTGTTGGCCGGATCAGCGAGCTCCGGTGGCTGAGCGGGCCTCTTCGCGGGCAAGCCTCGCTCCTACAGTCGGGCGACGACGGTGCAGGCGACGGACATTCCGTAGGAGCGAGGCTTGCCCGCGAAGAGGCCGGCCCAGGTTCCCCAAAGTCGGCTACAGCCAAATCGCATCCCACAACGGATAGTCCCCGACCTTTTCTACCAATCCCGCTCGCAACGGATTGGCAACGATATATCGAGCAACTGCCTGCAAGTCTTCTTCCTTGCGAATGGCGCGATCATGATAGCCATGCTGCCAAACCGGACCTTGACGGCGAATCGAGCGATTGACCGTCACCGCGATCCGGGACTTGGTACGGGCCATCAAAGTGGATAGTTGAGTGTTCTGTAACTCAATCAACCAATGAAAATGATCTGGCATGACCACCCAGGCTAACGATGTTGCAAGCTCTTCTCGCTCAGCAGTTCTAAAAGCATCGACCACCAGACGCCCGTTCTTGAAGTTTCGAAACAAGGGTTCTCGATTCAAAACCACGGCAGTCAGCAGGTAAATCTGTCCTGACTCCGAATATCGCCCGGAGCGCAATCGATGAGCATGTTTGAGTTCTGGCAATGATGATCCTCCTTGATCGTGGCCGGAGTGTTAAGGCTAGGACGATTAGAAGGGATTGGAGTGAGAACAGTTGCTCAGGATGTGTCTGGGGGAACGCCTTCGCGGGCAAGCCTCACTCCTACGGAATTTACGCGTCTTCCCGTAGGAGCGAGGCTTGCCCGCGAAGGCAATTCAACTAACGCTGCAAAAACGCCTGATGCATCTCCTCCAGCGTCTCAAAGTGATACGCCGGTGCTTCTGCGCTCAATTCTTCCCGGCTGCCAAACCCATAACCCACCGCCGCCGCGTCCAGTCCATTGCTGCGGGCGCCGATCAGATCGTGTTTACGGTCGCCAATCATCAGGGTATTGGCCGGGTCCAGGCCTTCTTCGTTCATCAAGTGCGCAATCAGCTCGACCTTGTTGGTCCGCGTGCCATCCAACTCGCTGCCATAAATCACGTTGAAATGCTTGGCGAAGTCGAAGTGCCGGGCGATTTCCCGGGCGAAAACCCATGGCTTGGAAGTCGCGATGTACAGCTGTCGCCCTTGCTCACCGAGGGTTTCCAGCAGCGGCGTGACGCCGTCGAACACGCGGTTTTCATACAGACCGGTGACCTTGAAGCGCTCGCGATAGAAATTCACCGCTTCCCACGCCTTGGGCTCGTCGAAGTCGTAGAACTGCATGAACGCCTGCAACAATGGCGGGCCTATGAAATGTTCAAGCCTTGTCAGGTCCGGTTCATCGATCCCTAGTTTGCTCAGGGCGAACTGGATGGAGCGGGTGATGCCTTCACGCGGGTCGGTCAGCGTGCCATCGAGGTCGAACAGTACGGTTTGGTAATGCATGAAAATTCCTGGGCAATAGGGAGGCACTTTCCATTATCAAGCGGCTTAGAGTTGGTCGTAGCCTTCGGCCAGGTGCAGATCCTTCAGCTTCACGTAGTTCGCCGCGCTGTAGGTGAAAAAGGCTTTTTCCTTGTCAGTCAGCGGCCGGATCTGTTTCACCGGGCTACCAACATAGAGGAAACCGCTTTCCAGGCGCTTGCCCGGGGGTACCAGGCTGCCAGCGCCGATGATCACATCGTCCTCGACTACCGCGCCGTCCATGACGATGCTGCCCATGCCGATCAGAATCCGGTTCCCCACGGCGCAACCATGAAGCATGACTTTATGCGCGATGGTCACATCGTCACCGATCAGCAACGGGAAGCCATCGGGGTTGAATGGTCCGGCGTGGGTAATGTGCAACACGCAGCCGTCCTGCACGCTGGTGCGCGCACCGATTCGGATGCGGTGCATGTCTCCGCGGATCACTGTCAGCGGCCAGACGGAGCTGTCTTCGCCGATTTCGACGTCGCCGATCACCACCGCCGAGCCGTCGACAAAGGCGCCTTTGCCCAGCAGCGGCGTGTGGTTCTGATACTTGCGAAGGGTCACGATAGGCTCTCTCTCTTTTGCTGATAGCTGCGGTGAGCGTCGATTGTAATTAAGATGGGGCCATGTTTCTTCCCGCATGTTTTCCAGCCAAGGTGCCAACCGTGAGCGTGAACAACCCTCTTCTGCAGTCCTACGACCTGCCTCCATTCTCGGCGATCCGTGCCGAACACGTGCAACCGGCCATTGAAAAGATCCTGGCTGACAACCGCGCTGCCATCGTCGACATCCTGAAAATCCAGGGCAAACAACCGACCTGGGCCGGCCTGGTGCTGGCGATGGATGAGCTCAACGATCGTCTGGGCGCCGCCTGGAGCCCGGTCAGCCATCTCAACGCCGTGTGCAACAGCGCCGAGTTGCGCGAAGCCTACGAGTCCTGCCTGCCGGCCCTGAGCGCCTACGCCACCGAGCTGGGCCAGAACCGTGAACTGTTTCAAGCCTATGAAGCGCTGGCCAACAGCCCTGAGGCCGCCGGTTTCGATGTGGCGCAGAAAACCATCCTGGAACACGCTTTGCGCGACTTCCGTCTGTCGGGTATCGACCTGCCTGAAGCCGAACAAAAGCGTTATGCCGACGTGCAGAGCAAACTGTCGGAGCTGGGCAGCCGCTTCTCCAACCAGTTGCTCGACGCTACCCAGGCCTGGACCAAGCACGTCACCGACGAAGCCGCCCTCGCCGGCCTGACCGATTCGGCCAAGGCGCAAATGGCCGCCGCCGCGCAAGCCAAGGACCTGAACGGCTGGCTGATCACCCTGGAATTCCCGAGTTACTACGCGGTGATGACCTACGCCCAGGACCGCGCCCTGCGTGAAGAAGTCTATGCCGCCTACTGCACCCGTGCGTCGGACCAAGGCCCGAACGCCGGTCAGAATGACAACGGCCCGGTCATGGAAGAAATCCTCGACCTGCGTCAGGAACTGGCAAAACTGTTGGGTTTCTCCAGCTTCTCGGAGCTGAGCCTGGCCACCAAAATGGCCGAGTCCAACGATCAGGTGCTGGGTTTCCTGCGCGACCTGGCCAAACGCAGCAAGCCGTTCGCCGTCCAGGATCTGCAACAGCTCAAGGCCTACGCCGCCGAACAAGGTTGCCCGGACCTGCAAAGCTGGGACAGCGGTTTCTACGGTGAAAAACTTCGCGAACAGCGCTATAGCGTCGCCCAGGAAACCCTTCGCGCGTACTTCCCGATCGACAAGGTTCTGGGTGGTTTGTTCAGCATCGTCCAGCGCCTGTACGGCATCGAGATCGCCGAGCTGAAAGGCTTCGACACCTGGCATCCGGACGTTCGCCTGTTCGAAATCAAGGAAAACGGCCAGCACGTCGGCCGATTCTTCTTCGACCTGTATGCCCGCGCCAACAAGCGCGGCGGCGCCTGGATGGACGGCGCCCGCGATCATCGCCGCACGATCAATGGCGTGCTGCAAAGCCCGGTGGCGAACCTGGTGTGCAACTTCACTCCGGCCGACAGCGGTAAACCGGCCCTGCTGACTCACGATGAAGTGACCACCCTGTTCCACGAATTCGGTCATGGCCTGCATCATCTGCTGACCCGCGTCGAGCATGCAGGCGTGTCTGGCATCAACGGCGTCGCCTGGGATGCGGTCGAGCTGCCAAGCCAGTTCATGGAAAACTGGTGCTGGGAGCCGGAAGGTCTGGCGCTGATTTCCGGTCACTACGAAACCGGCGAGCCGTTGCCTCAGGACCTGCTGGAGAAAATGCTCGCGGCGAAGAACTTCCAGTCCGGCCTGATGATGGTCCGCCAACTGGAATTCTCGCTGTTCGACTTCGAACTGCACGCCACCCACGATGACGGCCGCAGCGTGCTGGAAGTGCTCGAAAGCGTGCGCGACGAAGTCTCGGTCATGCGTCCGCCGGCCTACAATCGCTTCCCCAACAGCTTCGCCCACATCTTTGCCGGTGGTTACGCGGCGGGTTACTACAGCTATAAGTGGGCTGAAGTATTGTCGGCCGATGCCTTCTCGAAATTCGAAGAAGACGGCGTGCTCAATGCCGAAACCGGTCGCGCCTTCCGTGAAGCGATCCTGGCGCGGGGCGGTTCTCAGGAACCAATGGTGCTGTTCGTCGACTTCCGTGGCCGTGCGCCATCGATTGACGCACTCTTGCGCCATAGCGGCCTGAGTGAGGACGCGGCAGCATGAGTGAGGAATCTGTGATCACCAAAAAACGCTTTATCGCCGGCGCGGTCTGCCCGGCCTGCAGCGAGCCGGACAAGTTGATGATGTGGAGCGAAAACACAGTTCCGCATCGCGAGTGCGTGGCCTGCGGTTATTCCGATACGCTGAATGAACAAGGTCTGTCGGTGCCCAAGGAATTGGGCACGCGGGTCAATACTTCGGCACTCAAGGTGCCGGACGCCAAGGTTCAGGCCGTGCAGTTTTTCCCGAACCCGAAGTTGAAGAAGAAACCAGACGAGCAACACTGAGTACCGAAAATCACCTTCCACTGCGCAATGCAGTGGGAGGTATTACTTACTCGACATGGGCCGATTTGAACCAGTTCTTCATCGAACAACTGGCAAACGGACTGGTGCTGCAATCACCATTGGCCAGCGCCGTACGAAGTTTGTCGATATCGGCCTGCATCATGTAACGCACACCATCCTTGAAATGCGTGCTGTCACCAAAGCCGCCTTGGGTCATTTCGTTCAGGGCATCTTCCTTGCTCCAGCCTTGCACCACCACCCGGTACATCGCGGCCATCAGGCCAGTGCGGTCCGAGCCGTGTTTGCAGTGCATAAGCACCGGCCCTTTTGATTCGGCAGTTTGAATCGCACGCAGCACCTTAAGTACATCCGCATCATCCACATGATTGGTGCGATAAGGCAGGTGTACTTGAGTGATACCGGGTGCGGACAACCAGCTTGAGTCCGGTTCGGGCAGGAAGTTGATTACAGTCCCGACGTTGAGTTTTTCCAGCAATTGCACCGAGCCAGCGTCAGGCAATGCGCTGCGATAGAGCATCGGGGACATCTCAAAGAGATTGTGTTGCCTCTCCACTGGTTGAGCCCACTCCGCCGGACGGGGCGAGGAGCTGTCGTCAGCGAGGGCCAACGTCAGGTTGAACAATGAGACCAGCGACAAACACATCGCAGATATATAACGCGCTAGAGGCATGTTTGGATAACTGTTCAGGAAGAGGTGGGAAGATGGCACCCAGCTTCAGTCCTGAACGGTCAAAGGTCTGTGAGCTGACTGTCAAAGAAATGTGAATCAGTCTTTTGAAGCTGCATTGGGGGGGGGAAATCCAGGTTTAATCCGTCAACTCGGATTATCTTCAATACTTAACTAACTGCACCTTGCAATCACGCCTCTAAGCGTTAAATAAAACAAGCCAATCCTGCATGAACTTTCATGCAGGTCTGGCACTATGAAGTCAAGGATTTACAATATTTGAATAAGCCTTGGCCAAAGCCAACAGTTTTGCCTTGTCGTCGCTGTCGATATCACCATCGCCGTCCACATCGCTGTTGACCGACTTTATGCTGAACGACCCGCCGCCATCGCTGGAGACGGCCTCTACGTAGACGGAATCGACCAAGGCCTCTGTCTGTACCTCGTTGACCTCATCCCAACCCAACTCTTTACGGGCAAGTTGCATCGATACTCGCGCTTGTTGTGGATCGACAACACTGGGGGCCAGTAATTGCAAAAAGATACCACGCTGATTAAAAAACGACATAGATTAATTCCTTTTAATAAGTATCCACGAGACTTCGTGTGCAGTCGATAATACTGAGCTTATTAATTTCAGACTATCCGTTATCTATTTCATCGAGTTGCAGCAAGATGCAATTATTGAACAGTTAAGGCAGGCGCTAAACGCTGATCAAATGCTCAAGTGCCGAACGGCACTGGCCGCTTTTCCTCGCCTCGTATACTGTATGCACATACAGCAAAGGTATTAGTCGATGAACACTCCTCTGCCACCCCGCGGTCGCGGCACCGCCACCAATCCGCACAATCGCTTCGCGCCCAATCGTACGGTGGTCGAGGATGACGGCTGGTATCAGGAAGCGCCGATCACCCAAGGCACCGAGGTGCGCATCGAGACGGCAAAAACCATCATTACCCGCAATAATTCGCCAGACCTGCCGTTCGATCGCTCGATCAACCCCTATCGCGGCTGCGAGCATGGCTGCATCTATTGCTATGCACGGCCCAGTCACGCCTATTGGGATCTGTCACCGGGGCTGGATTTCGAAACCAGACTGATCGCCAAGACCAACGCCGCCGACGTGCTGGAAGAACAACTGTCCAAACGCGGCTATCAATGCGCGCCGATCAACCTTGGCTCCAATACCGACCCTTATCAGCCGATCGAGCGCGAACACAAAATCACCCGTAAAACCCTGGAAGTGCTGCTGCGTTACCGCCACCCGGTGACCATCATCACTAAAGGCTCGCTGATTCTTCGCGATCTGGACTTGTTGGCTGAACTCGCCGAGAAAAGGCTGGTGGCTGTAATGATCAGCCTGACCACGCTGGATGATGAACTCAAACGCATCCTCGAACCACGTGCCGCGGCGCCCAAAGCGCGACTGCGGGCGATCCGGGTGATGCGCGAGGCCGGTATTCCTGTGGGGGTCTTGTGTTCACCCATGATTCCGATGATCAACGACAGCGAACTCGAAAGCCTGCTGGCCGAAGCTCATGCGGCCGGCGCGCAAAGTGCGGCCTACATGATGTTGCGCCTGCCGCTGGAAGTGGCGCCGCTGTTCGAAGAGTGGCTGGCCGCCCACTATCCTCAGCGTGCAGCTCATGTGCTAAGCCTGATCCGCCAAAGCCGTGGTGGCGAGCTTTACGACAGTCGGTTTGGCGCTCGTATGCGTGGTGAAGGGCCGTTTGCCGACCTGTTGGCGCAACGCTTCGCCAAAACCATCAAGCGTCTGGGGCTCAATAATCGGGAAGGTTTCAATCTGGATTGCGAAGCCTTTTGTCCGCCGGGTCGCCAAATGTCGTTGATTTAAGGACAATTAGCCCTATGGTTGAGTAGTGAAAACGATACACCGCTTTAGGCTGGTCACGTTTTTTGTGACCTGGAACACTCGTTCTAGAGCGTTTTATTCAGTTTGAGTTAAGTTTCAACGGCTACCTTGTTCATCGAGTGACTGATGGGTCTGGCTCTTCGACCTGGATGTTTTTTAAACAGCCACTGGCTTCACACCGGACAAAACGGGAAAATTCCCCTGACTCCGCCAAAGAGGATGAATCATGAGTGACAAGGATAAACAGCCGTTGGCTGCGTCGGCTTCAGCCCAACCCGAGGCGGAAACCGCCGATGCAGCGCTGCAGCATATCGTTGACGGCTTTTTGCACTTTCATCACGAGATCTTTCCGCAGCAGGAAGAACTCTTCAAAAAACTCGCCACGGCCCAGCGGCCTCGGGCGATGTTCATCGCGTGTGCCGATTCACGCATCGTTCCCGAACTGATTACCCAAAGCGCTCCCGGCGACTTGTTCGTGACCCGCAACGTCGGCAATGTCGTGCCACCTTATGGGCAAATGAACGGCGGTGTTTCCACGGCCATCGAATACGCGGTGCTGGCCCTCGGCGTACAGCACATCATTATCTGCGGGCACTCTGACTGTGGCGCCATGCGTGCAGTGCTCAACCCGCAGAGCCTGGAAAAGATGCCGACGGTAAAGGCCTGGCTGCGTCATGCCGAAGTGGCGAAAACCATGGTTCAAGACAACTGCCATTGCACGGATGAAAACGAGAGCATGCACATCCTCACCGAAGAGAATGTGATTGCTCAGTTGCAACATTTGCGAACGCACCCATCAGTGGCCTCGCGCATGGCAAACGGTCAGCTGTTTATCCATGGTTGGGTCTACAACATCGAAACCAGCGAAATCCAGGCTTACGATGCGGATCAGGGTTGTTTCCTGCCGCTCGATGGCAGCCATCCCATTCCGGTGGCGACGCCCAAAGCGCGCTTCTAAATCCTCCTAAGTATGGTTTAGCCGAGGCTGCCGATCTGGCGGCACGGCTTTGCCACGCCTGAAAAAAACTCCGGGAGAGCCACAATGCGTGCCGCTCAACTAAAAGCTGTTCTGCCACGGGAGCTGCTGGCTTCGGTGGTTGTATTTCTGGTCGCCCTGCCCTTGTGCATGGGCATCGCCATCGCCTCGGGGCTGCCGCCGTCCAAAGGCCTGATCACCGGCATTATCGGGGGCCTGGTAGTCGGCTGGCTTGCCGGTTCGCCGCTGCAAGTCAGCGGCCCGGCAGCGGGTCTGGCGGTATTGGTGTTCGAACTGGTGCGCCAACATGGCATTGCCATGCTCGGGCCGATCCTGCTGCTGGCGGGTTTTCTGCAATTGGTGGCCGGGCGTTTGAAACTGGGTTGCTGGTTTCGGGTCACCGCTCCAGCGGTGGTGTACGGCATGCTCGCCGGGATTGGGGTGCTGATCGTGCTGTCACAGGTGCATGTGATGCTCGATGCCGTGCCCAAGCCTTCGGGGCTGGATAACCTGGCAGCCTTCCCCGCTGCGCTGATTCAGGCTTTGCCGTCGTTTGGCTGGCAGGCGGGTTTGCTCGGACTGTCGACCATTGCCGTGATGTGGCTGTGGGAAAAATTTCGCCCGCATTCTCTGCGTTTCATTCCGGGAGCATTACTGGGGGTCGGTCTGGCAACGGTCGCCAGTCTGATGCTCGCATTGCAGATCAAACGCGTGGAAGTCCCCGCCAACCTGGCGGAAGCCATCGACTGGCTACGCCCGGCAGACTTGCTCAATCTCGCAGACCCGGCCTTGCTGATCGCCGCCTTCGCCGTGGCCTTTATTGCCAGCGCCGAAACCCTGCTCTCGGCCGCCGCCGTGGATCGCATGCACAGCGGTCAGCGCTCGGACTTTGACCGCGAATTGTCGGCGCAAGGTGTGGGCAACATGCTCTGTGGGTTGCTCGGCGCGCTGCCGATGACCGGGGTGATCGTGCGTAGTTCGGCCAACGTTCAGGCCGGCGCCACCACCCGACTGTCGACGGTGTTTCATGGCCTATGGTTGCTGGCTTTCGTGCTGCTGCTGTCGAGCGTGCTGCAAAGCATTCCGGTGGCGAGTCTGGCGGGGGTTCTGGTTTACACCGGTTTCAAATTGGTAGATCTCAAGGCCTTTCGCGGTCTGGGCCGTTATGGCCGGATGCCGATGTTCACCTATGCGGCGACCGCACTGGCAATCATCTTCACCGACCTGCTGACCGGCGTGCTGATCGGCTTTGGCCTGACACTGGCCAAACTGGCCTGGAAGGCTTCGCGCCTGAAAATCAGCCTGATCGATCTGCCGGCAGACGGCGAGATGGAGCTGCGACTGGTGGGGGCGGCGACCTTCCTCAAGGTACCGGCGCTGACCCAAGTGCTGGGGAGCATTCCCGCAGGTGCAACGGTGCATGTGCCGCTCAATAACCTGAGCTACATCGATCACTCGTGTCTGGAGTTGCTTGAGGAGTGGGGCCGGGCCAATGCGGCGAAGGGTTCGAAGCTGTTAATCGAAGCGCGGGGGTTGAAGCGCAGGCTTGAAGGACGGTTACGTACCACAACCGGAGTAGGCTCAGCCGCTTAAGCTACTTGTAGGAGCGAGCGGTGCGGCGATCCGACTTGCCCGCGAAGGCGGCGTGTCAGTCGACATCAATGTTGAATGTCACGCCGTCTTCGCGGGCAAGCCTCGCTCCTACAGGTATTGCATAGACTTAGGCCGCTGGCTGATCCAGCTCAAGGCCCACGCCTAATTGGCGCGACAGGCACGGCCAGCGCTTCCACGCAGCGCCGGTGTCCGGGCTGTTGAGTTTCTCGCGGTAGGCCTCTACCGACTCCAGCGCGAAACTCTCATCGTTAAGCATCTCGTCCACAGCGTGATGCACCGCCTCATCCAGTTGATTGGCAAATTCCTCGCCGATCAGTTGGTGGGCAATCAGGTTGGCAACTGTCATGTCCAAGGGGATCAATGGCTGGCCAAAATGCTTGATGTACAGATCGTTGACCTCTTCGACCAACCGATGTGCCAGATAGGCTTCGTCCAGCAGGCTGTCCAGGCCGACGTGACCAGCCATGATTGCCGGCGGCTGGAGGAAAAACTGCTCCGCGATTGTCAGCACCGGCTTGATCTGCGACTCGATGCCCGCTTCCCTGGCGACTTCATTGGCTGCGTCCAGCAGGTCCGGCACTTGTTCTATATACGCGGCCACAAAACGCGTCATGACGCCGTTGGCATCGACATCCGGCAATTGGATGGCGGAGTGAAGGTGCGGCAGTTGGGTTTCCAGTTGTCGAGTTAACAGGCCGGTCTCGGCCTCGTGTTGTTGGGCTTTTTGGATCTGCTCGCGCAATGCGGCGGTGTTCATGAAAACTCCAGGAAACAAGGCAATGAAATAGGGAAGACATAACTTAGCTGGCTTATGAAAAAGCCTAAGACGCATTTGTCATAATTATTTCATCCTTGAGACGTCTACGTTATATCGATTTGCCACCACTCGTCTGCATCCTTCTCCATTCGTGACATGGAACGCAAGTCCAACCTGTTTCAGTCGATTTACGTCATCGCATTGCGAGGTGGCAGTCGCTGTCTATACTCGGATCTGAATGGAGTTAGCTGATGACGCCCGACTGCATATGCAGCAAGGCTCGGCGATTCAAGTTCGTAGTCTGAAAAAGCCGCTCCCTTGCCGCAGGTGAAAGCCGGCGGGATAAAAAGAACTATAAGGGGAACCCGCAATGATGCGACATCCACATGTCTGGATGGGCCTCCTGTTGTGGTCGATTTTCAGTCAGGCGCAAGCGGCCTGGACTGTGAATATGGCGCCTGGAGCGACTGAAATAAGTCACGCAGTATTCGACCTGCACATGACCATTTTCTGGATCTGTGTAGTGATCGGCATCATCGTCTTCGGCGCCATGTTCTGGTCGATGATGGTCCACCGCCGCTCTACCGGGCAGGTGGCCGCAAAATTTCATGAAAGCACCACCGTCGAAATTCTCTGGACCATCGTGCCCCTGCTCATTCTGGTGGCCATGGCGGTTCCCGCAACCGCCACCCTGATCCAGATGTACGACAACACTGAGCCGGATATCGATATCCAGGTCACCGGTTACCAGTGGAAGTGGCACTACAAGTACCTGGGTCAGGACGTCGAATTCTTCAGCAACCTGACCACCCCCGCCGATCAGATCCACAACAAGGAAACCAAGGGCGAGCATTACCTGTTGGAGGTCGACAAGCCGCTGGTGCTGCCGATCGGTGCCAAGGTGCGCTTCCTGGTGACTTCCGCCGACGTCATCCACTCCTGGTGGGTGCCGGCCTTCGCGGTCAAGCGCGATGCGATCCCGGGCTTCGTCAATGAATCCTGGACCCGTGTCGAAAAGCCCGGCATCTACCGTGGCCAATGCGCCGAACTGTGCGGCAAGGATCACGGCTTCATGCCCATCGTGGTCGAGGTCAAGGAAAAGGCCGATTACGAAACCTGGCTGGGCGAGCGCAAGGCGGAAGCTGCGCAGCTCAAAGAGCTGACCAGCAAGGAATGGACCCTCGACGAGCTCAAGGAGCGCGGTGACAAGGTCTATCACACCACCTGTGTGGCCTGTCACCAGGCTGAAGGCCAGGGCCTGCCGCCGATGTTCCCGGCACTCAAGGGCTCGAAAATCGCCACCGGACCGATCAAGGATCACCTGAGCATTGTCTTCCACGGCAAGCCCGGCACCGCAATGGCGGCGTTCGGCAAGCAACTCTCGGAAGTCGATATCGCAGCGGTCGTGACCTACGAACGTAACGCCTGGGGCAACAACAAAGGCGACATGGTCACCCCTAAAGAAGTGCTGGAGCTGAAACAGGCGGAAAGCAAATGACCCGGTCTATTGCGTGCGTAAGGAACCGCTCGGGACATGACGCCCCGGCCCGCCCAGCCCATCCGTTTGCAGGAGACAGGACATGACAGTTGTAGTCGATGACCATGTTCATACCGGCACCGCCCATGCCCACGGCCCCGCCAAAGGCCTGATGCGCTGGGTGCTGACCACCAACCATAAGGATATCGGCACGCTGTACCTGTGGTTTGCGTTCTCCATGTTCCTGCTGGGTGGCTCGTTCGCCATGGTAATCCGTGCCGAACTGTTCCAGCCGGGACTGCAAATCGTCCAGCCGGAATTCTTCAACCAGATGACCACCATGCACGGTCTGGTGATGGTGTTCGGTGCGGTGATGCCGGCCTTCGTCGGCCTCGCCAACTGGATGATCCCGTTGATGATCGGCGCACCGGACATGGCCTTGCCGAGGATGAACAACTTCAGTTTCTGGCTGTTGCCGGCAGCATTCCTGCTACTGGTATCGACCCTCTTCACCCCTGGCGGCGGGCCGAATTTCGGCTGGACCTTCTATGCCCCGCTGTCGACGACCTACGCGCCGGAAAGCGTGACGTTCTTCATTTTCGCCATCCACTTGATGGGGATCAGTTCGATCATGGGGGCGATCAACGTGATCGCGACCATCCTCAACCTGCGCGCCCCCGGCATGACGCTGATGAAAATGCCACTGTTCGTCTGGACCTGGCTGATCACCGCGTTCCTGCTGATTGCAGTGATGCCAGTGCTGGCCGGCTGCGTGACCATGATGCTGATGGACATCCACTTCGGCACCAGCTTCTTCAGTGCCGCCGGTGGCGGTGACCCGGTGTTGTTCCAGCATGTGTTCTGGTTCTTCGGTCACCCCGAGGTGTACATCATGATCCTGCCGGCCTTTGGTGCCGTCAGCTCGATCATTCCGGCTTTTTCGCGCAAGCCATTGTTCGGCTACACCTCGATGGTCTACGCCACGGCGAGTATTGCGTTCCTGTCGTTCATCGTCTGGGCGCACCACATGTTCGTGGTCGGCATTCCGCTGGTGGGCGAGTTGTTCTTCATGTACGCAACGCTGCTGATCGCGGTGCCCACCGGGGTCAAGGTGTTCAACTGGGCCAGCACTATGTGGCAAGGCTCGCTGACCTTCGAGACGCCGATGCTGTTCGCCGTGGCGTTCGTCATTCTGTTCTCCATTGGCGGGTTCTCCGGGTTGATGCTGGCCATCGCCCCGGCGGACTTCCAATACCAGGACACCTACTTCGTGGTCGCGCATTTCCATTACGTGCTGGTGCCGGGGGCGATCTTCGGGATCTTCGCCTCGGCCTACTACTGGCTGCCGAAATGGACCGGCCACATGTACGACGAAACCCTTGGCAAGCTGCACTTCTGGCTCTCGTTCATCGGCATGAACATGGCGTTCTTCCCGATGCACTTCGTGGGCCTGGCAGGCATGCCGCGGCGGATTCCGGACTACAACCTGCAATTCGCCGACTTCAACATGGTGTCGTCGATTGGTGCGTTCATGTTTGGCGCCACACAGATCTTCTTCCTGTTCATCGTGATCAAGACCATTCGTGGCGGCGAGCCGGCACCGGCCAAACCGTGGGATGGGGCCGAAGGCCTGGAGTGGAGCATTCCATCGCCGGCGCCGTATCACACCTTCACCACACCGCCGGAAGTGAAATGAACGCGCTGGCCTTTGTGGGAGCGGGCTTGCTCGCGAAGCAGGCGACGCGGTCTGGTAGACGGACCGCGTCATCGTTCTTCGCGAGCAAGCCCGCTCCCACAGGGTTCAATGTGGAGGGCTTGCACCATGGCTGATTCGATTTCGATGAAGAAACTGGTCACTCGCCTGTTGCTGGTGGTGGTGGCGATGTTTGTCTTCGGCTTTGCCCTGGTGCCGATCTACGACGTGATGTGCAAGGCGTTCGGCATCAATGGCAAAACCTCCGGGCAGTATGAAGGCGAGCAAACGGTCGACGACTCGCGGCAGGTTCGCGTGCAGTTTCTGTCGACCAATGCCGCCGACATGACCTGGGATTTCTATCCCAAGGGCGATGAACTGGTCGCGCACCCCGGGGCGGTGAACGAGATGATTTTTATCGCCCATAACCCGACTGATCGCCCGATGAGTGCTCAGGCAGTGCCGAGCATCGCGCCCAGCAACGCAGCCGCGTACTTCCACAAGACCGAATGTTTCTGCTTTACCCAGCAAGTGCTGCAGCCCGGTCAGCGAATCGAGATGCCGGTACGGTTCATTGTTGACCGCGACATGCCCAAGGAAGTGAAGCACCTGACGCTGTCCTACACGCTGTTCGATATCACCGCACGTCATCCGCCCGTGGCTGTTGCAGCAAGCACCGGCGGCTAGACGTTAAAGCGTGCCCGATAAGGAGAACAATAAATGGCAACTCATGAACATTATTACGTTCCGGCCCAGAGCAAATGGCCGATTATCGCCACGGTCGGCATGTTCGTCACGGTGTTCGGCCTGGGCACCTGGTTCAACGACCTGAAGGCTGCGCGGCCGGAATCCCACGGCCCGCTGATCTTTTTCGTCGGCGGATTGCTGCTGGCCTACATGCTGTTCGGCTGGTTCGGTACGGTGATCAAGGAAAGTCGCCAAGGGTTGTACAGCGCACAGATGGACCGCTCGTTCCGCTGGGGCATGAGCTGGTTCATTTTCTCGGAGGTGATGTTCTTCATCGCCTTTTTCGGTGCGTTGTTTTATGTGCGCAACATCGCGGGGCCGGCACTGGGCGGTGAAGGCACCAAAGGCCTCGCTCACATGCTGTGGCCGGCGTTTGAATTCACCTGGCCGCTGCTGAACAACCCGGACTCGAAACTCTTTCCTCCCCCCAAGGAAGTCATCAGCCCCTGGGGCCTGCCGCTGCTCAATACCGTGCTGCTGGTGAGTTCCAGCGTCACCGTGACCATTGCTCACCACGCCTTGAAAAAAGGCCATCGCGGCGCACTGAAAATCTGGCTGGCGCTGACCGTGTTGCTCGGTTGCGCGTTTCTCGGTTTCCAGGCCGAAGAATACCTGCACGCCTACCACGAACTGGGCCTGACTCTGGGCTCCGGCATCTATGGCGCGACCTTCTTCATGCTCACCGGTTTCCACGGCGCCCACGTGACCATCGGCACCATCATTCTGTTTGTCATGCTGATGCGGATCATGCGCGGGCACTTCGATGCCGACCATCAATTCGCCTTCGAGGCGGCGAGCTGGTACTGGCACTTCGTGGACGTGGTGTGGATCGGTCTTTTCGTTTTCGTCTACGTGCTCTGAGGCTTACCAAGGTACGTGCGACACCAGTTGGCCGCTGAAAAAACCCCAGGCAATCAAGCCGACGGTTATGGCGGCCAGCGCAACACGAACACTCAAGGCAATGACGAGGCGGTTCGAGCTGCTGTCGTCCTTGACCAGAAAAAACAGGCCGCTGAACAGGCTGACAACCGTGGCAATCAGCATCAGGACGATGGCTGCTTTGAGCATGGTGACACTCCGGGGGACAGGCGATGCATTTGAGTATAGCTATCGCGATTACCGACTTTCTGGCGACGCCATGAAACGCTTCCGGCCGGGCCTCTTGCCGACCCTGGTGGTCGCGATGCTGCTGCCTTTGCTGGTGTCACTCGGGTTCTGGCAGTTGAGCCGGGGCGCGGAGAAAAGCGCGTTGCTGCAAAGCTACGCCGAGCGCCGGGTAGCCGAACCGATGGCCAGCACTGAACTGCAACACGCCGAAGATCCGGCCTTCCGCCGGGTTCGCCTGCATGGCCAGTTCGATGCCGAACACAGCCTGCTGCTGGACAACCGTCAGCGCGACGGCAAGGTCGGGGTCGAGCTGCTGCAACCGTTTCAGGACCGGGCAACCGGGCTCTGGCTGCTGGTCAATCGCGGCTGGTTGCCGTGGCCGGATCGGCGCACACCGCCGTCATTCGCCACACCGACTCAGGCATTGAGCCTCGACGCCTGGGTCTACGTTTCCCCCGGCGCAACGTTCCAGTTGCATACCGACCCAGACGCCACGACCTGGCCACAACTGGTCACCGCCATTGAACCGGCCAGGCTCTGGGCGGCGCTTGACCGTGACGGTTTCGCCTACGAATTACGCGCACAAAGCGGCCCCGCGACCTACCAGGCCGATTGGCCGGTGGTGGCCATGGGGCCGGAAAAACACTTGGCTTATGCCGTGCAGTGGTTCGCCCTGTCGATAGCCCTGCTCGGCCTTTACCTCTATCTCGGTTGGCACAACGCAAAGGAGAACAATAATGGGAGCGGCCATGAATCCACCCGGCATGTCTGAGGCGAAAACGCCGGTAAATCGTCGGCGCGGGCGCTTGCAGTTGTTACTGATCCTGTTGGGAGTGGTGGGTCCGATGATCCTCGCCACCGGCATGTACAAATTGCAGTTCTGGGTGCCGGAGGGCCGCAGTTATCACGGCGAACTGATCGGCAACGGCCAGACCCGCACCGACATCGGCGTACCGGCGCAAGAAGACCGCTGGCAGTTACTGGTGACAGCGCCCAAGGACTGTTCAGTGGACTGCCAGCAGCTGGTGTATCTGGCGCGCCAGATCCAGATCGGCCTCGGTCGCGATGCTTCCCGCGCCAGCCATGCGCTGGCCATCGCACAGCCGCTGAACAGCGATTACGAGACTAAACTTCAACGTGAGTACCCGCAGCTGCAACGTTATTCCCTGGACCCGCCGACCTACAGCAAAGGCGCTCAGAGCAATGACACGCCGCACCTGTGGATCATCGACCCTCACGGCAACCTGGTGCTGCGCTACGACCCGACGGTGAAGGGCAAGGACCTGCTCAACGACCTGCGCCATTTGCTGAAACTGTCGAACATCGGATAAGGGCATCGTCATGGCCAAACCTGGATTTCGCCTCGCGCTGTTTGCCACCTTGCTGGCACTGATTGTGGTGTTGCTCGGCGCCTACACCCGCCTGACCCATGCGGGTCTTGGTTGTCCGGACTGGCCCGGCTGCTACAGCTTTATCAGCGTGCCGAATAGCGAAGCCCAACTGGCCCATGCCGAACTGCACTTTCCCGACGCCCCGGTGGAAGCCAACAAAGGCTGGAACGAGATGCTTCATCGCTACTTCGCCGGCACATTGGGGCTGCTGATCGCGGTGCTGGCGGGCCGCGCCTGGACCCATCGTCATCACCCGGGGCAGCCCGTGAAACTGCCGTTGTTTGTGCTGGCGGTGGTGTTCGCCCAAGCGGCATTCGGCATGTGGACGGTGACGCTCAAGCTCTGGCCGCAAGTGGTCACCGGGCATTTGCTCGGCGGCTTTGCGACCTTGAGCCTGTTGTTTCTGTTGACCTTGCGCCTGTCCGGCGTGTTGCCGGCGCTCACCGTGCCACGGCGTTTGCAGCACTGGGCCACCGCTGGCTTATTGCTGGTGATCCTGCAAATTGCCCTGGGTGGCTGGGTCAGCTCCAATTACGCGGCGGTGGCCTGCATCGACTTTCCAACCTGCCACGGGCAATGGCTGCCACCGACTGATTTCGCCAACGGCTTTCACCTGACCCAACACATCGGCCCCAATTACCTGGGCGGGCAACTGGACAGCGATGCCCGCACCGCGATTCATCTGACTCACCGCATCGGCGCATTGCTGGTCACCCTCGTGCTGCTCGGTCTGGCCTGGCAACTGAAGGCTGTCGGCATGACGCGCCTGGCCGCCATGGTGCTGATCGCCCTGGCCGCACAAATCACTCTGGGCATCAGCAATGTGGTGTTCCACTTGCCTCTGCCGGTGGCCGTCGCCCACAACGCCGGTGGCGCAGCGCTGTTGCTGACGATGGTGCTGGTCAATTATCACGCGCGAACCAGCCTGGTTCGGGTCAAGCATCAGCCCCCAGTACGCTGGCGTCTCAGCCTGCGTAAACACTCGGCCGGGCCCATAACAATAAAAGGAGAAATGCCATGGCGACCCTGATCGGCGAACGTCACAGTCAGGCAATCTGGCGCGATTACCTGGAGCTGACCAAGCCGAAAGTGGTGGTGCTGATGCTCATCACCTCGCTGGTCGGCATGTTTCTCGCGACGCGCGCCGGGGTGCCGTGGACGGTGCTGGTGTTCGGCAATCTGGGGATTGCCTTGTGTGCAGGCGGTGCGGCGGCGGTCAACCATGTGGTGGACCGGCGCATCGACGCGGTCATGGCCCGAACTCGCAAGCGGCCCTTGGCCGAAGGTCGGGTTTCTCCAACCGCTGCGCTGACTTTCGCTCTGGTGCTGGCAGTGCTCGGCCAAGCTCTGCTGCTGGCCTTCACCAACCCGTTGACGGCATGGCTGACCCTCGCCTCCTTGCTCGGTTATGCCGTGGTTTACACCGGCTTCCTGAAACGCGCGACGCCGCAGAACATCGTCATCGGCGGCCTCGCTGGTGCGGCCCCGCCGCTGCTCGGCTGGACCGCCGCCACCGGCCATGTCAGCGCCGAACCGTTGCTGTTGGTGCTGATTATCTTCGCCTGGACCCCGCCGCACTTCTGGGCGCTGGCGATTCACCGCAAAGAGGAATACGCCAAGGCTGACATTCCGATGCTGCCGGTGACCCATGGCGAGCACTACACCAAAGTCCACATCCTGCTTTATACCTTTGCGCTACTGGCCGTCAGCCTGATGCCCTACGTGATCCACATGAGCGGCGTGCTCTACCTGATTTGTGCCCTCGCACTGGGCGCGAGGTTTCTGCAATGGGCCGTGGTGCTGTACCGTGGCACTCGGCCGCACGCGGCGATCAACACGTTCAAGTACTCTATTTACTACTTGTTCCTGCTGTTTATCGCGCTGCTCGTAGACCACTACTTACTGTTGAACCTATGACTCGAACCCAGAAAACCGTCTTCATTCTCGTCGCCTTGATCGCGCTGATCCTGGGCCTGACCATCAATAAAGTTCTGACCGGAAAAAACCAGGGCGACCCGACGGCACTGATCGATGCGGGGATCATCCTGTTGCCCCAAAGCCGTAACCTGCCGGACGTGAAGATGACCGATCAGGACGGTAAACCGGTAGCGATCAACGAGCTGAAAGGCAAATGGAGTGTGTTGTTCTTCGGCTACACCTTCTGCCCGGACATCTGCCCGACCACCCTCGCCCAACTGCGGCAGATCAAGAGTGAACTGCCGGCGGATGCTGTGGACAAGTTGCAGGTCGTTTTGGTCAGCGTCGACCCGAACCGCGATACGCCCAAGCAACTCAAGCAATACCTGGGCTACTTCGATCCACAGTTCATCGGGCTGACGGCATCCTCGGTCGAAGACCTTCAGAAGCTGGCCAATGCGGTGAGTATTCCGTTTATTCCGGCGGACACCAGTAAGCCGAACTACACCGTCGACCACAGCGGCAACCTCGCAGTGATCGGGCCGGACGGGACTCAACGCGGGTTCATTCGTGCACCGTTGAACAATCAGAAACTGGTGGCGCAGTTGCCGGTGATGCTCAAGCGCGAGTAACCAACACCACCCTCTGTAGGAGCCAGGCTTGCCGGCGAAGGCGATCTCACGGGCGCCTTCGCCGGCAAGCCTGGCTCCTACAGGATTGGGTGTTTCAGGCATAAAAAAACGGGGACGCAATCAATGCGTCCCCGTTTTTGATCGTTCCCACGCTCCGCGTGGGAATGCAGCCAGGGACGCTCTGCGTCCCCTTCAACGTCAGAACGCCGGCACTACCGCACCTTTGTACTTCTCGAGAATGAAGGCTTTCACTTCCGGGCTGTGCAGGGCAGCAACCAGTTTCTGCATCGCGGCGCTGTCCTTGTCGTCTGGACGGGCAACGAGGATGTTCACGTACGGCGAGTCGCTACCTTCGATAACCAGTGCGTCCTTGGACGGATCAAGCTTGGCTTCCAGCGCGTAGTTGGTGTTGATCAGCGCCAAGTCTACCTGAGTCAGCACGCGCGGGATGGTCGCGGCTTCCAGTTCACGGAATTTCAGGTCCTTGGTGTTCTCAGTGATGTCCTTCACGGTCGACAGGATGTTGTTCGAATCCTTCAACTTGATCAGGCCAGCCTTCGCCAGCAGCAACAGCGCACGGCCGCCGTTGGTGGCGTCGTTCGGGATCACCACGTTGGCGCCGCCCGGCAGCTCGGTCAGCGCTTTGTACTTGCTGGAGTAAGCGCCCAGCGGCTCCAGGTGTACACCGGCAACGCTGACGAGGTTGGTGCCCTTGGCCTTGTTGAACTCATCCAGGTACGGCTGGTGCTGGAAGAAGTTGGCGTCCAGACGCTTCTCGGCCACCTGCACGTTCGGCTGGATGTAGTCGGTGAAGACTTTGACCTTCAGATCCACGCCTTCTTTGGCCAGGGCCGGTTTAACGAACTCGAGGATTTCCGCGTGAGGCACCGGGGTGGCCGCGACGGTCAGGGTGTCGGCAGCGTGTGCGGAAAAGGCTGCAACGGCAGCGAACGCGACGAGTAGTTTTTTCATTCAGCTAACTCCTTGTGAGGCGCCCGTTTGGCGCCTGCCAGCGAATGGCCGGCTCATGACTTATTTACGTGAGAAGTGGACAACCAATTTGTCGCCAACGGTTTGCAGCACTTGAACCAGCACCAGCAGCAACACCACCGTCACAACCATCACATCCGTCTGGAAACGCTGGTAACCGAAACGGATCGCCAGGTCGCCCAGGCCGCCAGCGCCGACCACACCGGCCATTGCCGTGTAGGACACCAGTGTAATCGCTGTCACCGTAATCGCCGCGAAGATGCCCGGGCGGGCTTCCGGCAGCAAAGCATTGATGATGATCTGACGTGTCGTTGCGCCCATGGCCTGGGTCGCCTCGATGATGCCGCGATCCACTTCACGCAAGGCGGTTTCCACCAGTCGCGCGAAGAACGGCGTGGCGCCCACCACCAGCGGTGGAATCGCACCGGCGACCCCCAGAGAGGTGCCCGTGATCAACACAGTGAACGGAATCATCACGATCAGCAGAATAATGAAGGGCAGCGAACGCAGAATGTTCACCAGCAGCGACAACATCGCGTAGACGCCTTTGGCTTCCAGCAACTGGCGCGGGCTGCACAGGAACAACAGCACGCCCAGCGGCAGGCCCAACAGCACGGTGAATAGCAGCGAACCGCCGAGCATCAACAGGGTATCGCCGGTAGCCAGCCAGATTTCGTACCAGTCGATATTGGAAAAGAAACTCATCAGGACTTCCATCAGCGCAGCACCTCCATATGGACGTCAGCTGCGGTGAAGTGAGCAAACGCCGCTTCCATGTCGCCACCGGTGACGGCCAGGGTCAATTGCCCGTAAGGGACGTCTTTGATGCGATCGATGCGACCGGCCAGGATGCTGTAGTCCACGCCCGTTTCCCGGGCGACGGTACCCAGCAACGGCGCGTAGGTCGCTTCGCCCTGGAAGGTCAGACGCACGATACGCCCAGGTACGTGAGCGAAGTCGTCGCGCTGTTCGCTTTCGTCGATTTGCTCGTCTTCCTGCACGAAGCGCTTGGTGGTCGGGTGCTTGGGATGCAGGAACACCTCGGCCACCGGACCTTGCTCGACGATCTTGCCGGCGTCCATCACCGCCACCTGATCGCAGACCCGACGGATTACATCCATTTCGTGGGTGATCAGGACGATGGTCAGTTTCAGCTCGCGGTTGATCTCGGCCAGCAGTTGCAGGACCGACGCCGTGGTTTGCGGGTCCAGGGCACTGGTGGCTTCATCGCACAACAGGATTTTCGGTTTGGTCGCCAGGGCGCGGGCGATGCCGACACGCTGCTTCTGACCGCCGGACAATTGCGCCGGGTACTTTTTCGCATGGTCAGCCAGGCCGACCCGCGCCAGCAACTCCGCCACACGCCGGTCGATTTCGCGACGGGACAGTTCACCGGCGAGGGTCAGCGGCAGCGCGACATTGTCGGCCACGGTTTTGGAGGCCAGCAGGTTGAAGTGCTGGAAAATCATCCCGACCTGCTGACGGAAGCGCCGCAGGCTATCGGCATCCAGCGCGGTGACTTCTTCACCATCGACGATGATCTTGCCGCCACTGGAGTTTTCCAGGCGATTGATCAGACGCAGCAGGGTACTTTTTCCCGCGCCGGAATGGCCGATCAGACCAAAAACCTGACCATTCTCAATCGTCAGACTGGTCGGATGCAGGGCGGGAATATCCTTACCGGCGACGCGGTAAGTTTTGTGGACGTTTTGAAACTCGATCACGTAGCGAACCTTGTGGGGCGCGTTAGAAAAGGATCAGCGGTTAGCCGGGCGCGCATTTTAGCCTGTCCGTATAGAGGTTCTTAGCATTTATTTCGCATTCAACCAGCGATTTGGCAATAACGCGATCAAAGGTAGGGAGCCAAAGGCCTAGGCTAGGCGGTTCCGGCTTGAGGATTTTTATCGAACAGGAGGACGCCTTCGCGGGCAAGCCTCGCTCCTACAGGTTTAGTGTCGTTCGTTGATTACGGAAACGATACCAACCTGTAGGAGCGAGGCTTGCCCGCGAAGCTTTTAAGGCTTACGCGGACTCAAAACCATCTGCGCCGGAATGTTGCGCAGAATCTGTTTCTCCAGCTTCAGATCAAACTCCGAATCCAGCTTCTTCACCCGTTTGGTCAACAGCGTGGCCAGCCATGGGTAATCCTGGGTGCGCGGAGCCTGAATGCTCACGTCGCACTGATAATTCACCACATCGGCGGCGATGGCATCCAGTTGACGACGAAGCTTGCTCATATCGGTGAGGTTCAACGCCACCGTAGTGCTTTCAGCCGTCGGGTCGATGACTTTGGCCTGAGGTTTGGCTTCGGCAGCCTTGAGAGCTGCTTCGGCTTTATCCAGTTCAGCCTTGCGCGCATGGACAATGGCGTTGTTGACGCCACCGGTCAGCGCCGGGGCCTTGGGCATCAATACCCGGGCGCGGCTCAGCGCCGTGGCCGCTGCATTGACATCACCTTTTTGCAGCACGATCTGGCTGCGCAGCAAATAAGCTTCGGCCAATTGCCGCTGGTATTGCTCGAGGGATTGATCGTTGGGCGACTCGGCCTGCAAAGCCGCCAATTGTCCTTCGGCGGTGGCCAGTTCGCTGCTGGCCAGGCTTTGTTCCAGCTGTGCGATCGCCGTGGCCCGCGCATCGGGGGCCTCGGTGGCCGCCGGTGGCGTGCTTTGGCAAGCGCCCAGCAGCAGCGAAAATGCGACAAGGAGCAGATAACGGGAGGCGAACGGCTTCATTCCTGCGACTCTCTATTTGCGCAAAAAACGAGCAAGTCTACACCCCTCGACGGGGCAGGACAAAACTCAGCAGAAACAGCGCGGCGGCCGTCACCACAATCGACGGGCCGGCCGGGGTGTCCTTGAACCAGGACAACGCCAGCCCGCCACACACCGCGAGCATGCCCAGCAGGCTCGCGCCCAATGCCATCTGCTCCGGCGAGCGGGCGTGACGCTGTGCCGCAGCCGCCGGAATAATCAGTAACGAAGTAATCAGCAACACGCCGACGATTTTCATCGCCACGGCGATCACCACGGCGATCAGCAACATCAGGGCCAGACGCAACGCCGCCACCGGCAAACCTTCCACCTTGGCCAGCTCTTCGTGCACCGTGATCGCCAGCAAGGGTCGCCATAGCGTTACAAGTAATACCAGCACCGCCGCACTGCCGCCGAGGATCCAGGCCAGATCGGTCGGACTGATCGCCAGCAAATCGCCGAACAGATAGGCCATCAGGTCGATCCGCACTTCATGCATGAAGCTTAGTACCACCAAGCCAAGCGAGAGCGTACTCGGTGCGAGAATTCCCAACAGCGTGTCGGAAGCCAACGGTTGCCGTTGTTGCAACGTCACCAGCAATACCGCCAGCAACAAGCAGCCTACCGTGACGGCAACGGTCGGGCTGACATCCAGCAGAAAACCCAGTGCCACGCCGAGCAATGCGGCATGGGATAGCGTGTCGCCGAAATAGGCCATGCGTCGCCAGACCACGAACGAACCCAACGGGCCCGCGACCAGCGCCAGGGCCAGACCTGCAAGCAGGGCAAAGAGCAGAAAATCAGCCATGCTTGCAGCTATCTCCATGAACGTGAGTCGACGGGCCCGCGCTGACCACCGAGCCATGCAGGTCGTGGGCGTGGTCGTGATGGTGATGATAAATCGCCAGGCTTTGTGCGTTTTTTCCGAACAGCTCGACGAATGCGGGATCGCCGCTGACCTGCTCGGGATGTCCGGAACAGCAGACGTGGCGATTCAGGCACACCACCTGGTCGGTGGTGCTCATCACCAGATGCAAATCGTGAGAAACCATCAAAACGCCGCAACCATGACGATCACGCAAGCGTGTGATCAGGCTGTAGAGCTCGGCTTGACCGGCCACGTCGACGCCTTGTACCGGCTCGTCAAGCACCAGCAATTCTGGCTCGCGCAGCAATGCCCGCGCCAGCAGTACCCGCTGCATTTCGCCACCGGAAACACTTTGCACCGGGCTGTCGATGACCTGTTCGGCACCGACTTCCTTGAGGGCGACCAACGCCCGAGCCCGGTCCACGCCCGGCACCAGACGCAAGAAGCGCAGCACCGAAAGCGGCAGGGTTGGGTCGACATGGAGTTTTTGCGGCATGTAACCGACGCGCAACTTCGGCTTGCGCCAGACGCTGCCGCTGTCCGGTTTCAACAGGCCGAGCACCGCGCGCACCAGCGTGGTTTTGCCGGCACCATTGGGGCCGATCAAGGTCACGATCTGCCCCGGCTCGACACTCAGCTCGATGTTGTCCAGCACGTTTTGCCCGGCAAAGGTGACAGCCACCTGCTCGAGACGAATCAGCGCGTTGCTCATCAAGCCCCCTGGCAACCCGAGCAGAGACCGATGACTTCAACGGTCTGGGCTTCGACGATAAATCCGACATCTTTGGCGCTATCGATAATCGCGTCGCTGATGGATTTCTGTTCGAGTTCGATGGCGGCGTGGCATTCGCGGCAAATCAGAAACTGCCCCTGGTGGGCGTGTTCCGGGTGATTGCAGCCGACGAAGGCGTTCAACGAGGAGATGCGATGTACCAAGCCGTTTTCCAGCAGGAAATCCAGCGCGCGGTACACGGTAGGAGGCGCGGCGCGGCGGCCGTCCTGCTCGCTGAGCACCGCCAGAATGTCATAGGCACCCAACGGTTTGTGGCTTTGCCATACCAGTTCCAGCACTCGCCGACGCAAAGCGGTCAGACGCAGCCCCTGACGTGCGCACAAGACATCGGCCTCAGACAATGCGCTATGCACGCAATGAGAGTGGTCGTGGGGACGGCTGGCAATCGGTGTTTTAGGCATGAGCTGGCGACGAGTTTTGTGAGAGACGTTATTATGTTACCCGTTCTCGCCTCTTTGAGTGGTCATCGTGTCCCGACTTTTTTCTATCTTTGTCGCATTTGTCGCCAGTTTTCTGCTGATCGGCTCAGCTCAAGCCGAGGTTAAAGTCCTCACCAGCGTCAAGCCTCTGCAGCTGATAGCCGCGGCGGTGCAGGACGGCGTAGCGGTTCCGGAAGTTTTGCTGCCGCCCGGTGCCTCGCCCCATAACTATGCCTTGCGTCCATCCGATGTACGGAAAGTGCAATCGGTGGATCTTCTGTACTGGATCGGCCCGGACATGGAAGGTTTCCTGCCCCGTGTGCTGAAAGGTCGTACGTTGCCCAGCGTCGCGGTGCAAGACTTGCCTGGTTTGAAACTGCGACATTTCGCCGAAGATAACCACTCCCACGCCGAAGAAGCCGACGAGCATGACCACGATCACCGCCCCGGCAACCTGGATGCGCATTTGTGGTTGTCACCGACCAACGCCCGCGTGATCGCTACCAAAATGGCCGCCGATCTGAGTGCCGCCGATCCGGCCAACGCGGCGCGCTACCAGAGCAACCTCAAGGTGTTCGATGAGCGTCTGGATGCTTTGGATCTGCGCCTGAAGGCTCGTCTGGCGGGTATCGCGGGCAAGCCTTACTTCGTGTTTCACGAAGCCTTCGACTACTTCGAAGACGCTTATGGCCTCAAGCACACTGGCGTATTCAGTGTCGCAGCCGAAGTACAACCCGGCGCCCAGCACGTGGCGGCGATGCGCACGCGGTTGCAGGAAGTCGGCAAGACTTGCGTGTTCAGCGAACCACCGCTGCGCCCGCGCCTGGCAGAAACCCTGGTGGCCGGGCTGCCGGTGAAACTGGCGGAACTGGATGCGCTCGGCGGGTACACGCCAGCGACCGCTCGAGGGTATGAGCAACTGCTGGAAAAGCTGGGGAATGATTTGGCGGGGTGTTTGGAGTCGTTGTAGGCGCGGGATCTGCGGCGCCCCATTCGCGGGCAAGCCTCGCTCCTACAGAATCGCGTCGTTCACAACATTGGCGAACGACGCGATTCTGTAGGAGCGAGGCTTGCCCGCGAAGCTTTTAAAGGGCGAAAGGCAGTGGTGTGTGGATCTTCTGCCGCTGCATCAGCCGCAACTGAAATTCCATCGGATCGTGAATCAACACGTCCTGCCCGGCGAAAGACTCCGCGGCGATCAACCGCGACAACCAGAACCGTACGCACGCCACGCGCAGCATGGTCGGCCATAGCTCGGCTTCGGCAGCGGTAAACGGTCGCAGCGCGGCATAAGCGCCCAGCAATGCCCGCGCCCGAGCGCCATCAAGCTGCCCTTGCTCGTCCGAACACCAATCGTTCAAGGCAATCGCCACGTCATAGAGCATCGGCCCGGAACAGGCGTTGTAGAAGTCGATCAACCCGGTCAGGTGCGTGCCTTCGAACATCGCATTATCGCGGAACAGGTCCGCATGGATGTTGGCTCGCGGCAGCGCCAGAATTTTCGTCTTCTGCTGTGTGATTTCATCCAGCGCCCGTTGCAGTAAATCGCTTTGCTCGGCATTCAGGTGCGAAAGTAACTGCGTGCCCTCCTCCAGCATCCAGTCCAGGCCGCGATCGGTTTTGCGTTTGATCATGTTGGCTTGGGTCGCCAGGTGCAGATGAGCCAGCAGCTCGCCGACCTGAGCGCAATGCTGCGCGTTGGCGTCCTTGATGTGCTTGCCCGCCAGACGGGGCTGCAACAGTGCAGGTTTACCGGCCAGTTCGCGCAAGGCGACGCCGTCAGTGGTGCGCAGGGCATAAGGCACCGGCAGGTTGGCGTCGTGCAGCACGTCGAGCAGTTCGATGAAAAACGGCATCTCCTGCACCGGACCGCGCTCGACCAGAGTCAGGACAAACTCGCCCTGCTCCAGGCTGATAAAGAAATTGGTGTTTTCGCTACCGGCGGCGATCCCCTGGAAATCAAGCAGGCGGCCAAGCCCGTAAGGGGCGAGAAAGGTTTCCAGCTCGGGCCGAGCCAGGGGGGTGAACACAGACATGGTTAAAACTGCCAGTACGGGCGCCGCGACTGCCGGCGCCGATTTAAGTTAGGAGCGGTTTACCACTCGAATATTTTCCACGACGGAATCAGCATATCCGGCTGGTCCGAGCGGATGAAGTTACCGTCGGAGCCATCAGCGCGCACCAGGAAATACGGTTTGCCGACTTTCGGGGTCACCTTGATGGCATACAAAAAACCATTTTGCCGATACTCCTGAATGGTTTTATCGCCTTCCGTGCGGATTGTTACATCCGGGTCTGCCGAGGGCGCATCGTCCGCCGCCATGACAGCCAATGGAGTGATTGCAAACAAGCCAGCCAGCAACAAGCGATTTAGTGTGCGCATGATAACCTTGTCCCTTTGTCGTCAACGGTCCCGCTATTCTAGCGCCGGACCCGCCGAAAAGGTTGATCCTGCTCATGAGCCAAGCCCCCCTCGTCCTGGTGGACGGTTCTTCTTATCTGTACCGCGCCTTTCACGCGCTGCCACCGCTGACCACGTCCAAAGGCCTGCCGACCGGTGCGGTCAAAGGCGTTTTGAACATGCTCAAGAGTCTGCGCAAGCAGTATCCGGACAGCCCGTTCGCCGTGGTGTTCGACGCCAAGGGCGGGACGTTCCGCGACGCAATGTTCGCCGAATACAAGGCCAATCGCCCAAGCATGCCCGACGACATGCGGGTTCAGATCGAACCGTTGCACGCCAGCGTCAAGGCCTTGGGCTTTCCATTGCTGTGCGTGGACAATGTCGAAGCCGACGACGTGATTGGCACCCTGGCCCGCAGCAGCGCGGCCGCCGATCGTCCGGTGGTGATCTCCACCGGCGACAAGGACATGGCGCAACTGGTCGACGGGCACATTACCTTGGTCAATACGATGACCGGTAGCGCGCTGGACGTGGAAGGCGTGAAGGAGAAATTCGGCGTCGCTCCCGAGCAGATCATCGATTATCTGGCACTGATGGGCGATTCGTCCGACAACATCCCGGGCGTTCCGGGTATCGGCCCGAAGACCGCTTCCGGCCTGCTGGTCGGCGTGAACGGTGGCCTGACCGAGCTCTATGCGCAGCTCGACATCGTCCCGACCCTGCCGATTCGCGGCGCCAAAACCCTGCCGGCCAAGCTCGAAGAGCATAAGGAGATGGCGTTCCTCTCCTATCAATTGGCAACCATCAAGATCGACGTACCGCTGGACATCGGTCTCGATGACCTGCAAATGGGCCAGCCGGATCACGACAAACTCGCCGAGCTCTACACCCTGCTGGAATTCAAAAGCTGGTTCGAAGAGAACCAGCGCGACGCGAAGCGCTCGGGTCAGGAAATTGTCGAGGTCGCCCAGGAACAGCCGGGCGCCGCCGAAGCGAAGTACGAAACCATCCTCGACCAGAAGCACTTCGAGGCCTGGCTGGACAAGCTCGACAAGGCGCCGTTGATTGCCTTCGTCACCGAAACCAACGGCAGCGATGCCCAACATGCACAACTGGTGGGTCTGTCGTTTTCCGTCGCGGCCAACGAAGCGGCCTACATTCCGCTGACCCATTCCTACATGGGCGTGCCGGAGCAACTGGATCGCGATACGGTGCTGCTGGCGCTGAAGCCGCTGCTGGAAAACCCGAATAAGCTGAAAGTCGGCCAACACGCCAAGTTCGAAACCAACATTCTCGCCAACTGCGCCATCGGTGGCGATCAGACCAGCGGGATTATTGTTCAGGGCATTGCTTACGACACCATGCTCGAGTCTTACGTCCTGGACTCGACGGCCACCCGCCACGACATGGACAGCCTGGCGCTCAAGTACCTGGGCCAAAGCAAGACCGACATTCAAGGGATCGCGGGCAAAGGCGTCAAACAGCTGAGTTTCGACCAGATCTCTCTTGAGCTGGCAGGCCCCTATGCCGCCGAAGACGCTGACGTCACCTTCCGTCTACACCAGGCTTTGCAGGAAAAACTGGCAGCAACGCCAAGCCTGGGCAAAGTGCTCAACGAGATTGAAATGCCGCTGATGCCGGTTCTGGCCCGAATCGAACGCCAGGGCGCGCTCGTGGATGCCAACTTGCTGGGCATCCAGAGTGTCGAACTGGGCGAGAAACTGGTCGCCCTTGAGCGCGAGGCCTTTGCCATTGCCGGTGAAGAGTTCAACCTGGGTTCGCCGAAGCAACTGGGCGTGATCCTCTACGAAAAGCTCGGTTTGCCTGTAATCAGCAAAACCGCCAAAGGCCAGGCCTCGACTGCCGAAGCGGTGTTGGCCGAATTGGCCGAACAGGACTACCCGCTGCCCAAGGTGCTGATGCAATACCGCTCGCTGAGCAAGCTCAAAAGCACCTACACCGACCGTTTGCCAGAGCAGATCAACGCTCGCACCGGGCGCATTCATACGTCTTACCAGCAAGCCGTCGCCGCCACCGGACGCTTGTCATCGATCGACCCGAACCTGCAGAACATTCCGATTCGCACTGCCGAAGGTCGTCGGATTCGTCAGGCGTTCGTCGCGCCGAAAGGCTACAAGCTGCTGGCCGCGGACTACTCGCAAATCGAACTGCGGATCATGGCGCATCTGGCCAAGGACGAAGGTTTGCTGCATGCCTTCCGCAATAACCTCGATGTACACCGGGCAACGGCCGCAGAGGTGTTTGGCGTCGAACTGGACGCGGTCACCAACGATCAGCGTCGCAGCGCGAAAGCCATCAACTTCGGTTTAATCTACGGCATGAGCGCGTTTGGCCTGGCCAAGCAGATCGGCGTGGACCGCAAACAATCCCAGGCCTACATCGACCGCTACTTCGCCCGTTATCCCGGCGTACTGGAATACATGGAGCGCACGCGCGCCCAGGCCGCCGAGCAAGGTTTCGTCGAAACCATCTTCGGCCGTCGTCTCTACCTGCCGGAAATCAACGCAAAAAACCAGGCACTGCGCAAAGCGGCCGAGCGCACGGCAATCAACGCCCCGATGCAAGGCACCGCGGCAGACATCATCAAGAAAGCCATGGTAACGGTGGATAACTGGCTGACTTCGTCAGGCCTGGACGCCAAAGTCATCTTGCAGGTACACGATGAATTGGTGCTTGAGGTGCGTGAGGACCTGATCGATCAGGTGCGTGAAGACATTCGCATGCACATGAGCAGCGCCGCCCAACTGGATGTACCGCTTCTGGTCGAGGTAGGTGTAGGCAACAACTGGGATGAAGCGCACTGATCGGCCTGAACGACGCCTGTGCTGCGGCCTTATGCCGCAGCACAAAATAACGAAGGGCTATAGTGCGGAAAATGACATCGATTATTTCCAATGGTTTTTGAAAATAGTCTGAACTAAATCCGTGAACCGCCACTCAGAGATACTGAATGGCTGGTGAAGCCCTTCGATGCTCCTATGTTGTGTTAAGTGTTGGCAGATATCTGGACCCCGCCCTAGCGGTCCGGAACTTGAACCCCGGAACTTCTCCCTCCCCATATGAAGTCCGGGGTTTTTTTTGCCTGGCTTTTCACCTGTAAAGCCTTACTCGGCAGCCTCGCTGCCCTTGTCCGCCAACTCCATCCAGCCCGCCAGTACAGTGTAGGCGTCTTCCAGCCCCATTCGTTTCGGTGCCGAAAACAGCTGGATAGTGATCGTATCGCCCCAGCCCTTGCGGATTTGCGCCTGAACCTTGAGCAGCGCGTTTTTCGCCGCGCCATAGGTCAGCTTGTCTGCCTTGGTCAGCAAAATATGCATCGGCATGCCGCTGGCGACGGCCCAATCGAGCATCAGCAGGTCGAAATCGGTCATTGGATGACGGATGTCCATCATCAGAATCAAACCTTTCAAACTCTCGCGACCGCCCAGATAGGCTTCCAGGTGACGCTGCCAGTGCAGCTTCAGCGGGATTGGCACTTTCGCGTAACCGTAACCCGGCAGGTCGACCAGACGGCGTTCATCGTCTAGCTTGAAGAAGTTCAACAGCTGCGTGCGACCCGGAGTTTTCGAGGTCCGCGCCAGGCTGGCGTGTGTCAGGGTGTTCAATGCGCTGGACTTGCCGGCGTTGGAACGCCCGGCGAAAGCCACTTCAAAGCCTTCGTCGTCGGGACATTGGTCGACTTTGGCGGCACTGAGCATGAAGGTGGACTGTTGGCACAGACCGAGGATGGGGTTCTTGAGTTGCATGGGATTTCCGATGTGGGCGGCGCCGGGAATGGACGCGGCAAGCTGTGTCGTTTCCGTTTCAGTGACGCCAGTATATAATGCCGCAGATTTTGTGTGCGCTTTGTCCCAGCGTAGGATGAAGTTCACGAGAGCGATTAACCTTGATTGCGCATTAGAACGCAGCACGCTCTCAACCCTGAAAAGGTCGTTTTATGACGAAATGGCTGCTAGCTGCCGGTGTCTTGATGCCGCTTTACAGCGCTCAGGCTACACAGGATCCGGAAGCTGTGTACAACCGTGTTTGTGGTGCCTGTCATTCCGGCCAACTACCCATGGCGCCCCG
>NZ_JBIVCD010000016.1:14049-58866 GCF_044746425.1 Pseudomonas sp. NPDC086112 | reverse complement strand
AGTGCCGAGGATTACCGAGCCATCATCTACTGGATGAGCGAGTAAACCCGGCCCATAACTCTTTAACCCTTAGCCGTAGTTGGATTAGCTGATGAACAAACTGATCGTGAGTCTGCTGTTGACCGTGGGGATCTCCGGCATTGCCCATGCTGCAGGTGATGCAGCCGCCGGCCAGGCGAAAGCCGCCGTATGCGGTGCCTGCCATGGCCCGGACGGCAATAGCATGGCGCCTAACTTTCCGAAACTGGCAGGCCAGGGCGAGCGTTATCTGAACAAACAGCTGCACGACATCAAGTCCGGCAAGCGCACGGTGCTGGAAATGACCGGCCTGCTGACCAACCTGAGCGATCAGGACCTGGCCGATATCTCCGCCTACTTCGCCAGCCAGAAAGGCAGCGTCGGTGCCGCCGATCCGAAAGTCGTGGCGCGCGGTGAAGCGTTGTTCCGTGGTGGCGACCTGGCCAAGGGTCTGCCAGCCTGCACCGGCTGCCACTCTCCGGACGGCAAGGGCAACGCAGCTGCGGGCTTCCCGCATCTGGGCGGCCAGCATGCTCAGTACGTTGGCAAGCAACTGACCGACTTCAGGAAAGAAGAAGGTGGCCGGACCAACGACGGCGATACCAAACCGATGCAGAGCATCGCTAAAAAGCTGAGCGACGAAGATATCGCCGCAGTCTCCAGCTATATTCAAGGCTTGCACTGAGACTGATCGAACAAGCGTTGCTGGAGATGTACATCTCTTGCAACGTTAACACTCGATTAATCCGTCGATGCAAACATAAAAAGGGTGGCTTTGGCTGCCCTTTTTTGTGGCCGCTGCCGTTACACTACAAACTCAAGCCCGCCAGGATCTGTCTGAAAACAGGTCGCGCGAGGCGACCCAATTGTCCAGGAGTAAAGCATGCGTAATCTGATCATCAGCGCCGCGCTCGTCGCTGCCAGCCTGTTCGGCATGACTGCCCAAGCCGCCGAAAAACCTGCAGCGCCCTATGTCGAGCTGAGCAATCCGGTCCCGGTGGCCGTGCCTGGCAAGATCGAAGTCGTGGAGCTGTTCTGGTACGGTTGCCCCCATTGCTATGCCTTCGAACCCGTCATTAACCCATGGGTTGAAAAACTGCCTTCCGACGTGAACTTCGTGCGCATTCCGGCCATGTTTGGCGGCCCTTGGGACGCACACGGCCAGATGTTCCTGACCCTTGAAGCCATGGGCGTCGAAAGCAAGGTTCACGCGGCAGTTTTCGAAGCGATTCAGAAAGAACACAAGAAACTGACCGACAAAGAAGACATGGCGGACTTCCTGGCGACCCAAGGTGTAGACAAGGACAAGTTCCTGGCCACCTTCGACTCCTTCGCCATCAAGGGCCAGATCAACAAAGCCAAAGAACTTGCGAAGAAATATGAAATCTCCGGCGTGCCTACCATGATCGTCAACGGCAAGTATCGCTTTGACATCGGCTCTGCTGGTGGTGCCGAACAAGCGCTGAAACTGGCCGACCAACTGGTTGCCAAAGAGCGAGCGGCAACCAAGGCCGTCGCCAACTAAGCGCGGCACCTGCCATGCGCCGCTGGGGAACTGAACGCATCGTTGGCCTGCATCATCCGCAGGTCAACGAGCATCACCTGGAATCGACGGGGTTGCCCGTGGACAGCCGTCTGCGTTTGCTCAGTTTCAATATCCAGGTTGGTATCAGTACCGAGCGCTATCGGCACTATCTGACCCGCGGCTGGCAGCATCTGTTGCCGCACACCGGGCGTGCCGACAATCTGCAAAAAATCGGTAATCTGCTGGGCGACTTCGATCTGGTCGCCTTGCAGGAAGCCGATGGGGGCAGTCTGCGATCAGGTTACATCAATCAGGTCGAACACCTGGCGCAGCTCGGCGCCTTCCCCTACTGGTATCAACAACTCAATCGCAACCTCGGTCATCTCGGTCAGCACAGCAATGGTGTACTCAGCCGACTGCGCCCGTGGGCGATTGAAGATCATCCACTGCCGGGACCCAAGGGTCGCGGGGCCATTCTGGTGCGCTTCGGCGAAGGTCCGGAGGCACTCGTGGTGGTGATGATGCACCTGGCGCTGGGCGCTCGAGCCCGTAGCCTGCAACTGGCCTACATCCGCGAGCTGATTGGCGGTTATAAACACCAGGTGCTGATGGGCGACATGAATACCCATGCCAGTGACTTGCTGCAAAACTCCCCGTTGCGTGATCTAGGCCTGCTCGCGCCGCAACTGGAAGCGACCTTTCCCAGCTGGCGCCCGCAGCGTTGCCTGGACCATATTCTGCTCAGCCCCACCCTGACCCTTGAAAAGGTCGAAGTGCTGGCACAGCCCATTTCCGATCACCTGCCGGTCGCGGTAGAGATTCGTCTGCCGGGTTCGCTCACGGCCGATGCATTGCCCGCGTTGAGTCCTGCCTGAATGAGCGACGAAGCACAGCGCTGGAAAGAGAAATACCTCAAAAGCATCGAACAACAGGAAAAGCTCGAACGTCGATGGGACGCCCGGCTTGATCTGTTGCGTCGTGGGCTGGTGCGCAGCACCCTGGCCGCAGAAGGAACCGATCGCGCCGTTGATCAATGCATGAAGGAAATGCGTGAAGTCGTACGCACCGATGACATGGACGCCGGCCTGGCAGCCTTGCTGCCACGCCTGGAAAGAGCCGTGCTCGACTCCGAGCAGCGCCGGGAAACCCGGGTCAATCAAGTCAGTGCCGCCCTGACCGCGCTGGTCTCTCAGTTGCAAGCGCTGCCGCTGCCCCGGGAAGTGAGCCGGCCACTGAAGCATTTCGCCAAGCAACTGGACGGACGCGTAAGCCAGGCTCGCGAAATCCCGTTGCTGCTTAGCGAGCTGAGCGGCTTGCAAGGCAAAGCCTTGAACCTGCTGGAGAACCCTGCCGAACCTGACCGCCCGGGTTTTCTGCAGCGGTTGTTCAGCAGGGAAACGGAAGAGACCGCGCCACAGCTCGCCGTCCCCGAATCGCAAATGCCTGCCCCGCAACCTGTCGAACCGGTTGCAGCCTCGCCGGCCGAGCCCCCACAAGCGACGGTCAATCTCGCGCCAGCCGCCGATAAACCGCAAGGGGTATCGCCAACCGTCGAAGCTGCGATGCCCGCCGCTGCGCCCCCCGAGCCAGCGCAAATTGAGGCGCCCATAGCAATGGCGCCTGCGGCTGAAGTCGTGGCGTTTGAGCCACCCGTCCTTGAGCCAGAAGCTACGAGCAGCCAAGTGACGGAGCTACAAACCCGCCCCAATATCGAGCAATCACAAGAGCCGGTTCCGGCGATCGCCCTACCGGTCACTCAGGTTCTGTCGGCAATCAATCCCGATGAGCTCACTCCGGTGGCCATCGATCCAGAGCCGTCCGGGCACGATATTCTGTATGCCCTGCCGGACTCGCCGGAGCCCTCCTATAGCTCTGTCGCCAAGCACATCGAGGACACCCTGCTGGGCCTGCTCGATGACCTGGCGCTGCCTGAGCGCCATCGTCCGCAAGCCGAGGCGATGCGCGATCGTCTTCAAAATGGCTTGAACTGGTACGAACTGCTGCCCATTCTCGATGACCTGGCCACATTGATGCTGGCAATCACCGACAGCGGCCAGCACGAATTCGAAGCCTATTTGCAGCAACTCAACGAACGCCTCGAGTCATTCCAGAGCAACCTGCAAGCCGCGAGCGAAGGCCACGCTGACAACCGCTCGGCCGCGCGGGATATGGACACGCAGATTCGCGAGCAAGTCGACGGCTTGCAAAGCAGCATGCAGGAAGCGGCGGACCTTGATGATCTCAAGCATGTGCTGGAAAACCATCTCGAAGGCCTGCTCGGCACCATGGACCAACACCAGAAGCAGCGCGATGAGCGTGAGCAGGAAGTAGCGGCCCGTCTGCAATGCCTGGCCGAAAGGGTTGCCCACATGGAGCAGGAAGCCTTGGGCTACCGTGAGCATCTCGAAGAACAGCGTCAGAAGGCACTGATCGATCCACTGACGGGTCTACCGAATCGAGCAGCCTGGAGCGAACGCCTGGAGCACGAAATAGGTCAATGGCAACAACATGGCACTACCCTGTTGCTGGCAATGCTCGACCTCGACCATTTCAAACGCATCAACGACAACTATGGCCATCTGGCGGGCGACAAGGTGCTGAAAATCATCGCCAGTGTTCTACGCAAGCGTCTGCGTGGGTCTGATTTCATTGCCCGATTTGGCGGTGAGGAGTTTGTGCTATTGATGCCTGCCACACTACCTATGGTCGGCGCAAAACTACTGGAAACCTTGCGCGCATCGATCGAAGCCTGCCCGTTCCACTTCAAGGGTGAGCGAGTCACCATCACCATTTCCATGGGATTGACCGCCTTCAGACCGGGCGAACACAGCGATCTGGTACTTAAAAGAGCCGATCAGGCGCTATATCGGGCGAAAAACAATGGCCGGAATCGAGTAGAAGCGGGCTGATAGCTAATTGTTCCATTTTGTTTAAAACAGCATTTTTTGCCATCTGCGCGCAAGGCAATACCGTTACACTGTTGCATTATTGTCTTGCGTGTACTGCCTCCCACCATGAAATGTCTTGCTCTTATTGTCTCGCTGCTTCTATTGGCCGGTTGTGCCAGCGGCCCCCGAATCGATACCAGCCACCGTTCAGCCAATTACGACAATCGTATTCAGTTCGTGGTGATGCATTACACCTCCGCATCCCTGGAAACCTCACTGCAATTGCTGACCCATGGCGAGGTCAGCAGCCACTACCTGATTAGCGACGACAAGCGCGCCACTATTTATAAGCTGATCGATGAAAATTTCCGGGCCTGGCACGCAGGCGAAAGCGAATGGCAAGGCCGGACCTGGCTGAACTCCAGTTCCATTGGTATCGAGATCGTCAATCAGGGCTTTGAGGACACCCCGAACGGGCGTCTTTGGTATCCCTACAGCGAAGCCCAGATTCAGTCGATGATCTTCCTGCTCAAAGACATCAGTAAGCGCCAAGGCATCAGCCCCCGTCATATCATTGGCCATAGCGACATCGCACCGATGCGCAAACTCGACCCCGGCCCACTGTTTCCCTGGAAGCGCCTGGCGGCCGAAGGCCTGGGAATATGGCCGAACGAGCAGGCCGTGGCGCGGCAGCAAGCGCAGTTCGCGGTGCAATTACCCAGCATCAGTTGGTTTCAGGCGCAGCTCGCCCGCTTGGGCTATGCCACGCCGCAAACCGGCGAACTGGATGTAGCGACACGCAATGTGCTGGCGGCCTTCCAGCTGCATTTTCGCCCTTCCCGTTTCGATGGGACACCGGACGCCCAGACCGCGGCGATTCTTCAGGTGTTGAATCAGACAAAATAATGACGCCCGCCCGACGGTCAGCGCTTTTTCCAAATCAGCAGCTATAACTCATTGGTAATTCTTCGGATATTCCATGATGCCTGCTGCTCGGGAGAGACTGCATAGCTGGTTCTATCGCCCTTGGTTTTTGGCGATGCTGGCTACTGCCTTGAGCGCAACACTTCTAACGGTTGGCAGTTTGTTCGTGGCGATGAATCAGGTCGAGCACAACGAAAGCCAGGAAATGAATGCTCAGGGAGAACGCTTTCTGGTCCGGCTGGAGCAGCTGTTCGGGCAATTGCGCGAAAGCCTCGATGACCTGGAAGCCCAACCGCTGCGAGGTTGCGATGACGAAATGATCGCCACCCTGCAGCAGGTCAGCTTCAATTACCGCTTCGTTTATGAAGCCGCCTATATGGACACGTCGCGAATCTGCTCCAACCGCCCCCGCCAGGAAGGGGTATCGCTGATCCGACCGCCGGACATCAAGGGTCCCACCTACAGCTATTGGCTGAACACCACCACCGAACCCGATGAGAACCGCGCCGCACTGATGCTTGGGCGTGGCAATTTCCGGGTTGCGACGTCGCGTGGTCATTTGACCGACATGGTCGATCTGTCTCCGGGGAGCAGCCTGTTGGTGGTGCTCGACCATGGCACCCGGGCGATTCCGGTGCTTGGTGTCGCTCAGGCCTGGCCCCCCGCGGAGCCCTGGCCCCCGAAAAGCCCCGATGCGCTGCAAGTCACCCCTACCCGCCTGATTTACCGAATGCCCACTAACACCCCCGAATACCAACTGGTACTGATCACCCCACGTACCGGAATGCATGTACCGCCGGTATGGTGGTGGCTACTGCCGGCCAGCCTGGCGCTGAGTGCCTGTGTAGGCATTCTGGTGTTTTTGCTGGTACGCCAGCGTCAGTCGCTGGATGCCGAACTGCAAGGCGCTATGCGGCGAGGTGAGCTACAGGTGTTGTATCAACCGATCTTCGACCTCGACAGCCGCAACTGCGTCGGCGCTGAAGCCCTGCTGCGCTGGCGCAGGCCGGACGGCACGCTGACCAGTCCCGACCTGTTCATTCCGATGGCGGAGAATACCGGCCAGATTCGCCAGATGACCGACTTCGTATTACAGCGCCTGCTGGAACAGCTCGGGCAACTGTTGCGGTCCAATCCGCAGCTGTACATCTCGGTCAATCTGGCGGCCTGCGATGTCATGGTGCCGCGTATCGGTCAGGTGATGGCGCGTCTGCTGAGCATGCACCGGGTAGCGGCCAGGCAAATTGCCTTTGAAGTGACCGAGCGCGGATTGGTGGACGTGGTGGTGGCCAGAGAAAACCTGCAAGCCCTGCGGGATGTCGGGCATCAAGTGCTGATCGACGATTTTGGCACCGGCTATTGCAGCCTCGCCTACCTGCAGACCCTACCGGTGGACTGCCTGAAAATCGACAAGGCGTTTATCGACGCGCTGGGGCATGACGCCGCCAGCAGCGGCGTGGCACCGCACATCATTCGCATGGCTCAGGCCCTGCAACTCAAGGTGATTGCCGAAGGCATCGAACATGAAGCCCAAGCGGTGTTTCTGAGCAGCGAAGGGGTGAAATTCGGTCAGGGTTGGCTGTTCGCCCACGCCCTGAGCGCCGTGCAGTTCATCGAACTGATTACCCGTGGCCGCCGACTGACCACGCGACGCCAGGATGACGAAGCCTGAGAGGGCACCGGCTTATATCGCCAGCGCCATGTAGAACTGCGTCCCCTGCCCCGGCCGCGAATAGACACCCATCCGTCCGCCGTGCAACTGCACGATTTCCTTGCACAGCGCCAGACCCAGCCCGGCACCGCCCTTTTTGCGACCGACCTGAACGAAGGGCTCGAAGATCCGTCCCTGCTGGCCGTAGGCAATGCCTTCGCCGTTGTCCTCGACGCTGATAATCATCCGTTCACCATGGCGCCGGGCCTGCAAACGTATCAGTCCGTCGTGGGAGGTATGGCGCAAGGCGTTGTCGATCAGGTTGTCGAGCACCCGTTCCAGCTGCGCCTGATCGGCTTGCAACCGCGGCAACGGCCCCTGCACTTCCACCAGCAGTTCGATACCCTTCTCCTGCGCCAAGCGGGCAAAACGTGTCTGGGCCTGATCCAGCAAGTCTTCGATGGAGCATGGCGCCAAGGAGAGTTTTTGCAGGCCGTTTTGATAGCGAGAGAAATTCAGCAAGTCGTTGATCAACTGCATCAGGCGCTGCATTTCTTCGTTGACGGTGTCCAGTAGGTCAGCTTCGCGGGAGTCTTCGGCAAAATGCGTCCGCTCGCGGAACAGGCCGAATGCCATGTGCATCCCGGTAACCGGTGTGCGCAACTCATGGGAGGCGCGCAAGACGAACTCACTGCGCACTCTTTCAAAGGCCCGCTGTTCGGTAACGTCATGCAACACCATCACGGCGCCGAGAATATGACCCTGGGTATGGCTGACCGGCGTCAGGCTATATGTCAGCAATCGCGACTCTCCATCGACTTCGATGCTCAGGTCGTCCGGCGCTCGTTCCAGCGTGCCACCGCGTAATACCAGTTGCAGTTGTTCATCCAGTTCGGGACGCTCAAGCGCTGTACCCAGCCCTTGGCCGAGACGATCGGTGTCCCAGCCTAACTGACGCTGAGCCACCGGGTTGAGGTGCTCGAGATGACCTTGACGATCAATGATCAGCAAACCGTCGTCGATGCTGTCGAGCACCGCTTGCAAGCGTTGCTGGCCGGCGAGCAGTTCGTCGATATTGGTAGCCTGGTGCTCACGCAAGGCCTCGGCCATGATGCCGAAACGCCGGGTCAGTTGGTTCATTTCCACCGCGGAGGAAATCGGCAGGGTCACTTCGAAATTACCCTGGCCGATGTTGTCAGCCGCTGCGGCCAAGGCCTCGATCGGAGCCCCGAACCGCCGGGCGATCGCATGGGCGGTAATGAAGCCGATGAACAACACCGCCACCCCGACCAACCCAAGCAGGCCGGCAATCAACAGTGCCCGCTCCCGGGCCTTGCGCTCGATCTCAGCGATGTTAGCCAGCGCGCGTTTTTGTTCAGAGATCAAACCGTTACGCAATGCGTTGAATTTTTCCGCAAGATTCCCGTCACCACCGACTACCTGGATAGGAGTACTGGAAAGATCAAAGGACTGCAGTAGGTTCTGATAATCAGCCTTGGCCTTTTTGAAACCATACTGGGCACCTTCGCTGGACGGTTCGCGAGCAATGCCTTCGTCAAACAATTCAAGGGAATGCTGTTTGGACGCCTCGAACGCCGCAGGATCCGGTTGCTCGTCGAGCATGATGATCAGTTGATCACCCAGGGCCTGACGCAGCTTCAATCCCAGATCCAGCGTGACGAAGTTGTCACGGATCAGGGCTTCCTGAGTCCCTGCCATCTGCATCACGCCAACCAGCCCGAGCAAGAGCCCAAGCAGCGCCACCGTAATCAGTGCGGAAATACTCAGAAACAGCCGGGTGCGCAACGTCATCGCCAGTTTCATCGGTTACGACTCACAAGTTGTACTGCTTGCGTTTGCGGTACAGGGTCGAGGCATCGATACCCAAGGTTTTGGCCGCCTGATCCAGCGTGTCGGCCGTGGCGAGAACCGCGCCAATGTGAGCTTTTTCCAATTCATCCAGGCTCAGCGCAGCACCGATTCGTGGCGTGTGGTTGGTCGGGGTTTCGGCCATGCCCAAGTGGCTGAGCTCTACCCGCTCCTGCGGACAAATAATGCTCGCGCGCTCCACCACGTTGCGCAGCTCGCGAATGTTGCCCGGCCAGCGGTAGCTGAGCAGCGCTTCGCGCGCCTCGTCGCTGAAACGCCGGGCTGGACGCGAGTATTCCTTGACGAAGCGCGCCAGGAAGCGGTCAGCCAGGTTCAAAATATCTTCCCTGCGCTCGCGAAGCGGCGGCAGGTGCAAGGTGATGACGTTGAGACGATAGAGCAAGTCCTCACGGAAACGACCATCGCGAACCATGTCTTCCAGGTTGAGGTTAGTGGCGGCGAGGATTCGCACGTCGGCGCGACGGGTTACCGGGTCGCCCACGCGTTCGTATTCCTTGTCCTGAATGAAACGCAGCAATTTTGGCTGTAAGGTCAGGGGAAAATCGCCGATCTCGTCGAGAAACAACGTTCCGCCGTCGGCCTGATTGACACGACCCAACGTGCTTTCGCTGGCACCGGTGAACGCCCCCCGGCTGTGGCCGAAAAGTTCGCTGTCCATTAGTTCGGCAGTCAGGGACGGGCAATTGATGGTGACGCAGGACTTCTTCTGGCGTTTGCTCCAGCCGTGAATTGCCCGTGACAGTTCACCTTTACCGGTGCCGGACTCGCCGAGAATCAGGATGTTAGCGTCAGTACTGGCAACCTGGCGTGCGGTTTCGAGCACCACTTTCATCGCCGGACTGTGGGAGTCCAGGCCCTCCTTGGGTTTTCGCACTTCACCTTCGAGGGCTTCCAGACGCGCCGAGAGCTGCCGAACTTCCAGTTGTTTGGCAGTGGCCAGACGCAACTGGTCGGGGCTGCAAGGTTTGACCAGATAGTCGGCGGCACCGGCCTGAATCGCATCCACGGCAGTGTCCACGGCCGAGTGAGCAGTGACAATCACCACCCGCATCCAGGGCGCCTGGATGCGCATCTGAGCCAACACATCAAGGCCATTATCTTCACCCAGGCGCAAATCGAGGAAGCACAGATCAAAAACCTGGCGCTGCAACAAGGCTTCAGCCTGAGCCGCGCTGGTCGCCGTAGCCACGCTATAGCCTTCGTCTTCGAGGCAATAGCGAAAGGTTCGAAGGATGGCGGACTCGTCGTCTACCAGCAGAATGCGGCCTTGATGCTCAGTGGCTGATTCCATGTTCCTACGCTCCTTTATTGTTGAAGTGGGTTAGGCCCGGAAAAATCGGGCAAGTTGCATGATTGATTGTGGCCGATTTCAGCCATATCAGCGGTGCTATCTACTTAACAACAAGATAACCCACTGATTTATTTAATCTTTTATTAATGAACCGTTCTTCGGCAATTGCCTGCGTCCCTTTCTGACATCCGCGCCCTTCCTTCAATTCCAAAAATATTGAAAGTTTTGGCGAATCCATCGTGCATTACGCACGGCCTTGAATGGGCCATCGTGCAGGATGCGTCCAAACCCATTTCCACAAACCATGTAACCAATTGATTTTAATCAGATTAAACCTGACAAAAAGGTGGCATGCAGGCTGCAGGTATCTGAGTAATCAGGGCATTTAATCAATCAGTGCCCGCCAACCTACCCCTAGAGGGAGGAACTTCAGGATGAATCGCCAAGGTGCCGCCCAATTGCGTATCTCGCCACTACATATCCAGCAGGGTTTGTTTGCCCTGCTGGCATTGTTGATCACCTTGATTGGCGGCCAGCAGTTCTTGCGCTGGGAACAGAGCCAGCAGCCAGAGACGCCGCACCTGTCGATTCCACACGCACCCCAAACCCATTTCAGCGCGGTCAGCAGCAACCTGGCTGACAGCGACTCGATGCGAATGATGGACGTCGACCAGGCCCAGCCTGTGGACGAGACGCCTCAGGAGCGTTGGGTGTTTTAAGTAAACGAACTTGGCGCGCTCAACGCGCCGGGATAAGCACCACAAGCAACACCTTTAAATAGAAGCGTAAGGAGAATCACCATGTTGAGCTGGGCAATCACATTCCTGATCATTGCCATCATCGCTGCAGTATTGGGCTTCGGTGGTATCGCGGGCACCGCCACGGGTATCGCCAAGATTCTCTTTGTCGTATTCCTGGTGATGTTCATTGCTTCCTTCTTCTTTGGCCGCCGCGGTCGAGGCTGAACATGAGCATTTCGTTAAAGACAATGGCAGCCGCCCTGCTTCTGGGCGGCAGTGCCAATTAAAAAAGATCCAGACGGGTATTGAGTTTCGAAACACGAAAGAGGCCACAGCGCCTTTTTCCACTGCGCTACCCGAGGACGGTAGACGCATGACCAAGGGGTCGGGACGTTCTGACTGTTTCAGGGTCGGAGTGACCTACGGGTACAGGGAGTACCTGCGCAAGGGCCGGGTCAGGCAAAGCTGCGACGCAAGTTCGCCGGGGCCAGAGCGGCTCGACGAACTTGCGGAGAGCTTCAACGTGCAAAACGTTGATCTAGAGCATTCAGCTCATCTGCTATTGGTGCATATTCCCCGCAAAACCGTTTCGCGGTGTTTCTTCGTGACCGTATATCGAGAAAGCTCCGACTTTCCCGATAAGAGAATTCGCAGCCAAACGTAGGCTTTTTCCTAAATTTCCGCTTATTTAAAAACCTTCGTCCTGCGCTGAAATGGCCGGCATACGGCACTTATGCCCGCCTGAATGTCGCATTCAAACCGGTTGGGACGCGGGTTTCAGTAAGAAAATCTCATGCCGATTCGGCATAGGGTAGGCGTTTACGGCATTAGACGGCGCTTCCCTGCATCGGAATAGTTGCGCCTTTTTCGCTGCCTGAGAGCTGTAAATGCTCGCTCGCGGGGACCTTATACGGGGGCCGATGCAAGATTTGTTCGCCATTGAGCGTTTCAGTTCATGCATCAGCCTGAGTCAAACGCAAGTAAGGGTAAAGATATGAAGAAGGCAAAGCTTAGCCTCGCCTGGCAGATCCTCATCGGTCTGGTTCTGGGGATAGCAATTGGTGCACTGCTCAACCATTTCAGTGCCGAAAAAGCCTGGTGGATCAGCAACGTGCTGCAACCGGCAGGCGATATCTTTATCCGTCTGATCAAGATGATCGTGATCCCGATCGTGATCTCCTCGCTGATCGTCGGCATTGCTGGCGTGGGTGACGCGAAGAAACTCGGTCGCATCGGTCTGAAGACCATCATTTACTTCGAGATCGTCACCACCATCGCCATTCTGGTTGGTCTGGTGCTGGCCAACGTGGTCCATCCGGGCAGCGGCATCGACATGAGCACCCTGGGGACGGTGGATATTTCCAAGTACCAGGCCACCGCCGCCGAAGTTCAGCATGAACATGCGTTCATCCAGACCATCCTCAACCTGATCCCGTCGAACATTTTCGCGGCCATGGCCCGCGGCGAGATGCTGCCGATCATCTTCTTCTCCGTGTTGTTCGGTCTCGGTCTGTCGAGCCTGCAATCGGACCTGCGCGAGCCGCTGGTGAAGATGTTCCAGGGCGTATCGGAAAGCATGTTCAAGGTCACCCACATGATCATGAACTACGCCCCGATCGGCGTGTTCGCATTGATCGCGGTGACCGTGGCCAACTTCGGCTTCGCCTCTTTGCTGCCGCTGGCCAAACTGGTCGTTCTGGTTTACTTCGCCATCGCCTTCTTCGCCTTCGTGGTGCTGGGCCTGATCGCTCGCCTGTTCGGCTTCTCGGTGATCAAGCTGATGCGCATCTTCAAGGATGAGCTGGTCCTGGCCTACTCCACCGCCAGTTCCGAAACCGTGCTGCCGCGCGTGATCGAGAAGATGGAAGCCTACGGCGCGCCGAAAGCCATTTGCAGCTTCGTGGTGCCGACCGGCTACTCGTTCAACCTCGACGGTTCGACGCTGTACCAAAGCATCGCGGCGATCTTCATCGCCCAGCTCTACGGCATCGACCTGTCGATCAGCCAACAGTTGCTGCTGGTGCTGACGCTGATGGTCACCTCCAAAGGCATCGCCGGCGTACCGGGTGTGTCCTTCGTGGTGCTGCTGGCGACTCTGGGCAGTGTCGGTATTCCGTTGGAAGGCTTGGCGTTCATTGCCGGTGTCGACCGCATCATGGACATGGCCCGTACCGCGCTGAACGTAATCGGTAACGCCTTGGCCGTGCTGGTCATCGCACGTTGGGAAGGCATGTACGACGACGCCAAGGGCGAGCGCTACTGGAACTCCCTGCCGCACTGGCGCAGCAAGGAAAAGTTGCCGGTTGGCGAAATTTCCAGCAACTGACACAAAAACCTGTAGGAGCATGGCTTGCCAGCGAAGAACGATAACGCCGTGTAACTGAAACACCGCAGCGTCCCATTCGCGGGCAAGCCTCGCTCCTACAGTACGAGGTAGCACGCACATTACGTGTATGACGAAATCTCGCAAACAAACCCCGGAGAAATCCGGGGTTTGTCGTTTCTGCCTACCCCGCTATCATTCGCCGCATCTTCCGGGGGATTTGACTGATGCTTAATGGCCTGTGGCTTGGCTTCTTCATCGTGGCGGCCGTATCGGCGCTCGCGCAGTGGCTGATCGGCGGTAACGCCGGAATCTTTGCGGCGATGGTGGAGAGCATTTTCGCCATGGCCAAACTGTCGGTCGAGGTCATGATCCTGCTGTTCGGCACCCTCACCCTCTGGCTGGGTTTTCTGCGGATCGCGGAAAAGGCCGGGATCGTCGAATGGCTGGCCAAGGCGTTGGGCCCGCTGTTCCTGCGCCTGATGCCGGAGGTGCCGCCCGGGCATCCGGCCATCGGTTTGATCACCCTCAACTTCGCCGCCAATGGCTTGGGCCTGGACAACGCCGCCACGCCGATCGGCCTCAAAGCCATGAAGGCGCTGCAAGAGCTCAATCCCAGCGACACCATCGCCAGCAACGCGCAGATCCTCTTTCTGGTGCTCAACGCCTCGTCCCTGACCCTGCTGCCGGTGACGATTTTCATGTACCGCGCCCAGCAAGGTGCGCCCGATCCGACCCTGGTGTTCCTGCCAATCCTGCTGGCCACCAGTTGTTCGACCCTGGTGGGCTTGTTGTCGGTGGCGTTCATGCAGCGTCTGCGCCTCTGGGACCCGGTGGTGCTCGCCTACCTGATTCCCGGTGCCTTGGCCCTCGGTGCGTTCATGGCGCTGCTGGCGACGCTCTCGGCGACCGCTCTGGCGAGCCTGTCATCGATCCTCGGCAACGTGACGCTGTTCGGGTTGATCATGCTGTTTCTGGTGATCGGCGCATTACGCAAAGTGAAGGTCTACGAGGCGTTCATCGAAGGTGCCAAAGAAGGCTTCGACGTGGCCAAGAACCTGCTGCCGTATCTGGTGGCGATGCTTTGCGCCGTGGGCGTGCTGCGAGCATCCGGGGCGCTGGATTTCGGTCTGGACGGGATCCGTCATCTGGTGGAGTGGGCCGGTTGGGATACCCGCTTTGTCGACGCGCTGCCGACGGCCATGGTCAAACCCTTCTCCGGCAGCGCCGCTCGGGCAATGCTGATCGAAACCATGAAAACCTCTGGAGTCGACAGCTTCCCGGCGCTGGTGGCGGCGACGGTCCAGGGCAGTACTGAAACAACCTTTTATGTACTGGCGGTGTACTTCGGCGCGGTGGGCATTCAGCGCGCACGGCATGCCGTGGGGTGTGCGTTGCTGGCGGAATTGGCGGGGGTGCTGGGGGCCATCGGGGTTTGCTACTGGTTCTTCGGCTAACCGAAAACCCTGTGGGAGCGGGCTTGCTCGCGAAGAGGCCGGCACATTCAACATCCCTGTTGACTGACACACCGCCTTCGCGAGCAAGCCCGCTCCCACATTAGATGTGCGTCCGACTTTTATGGCCTCAGCGGCGGCGCAACTTTCTGACCTTGCTCCACCGTCCAAGCCACCACCTGCGCCGTCAATTGATCGCTGGCCTGACCAAAACCGGTCACCACCGCCGACACCTTCACATCGCTTAACGGCTGACGCACTTCAAAGCGTCGGCTGGCGAGGATTCGCTGGTCATACCCACGCACCAACAACGCATCCAGGCGCACGACCACACTCGCCGCCGTGCCTTGGTACTCGGTCTGGAACGCTTGCAGGTTGCCGCCCAGTTCCAGGTCTGCCTGGAAATTACTGTCATCGGTGCTGAGCAACGGCACGCGACCGTCACGCTGGAAACCATCGAGCAGACGATTGCGCAACAGCACCGGTGCCGGATCGCTCCAGCGTGAAGCCTTGTAGCTGCTGATCAGATCACCCTGAGGGATTACGGCGATTTTCGGGTTGTTCAAGGCTTCGCTGGTTTGAGGCTTGGCCAGCCGCAACGACCAGCGCTGCGGCGTGCCGTGATGGGCCGATGCGTCGCGCTGGGCCGACGGCAGTCGATAGACATCGGACGGCTCGGTCTTGGGGAAAATCGAACAGGAAGCGACCAACGCAAAACCGGCGAGGAGGGCGAGATGAGCCAGCTTCATGGCGTGAACTCCTTGTTTTTGTCGCTGCCCAGCAGGTAACCGCTGGGGTTGGCCTCAAGCCGCTGGGAAATGGTCCGCAACGAACTCAAGGTATCGCGCAGCTCACGCACCGCCGGTGCCAGGCCATTGAGGCCCTGCATGCCGCTGTTGAGGGAATCCTGATTGGCGGAGAGCAACGTGTTGATGGTCGCGCTGCTTTGTTCCAGGGACTTCATGGCTTGCTCGGCACTGCCAAACATCTGCTTGCCCTGATCGTTGAGCAGGCCGTTGGCGTTGCGCATCAACGCAGCGGTTTGTTCGAGTGTGGCGGAGGCCTGTTTACCGATCGACGCCAGTTGCTGCATGGCCTGACCGATGTCGCCGCGCTGGTCGGCGATGGTGCCGGTGGTTTGCTCCAGATGCTCAAGGGTCTTGCTGATGCGCTCGACGTTTTCCGAAGAAAACATCTGATTGGCGTTCTGCATCAACACGTTCACACCGGTCATCAGGTCGTTACTGTCGTTCATCAATCGAGAGATGGGCGAGGGCGATGCAACGATTGTCGGCAAATTACCGTCCTTGCCCTTGAGCGTCGGACTTTGTGGCGTGCCGCCGCTGAGCTGGATGATCGAGGTCCCGGTGATCCCGGTCAGCGCCAGCTTGGCCTGAGTGTCTTCTTTGATCGGAGTGTCTCCGCCCAGGCGAATCCGCGCCAACACCCGGCGCGGATCGTTCGGGTCCAGGCGCAGCATCACCACGTCGCCGACCTTGATCCCGCTGTACTGCACGGCGCTGCCCTTGGACAGGCCGCTGACCGCCTCGTTGAAGACGATTTCGTAATCCTTGAATTCGGTATCGACGCTGGATTTGGCCAGCCACAGACCGAAGAGCAGGGCGCCTGCCACCACTATGACGGTGAACAGGCCAATCAATACGTGATGGGCTCGGGTTTCCATGTCAGACCTCGTTGAGCTGGTTAGCGGCCGTCAGCGCCGCGCGGCCGCGAGGGCCATGGAAGTATTCGTGAATCCACGCATCATCGGTTTCCGACACCTTGTCGATGGCGTCCGCCACCAGCACTTTTTTCTGCGCCAGCACCGCCACCCGGTCGGTGATGGTGTAGAGCGTGTCGAGGTCGTGGGTCACCAGAAACACGCTCAGACCCAAGGCATCGCGCAGGGTCAGGATCAGTTGATCGAAACTCGCGGCGCCAATCGGGTCTAGACCAGCGGTGGGCTCGTCGAGAAACAGGATGTCCGGGTCCAGCGCCAGTGCTCGGGCCAGGGCCGCGCGCTTGATCATGCCACCGGACAGCGAAGCAGGGTATTTGTCGGCCGCCGACAACGGCAGCCCGGCCAACGCCATTTTCACTGCCGCAAGATGCTCGGCGTCGGCACGGCTCAGGCCGGCGTGTTCAATCAGGGGCAGGGCAACGTTCTCGGTCACGGTGAGCGAAGAGAACAAGGCGCCTTTCTGGAACAACACACCGAACCGCCGTTCGACCAGCGAGCGCTCGTGCTCCGACAGGCTCGGCAAGTTCTTGCCGAAGACCTTCACCAGCCCTTCGCTGGGCTGACGCAGGCCGACAATGCTGCGCAGCAGCACCGATTTACCGCTGCCGGAACCGCCGACCACCGCCAGAATCTCGCCCTTGTACAAGTCCAGGTCGAGGTTCTCGTGCACGCTCTGGCGGCCGAAGCGATTACACAGCCCACGGACTTCGATCACTGCCTCTGAAGGCGCTCGGGGTAAACGACTCACCAGTCCATCTCCATGAAAAACAACGCAGCCACGGCGTCGAGCACGATCACCACGAAAATCGACTGCACCACACTGGACGTGGTGTGCGCGCCGACGGACTCGGCGCTGCCGCTGACCTTGAAGCCCTCGAGGCAGCCGATGGCGGCGATCAGGAACGCAAAAATCGGCGCTTTGACGATCCCCACCAGAAAGTGCTGAACGCCGATGTCCGATTGCAGCAATGACAGAAACATCGCCGGCGAGATATCCAGCGACAGCGCGCAGACTACGCCACCGCCGACAATCCCTGACACCATCGCCAGAAAGGTCAACATCGGCAGCGCCACCAGCAACGCCAGGACGCGGGGTACTACCAGCAACTCCATCGGGTCGAGGCCCAGGGTGCGGATCGCGTCGATTTCTTCATTGGCCTTCATCGAACCGATCTGCGCGGTGAACGCGCTGGCGGTGCGGCCCGCCATCAGGATCGCCGTGAGCAACACGCCGAACTCCCGCAGAAAAGAGAACGCCACCAGGTCCACGGTGAAAATACTCGCGCCAAAACTCGCCAGCACCGTCGCCCCGAGAAACGCCACCACAGCGCCCACCAGAAAGGTCAGCAAGGCGACGATGGGGGCCGCGTCGAGGCCGGTCTGTTCGATGTGGGCGACCATCGGCGTGAGGCGCCAGCGCTTGGGACGAAACAGCCCGCGAGCGATGGTTTCCAGGATCAGGCCGACGAAACCCAACAGTTGCAACGTGTCCTGCCAAACAGCATCGACCGCGCGGCCGATGCGGGTCAGCAGTTGAATGCTGACGCTGATTTCCGGTTCTTTGATCGGCACGCAGAAATCGGTCAGCGAGCAATACACCGTCTGCAACAAGGCGCGATCAGCGGAGGAAAGGGTGCAATCGGGGTGTTCGGCAGATTTGCCCAGACGCTCGGCTCCCAGCAACTCCACCAGCAATGACGCACCCGCCGTATCGAGCGCGCCGAGACCATTGAGATCGATGTGGGTGTTGTTGTCGTATTGGCCACGGAGCTTTTCACTCAGGCGGCTGAGGTCGGCGTAATGGGCGAGCGTCCAGTCACCCGTGACCCGCAACAGGGCAGGGCTGTGCGAGGTGTCCAGTCGGGCACTGCCAGGCGTTGTGCTGCTAGTCATAAGCTCCGTGCTTGTTCGGCTATTACGCAGATCTGACTAATAGCACGAACCGCGTTACTTTTCTTTGATGGGTGTGCTGTCCATGACTTTGAAGCGCAACACGCCAATCAACTGACCGTCTTCAGTCAGCACCCGAACCTGCCATTTGCCTGCGGGGTTGCCGGGGAAGTTCTGCTTGTGGGTCCAGGCGCGGTAGCCTTCCTTGCGCCCGCCGTGGATGTCCAGGGGAATACGGTCGACTTCTTTACCGTTGAATATCCAGACGTGATAAATCCGCTCGGCCAGCCCCCGCGGAGCGTTGATCGCAGTGTATGCATACAGCCCACCTCCGCGAATCTGTTCGGCGCTGACTTCCTCCAGGCTCTTGCCGGGGGTGCGGTCCTGCATTTGAGTGCTGATCGCCACATCGGTCATCCACAGCGTCGCCGGTGGAACCCAGGAGCGCAGCACCCAACCAGCGGCGCCGATGCCGACGGTGATGCTGAGGATCGCCAGCGCATTGCGCACAGTGCGAATCGGGAAGATCGAGGCCAGGCTCGGGAACGACAGCAGCATGGCAATGCCTAGCGCCAGCTTGAAGCTTTGGGCGGTGGTCAGGTGCAGGATGACGGGCAGGGCGGTCAACAGGGCCGCGAACAGGGTCAGTGTGTGCAGCGCCAAGAACGCCCAGCGGCGCGGTGCCAGCCATTTGTAGTAGAGCGGGTCGATGATCGAAATCAGCGCCGCCATGCTCAGTAATCCAGTGAAGAACAACTGGCCGCTGTTCCAGGTGGTGGTGATTAAAAAGAACGGCAGGACGAAGAACAGGCTTTCCTGATGGATCATCTGCGTTGCGTAACGCAGCAGTGGCTGGGGTATCTCGCGCTTGAAGACCCTGGCGAACAGCTTGGTGAGGCTGTTTTCCAGCATCAACCAGACCCAGCTGATCAGCATGATGGTGGTGATCCACGTCGCCAGACCTTGTTGGCGATCCACCAGCATGAAGCTGCCGACCCCTGAAATGAAACCGCCGAGCGCAATGACCCCGGGATAGCGCTTCATCAACTCCAGGAGGCGCTGTACGTACAGGGTCAGGTTCGGCATTCGGCGATTCACAATAGTCGTGGGAAAAATCCTCGACAGGGTACCGCCCGAGGGGCCCCGTGGCGAGGGGGCTTGCCCTTCGCCACAGGGAAATCATTGCTTTCTGCGGTGGACGCGCCAAGCCAATAACCCGAGCACCATCAGTCCAAATCCCCCGACAATCGTCCACATCACCTGGTCATAACTCATCAGCGGCTTCTCGATCCGCAGATACCCCGGTTGCAGCAGCAATTCGCGCATTGCCTTGTTCGCCTCGGCCAGGGTCACGTCTTGCAGTGCCTTGGCCGGGTTGACGAAATGGCCATCCTCGTAGTCGCCAAGGGCGCTCCAGTAATAGTCCGCCAGGGCGCTGTTGCCTTGCACGGCCCAGGCCTGACGAGCGATGGCGGCTTGCTTGAGACGGGCGAAGGTGGCGGCGTCGAGGCCGTTCTTGAGCAGATCGGCTTTAAGCTCATCCAGCACCTGTTCCGCTGCCAGCACGTCGTCGCGATCGAGGTCGGCGTTCAGGCTCATGAAGCCCACCCCGCCAAATACCTCGCGCTCGGCCGAGGGACCGTAGGACAACCCATGGGCCAGGCGCAATTGGCGATAGAGCGCCCAGTCCAGATAGTCCTTGAGCAGGTCAAAGGTTTCGTCATGCAGGTCTTCCAGCACCGGCTCCGGCACCAGCCAATGCAATTTGGCACCGCCACCGACAAAACCGTTACTCAAATTGCGCTCGTGGGCCGCGCTGGCCTGAATGTCTGGCAGCGGCAGGTGAGCGCTAGGCTCAACCGCTTCGAGCGCACCATAGGCCCGTTCCAGATAGGCCGGCAGGAGGCGGTCGAGGTCGCCGACCACGATCAGGGTCATGTTGTTGGGCGCATACCAGTCCTTGCGCACCTTCTCCAATTGCTCGCGGGTCAGGTGATCGACTTGCGCGCGCTCGGGGCATTTGAGGCCCAGCTCCACCGCCAACTGATTACTGGCGGTATGACCCAGGTCCTGGCGATCCAGCCAGCGTTGCAGGTGCGAGTAATGACCACCGTCTTCGCGCTCGACCACTTGCTTGGCGACGTTGATCGCAGGGTCGTCGATACGGGTCTGGGTCAGCAGCGCCAATAACAGGTCGAGGACCTTGCGCTGGTTTTTCGCCGGGGCTTCGATGACGAAGGTCGTGTCGGCATTGCTGGTGTAGGCATTCCACTCACCGCCCAAGGCCTGCATGCGCTCTTCCAGACCGCCTTCGCCGGTGGCGTCGATGCCGCTGAACAGCAGATGTTCGAGTAGATGCGGCAGCTCCTTGTCGGCACAGCTGAAATCATCCCGGCCTACGCCAACCACCAACCGGATCGCCACATGCCCGCGCTCGGTGCCCGGTTTGAGGACCAATTGCAGGCCGTTGCGCAACGTGTAGCCCTCGACCTGAAAGCGATCCAGGGCAAATGAAGGCAGTGAGCCGAGCAGCAGACAAGCGAACAGCAAACAACGCATAACGAATTTCCGTACGACCCGCGTAAGTTCAACAGACTTCAGGCAACTGTGGACGTTCAGGGTGAATGAGTGATGTCAGTCAAATCGTCGACCGCCAGAGCGCCAGTATCCGAAGTACCCAACACTGCATAGGCGCTGCTGCAGAACAACGAATTCAAGCGTCTCATGTCAGCAATCAGTTCCAGGTGCAGCGAACTGGTCTCGATACTTTGTACGATCTTACGGTTTAAACGGCTGACATGAGCGTGGGCCAGACGGCGCTCCTGTGCGCGAAAGCGACGTTTCTCACGCAGTAACTGACGGGCACTTTCCAGGTCGGCACTAAGAAACACTGACAACCCCAGACGCAGATTGGAAATCAACTGACTGTGCAGCCCCGCCAACTCCTCCAGGCCCACCTCGGAAAAAGACCGGCGTTGCGAGGTTTTCTGCTGCTGAACCTTGCGCAGCATGCGCTCGATCAGGTCGCTGGAGAGTTTCAGATTGATCGCCAGCTCGATGGTTTCCGCCCAGCGCCGGCTGTCCTGTTCGCTGAGGTCTTCGCGGGGCATTTGCGCCAGATAGAGTTTGATGGCGCTGTAGAGCGCTTCGACATCATCGGTCAGGCGACGAATTTCCTGGGTGACGGCGGTCTGTTTGCCGCGCAGCACGTCGAGCATGGCTTCGAGCATGCTGTCGACCAGATCGCCGATGCGCAGGGTTTCTCGGGCAGCGTTGGCCAGCGCCAGACTCGGGGTGACCAGGGCGGTCGGGTCGAGATGCCGTGGTTTGGCTGTGCCATTGATGTCCGGCCGCTCTGGCAGCAACCACGCACAGAGCTTGGCCATCGGCCCGACGCTGGGCAACAGGATCAGGCAACGCACGGTGTTGTAGAGCAGGTGGAAGCCGATGACCATTTCCTGAGGGCTGAAGTCGAGGCTGTCGATCCAGTGTACCAACGGGTCGAGCACCGGAATGATCAGTAGCAGGCCGATCAGTTTGTACAAGAGGCTGCCGAGCGCCACCTGACGGCCGGCCGCGTTCTGCATGCTGGTACTGAGGAAAGCCAGAATGCCGCTGCCGATGTTGGCGCCGATCACCAGGCCGATGGCCACTGGCAGGCTGATCACGCTGGCACCGGCGAGGGTCGCGGTCAGCAAAACGGCGGCCAGGCTGGAGTAGGAAATCATCGCAAACAGCGCGCCGACCAAGGCATCGAGCAGAATATCGCCGGTCAGGGAGGCGAAGATGACCTTCACCCCTTGCGCCTGAGTGATCGGCGCGGCGGCCTCGACGATCAGTTGCAACGCCAGAATGATCAGCCCCAGACCAATGCCGACCCGGCCCATCTGTCCGACCCGGGTTTGCTTGCGTGACAGAAAGAAAATCACCCCGAGGAAAATCAGCAGCGGCGACAGCCACGACAAGTCGAGAGTCAGTACCCGCGCCATCAGCGCGGTACCCACGTCGGCACCGAGCATGGTCGCCAGGGCCGGGGTCAGCGCCATCAGGCCCTGACCGACAAACGAGGTCACGAGCATGGCGGTGGCATTGCTGCTCTGGACCATGGCGGTCACCATGATCCCGGCGACAAACGCCAGCCAGCGCCTGGACATGTTATGGGCGATCACGTGGCGCAAGTTGGAGCCATAAACCCGCAGGATGCCGGTTCGGACAATGTGCGTGCCCCAGATCAAAAGGGCCACGGCTGATAACAAATTGAGCAGGGTGAGCATACAGGCCCCCTGTGGTGGTAGCGCCCCAGTGGGGCAAGTCGACGGTGCCGCGCGTTTTTCTACGTTCTGTACATAAGCTGTAGTTGGCTAACGGTCTGGGCGCCAGCATCGCATAGCTAAAGAGGCGATTGAAACAAAACTGTCATGAAAACAGTTTGCTGTAGAGGAGAGAAAGGGGGCGTACAGATAGCACATTGAGCAAACAAATGTGGGAGCGAACCGGCCTGTAGGAGCGAGGCTTGCCCGCGAAGGCGGTGTGTCAGTCGACATTGTTGTTAACTGACACACCGCCTTCGCGGGCAAGCCTCGCTCCTACAGGGCAGGCTAACTCCCACACAGAGTCGGGTTACTGCCCCGGAACATCCTTGCGCAGTTTCACTGGCTCCTGCTGCTTCCTCTTTTTCATCATCGCGGTGCGCATCTTGATGTTGATCGCTTCCACCGCCAGCGAGAACGCCATGGCGAAGTAGACGTAGCCTTTTGGCAAGTGCACGTCGAGCGATTCGGCAATCAGCACGGTACCGACCAGCAACAGGAACGACAGCGCCAGCATCTTCAGCGACGGGTGCTTGTCGATGAACTCGCTGATGGTGCCAGAAGCCCACATCATCACTAGTACCGCTACGACAATCGCCGCAACCATGACCGGTACGTGGGACACCATGCCCACCGCGGTGATCACCGAGTCCAGCGAGAACACGATGTCGATGATCGCGATCTGGATGATGGTGTACAGGAAATTGCCGCCCTTGCCCGAAGGCTCGTCGCCGACTTCATCTTCACCTTCCAGCGCGTGGTACATCTCTTGCGAGCTCTTCCACAGCAGGAACAGACCACCGAAGAACAGGATCAGGTCACGCCCGGAAATACCCTGGCCGAACACTTCGAACAGGTCGGAGGTGAGGCGCATGACCCAGGTGATCGACAGCAGCAACAGGATCCGCGTGATCATGGCCAGCGCCAGGCCGAAAATCCGGGTGCGCGCCTGCATGTGTTTGGGCATGCGGCTGACCAGGATCGAGATCATGATGATGTTGTCGATGCCCAGGACGATCTCCAGGGCAGTCAGGGTGAAGAAGGCAACCCAGATTTCAGGGTTGGTCAGCCATTCCATGTGTATTCCTTTGAGCGAGTGTTTAAACCACAAAGGGCCCAGGCTTCAAACAACAAAGCCTGGACCCGTCATGGTGAGTCTTGGGCTTATAGAGTGCTGAACAGCGGAAAAATCCCCATCAGCAACGCAGCGACCAGTATGCACAGGCAAACCAATACTGCCCACTTCAGGGTGAACCGCTGATGATCACCGAATTCGATACCGGCCAGGGCCACCAACAGATAAGTCGATGGTACCAGCGGGCTCAGCAAGTGGACGGGCTGACCGACGATCGAGGCACGTGCCATTTCCACTGCGGTTATACCGTAATGACTGGCGGCTTCGGCAAGTACCGGTAGCACGCCGTAATAAAAAGCATCGTTCGACATGAAGAACGTGAACGGCATGCTTACCAGCGCGGTAATCACAGCCAGGTACGGGCCGAGGAAATCGGGGATAACCGCCAGCAGGCTTTTCGACATGGCATCGACCATGCCGGTGCCCGACAGGATACCGGTGAAGATACCCGCGGCAAAGATCAACCCGACCACCGCCAGCACGCTACCGGCGTGGGCCGCAACGCGATCCTTCTGCATTTGCAGGCAAGGGTAGTTGACGATCATCGCGATACTGAACGCCACCATGAACAGCACCGGCAGCGGCAACAGGCCGGCGACCAGCGTGCACATCAGTCCCAGGGTCAAGGCCCCGTTGAACCAGATCAGCTTTGGACGACGGGCATCCGGGAACTGCGAAACGCTGATTTCGCTGTGATCGACTTCATCACCGACCAGGTGCAGTTCACCCAGACGTGCACGCTCGCGTTTACCGTAGAAATAGGCGATTGCCAGGATCGCCACCACGCCGGCCAGCATCGCCGGAATCATCGGTACGAAAATGGCGGACGGGTCGACATGCAGAGCACTGGCCGCACGAGCCGTCGGGCCACCCCAAGGGGTCATGTTCATCACGCCGCCGGCGAGGATGATCAGACCGGCCATGATCCGCGGGCTCATGCCGATGCGGCTGTAGAGCGGCAGCATGGCGGCTACGCAGATCATGTAAGTGGTCGCGCCGTCACCGTCCATGGACACGATCAGCGCCAGTACGGCGGTACCGACCGAAACTTTCAGCGGGTCGCCCTTGACCAGTTTAAGGATCTTGCGCACGGCCGGGTCGAACAGACCGGAGTCGATCATCAGGGCGAAGTAGAGAATGGCGAACATCAGCATCACGCCGGTCGGCGCGAGCTTGGTGATGCCTTCAAGCATCATCGGGCCGATCTTCGGCGAGAAACCGCCGAACAGGGCGAAGATAATCGGGATGATGATCAGAGCGATCAGCGCGGACAGGCGCTTGGTCATGATCAGGAACATGAACGTGATGACCATGGCGAAGCCAAGGAAAGTCAGCATAGGAATACTCCAGGCGTAGCGCGGCTAGGGAATGGCGAACCGGATGGGGTCAGCGCAGAACGGGAAGCACGAGACGTACGGGCGGAGTGACAGCGAAGAGGCGGGTAGTAGCGGACATCAGAATCACCATTGTTGTTGTTTAATGGACCGGGCGGGCGATAAAGCACTCGCATTGGCCAACCGGTCTGTTGCCGGCAGTGAGGGCGATCCTAATCGGGGAAGCTTTCAGCCAGCTTTCGCGAGTGAAAGCATTGACCGAATGTACGACCGGTCGTCGGCCGGGTTGAGAGTCCGTAAACACGGGGTCAGGAGCAAAAGACATGGGCAAACTTCACACTGGCGGCTGCCACTGCGGACAAATGCGCTATCAATTCAGCGGGCCATTGCACGACATTGCACACTGCCATTGCTCGATTTGCCGACGGGTCAGCGGCGGGATCGTAACCACCTGGATCACCGTGCACGCTTCGGCATTTACCTGGGTGACAGGTACGCCGTCGCGGTACGAATCTTCATCCACTTGCGTGCGGTATTTCTGCCCAAACTGTGGGGCGCAACTGGCGCTGGTAACGCAGCTCAGCCCCGAGAGCATCGATGTGACCATCGCCACCCTCGACCATCCCGAGCAGGCGCCGGCCGAGCGGCATATCTGGACCGACAGCCGTTTGCCTTGGCTGCATCTGGACGAGCACTTGCCCGGCGAGGCCCAAGAACAACTCTGATCAGAAAACAGACAGGTTCAGCGGCCGGATCGCGCCCATCCAGATCGCATGTTCGGTGTGGTCGAGCAGATCGTCGCCCGTGTCCGGGTGCAGGAAGACCACCAACCCCTTGCGGTTGAGCGCCAGCCACGGCAACACCTCGCCAATGTATTGCGGCTCGAAAGCCAATTGGCAGCTCCAGTCCGGGTGCGGGCCCACCGGGCGTTCGTGCATGCGCCCCATTTTCAGTGGAAACAATTGCGCGGCCTGCTCACACAAGGCCCGTGCCTGTGGCAGGGTGCTGGCATCGAAGTAGACATGGGCGTGGTAACCCTTGATCTGTTGCATCTCAACCCCCTCTAAAACTACTTGTCGAACCCACCCCGCTTCCCGCAGGTCACACGCTATATAGGCAGCAAGTACGGAGCACATCCATGAAAAATGCCGAAACCCCAGTGGTGAAGGTGGTGCTTTATGGTGCCATGAGTAGCCTGGGCAGTGCGCTGATGGCTGAAATGCTGCGGCGCCAGCATGAAGTGATCGCGATTCTCGATGACTTGAACGCGCTCGCGCCGCGCCCGGGTTTACGCACCAAGGCTGGTGACCTGTTCGATGCCAAGCGGGTCAAGCAGAGCGTGGCCGGCTGCTCGGCGGTGATCTGCCTGCTCGATGCGCCAGGGTTGCCGATGAACAGTGAACACATCGAAAAATCCATCGTGCCCGGCCCGGTCGAGGAGGTGCTGGCGGTGGATGCACTGATCGACGGTATGCAGGCCGCAGGTATTGCCCGGCTGTTTGTGGTGGGCGATTTCGAGGTACTGGACGACCCGGAAATCGAAGACCCGTTGCAACGCCACGCCGCCGAAGAAATCCGCGAGTCTCTACAAAGCAGCTCTTTGCACTGGACCTTGGTCAATGCACCACGCCGCGTGCCCGGGCTGACCATCGAGCATTTCAGTCACGTCAGCAGTAGCCTGGAACCTGGTCTGGCCGCAGCGCTGGAACAATTGAACAGGGTAGCCATAGGGATTGCCGATGAGCTGCACCTGAACCTGCATGTGGGTGAGCATGTGAGTTTTGTTGGGACTTCGGAATCGTAAAAGATCGCAGCCTTCGGCAGCTCCTACGCGCCTGTGGGCGCTGCCGAAGGCTGCGATCTTTTCGCTTTAGCTTTACACCGCAATCGAAGGCAAAGGAAGACCATTGAGCGATTGCGCACTGCTGGCCTGTTCCGCCATCAACCAATCCACAAACAGCTGAATCAACGCCCCACGCCGTTTGCGCTGGGGCAGGACCACGTAATAACCCAGCCTGGAAATCACCGTGTCGGCAATCGGGCGACACAACAGACCTTGCGTCAACAAGTTATCCACAAGGTGCCGCCACCCGATCGCAACGCCCTGGCCGCCAATCGCCGCCTGAATCAGCAAGGTGTAATTGTCGAAGCGCAGTTGCCCCGGAGCCGGGGCCGAGGTGATCCCCAGCTCGCGAAACACGCCGCTCCAGTCGAACCAGTTACTGCTGTGTTCGCCTCGCAAGTGCAACAACGGAAACTCCAGCAATGACTGGGCCGGCAAGGGCAGGGCGCGGTCCTTCAATAGCAGCGGGCTGCACACCGGAAACACCTCTTCGCTGAACAGCCAATGGCTCTCGCCTTGCTTGAACCGGCCATCGCCGAACAGCACCGCCACATCGATATCGGTTCGCAGCATGTTGTGGCTACGCTCGCTGGTGACCAGACTGACGTCCACTTGAGGGTTGGCGGTATGGAAGCGATGCAGACGCGGCATCAGCCAGTACGCGGCGAAGGCAAAATCGGTGGCCACTTGCAACACTTCGTGCTGCTGTTGTGCGCTGATTGCGCTCAATCCTGCTTCGATATTCTGCAAACCGAGCTGAACTTGCTCGAACAGAATGGTCCCGGCCTCGGTCAGTTCGATACCGCGATAAATCCGGTCGAACAACCGTGTAGCGAGCTGTTCTTCCAATCGTTTGATCTGCTGGCTGATGGCCGGTTGCGTGGTGCCGAGCTCCACCGCGGCCGCGGTGAAGCTGCGCTGCCGGGCCGCGGCTTCAAAGGCACGCAGCAGGTCCAGGGACAAATCACCGAGGGCGTCATACATAAGCTGTGCTTATCCTAGTCATTGCCTGGCATGGGCTTTACCACAAAGATTATGGACTCCATGCTCGATCACAGCACTCTCGCATAAATATCCACTATGGAATGCCGCGATCACATGAAGCGCAAAAATATTCTTTTCATCATGGCCGATCAAATGGCCGCGCCAATGTTGCCGTTCTACGGCCCTTCGCCGATCAAACTGCCGAATCTCAGCCGCCTCGCCGCTGAAGGCGTGGTGTTCGACGCCGCTTATTGCAATAGCCCTCTTTGCGCGCCGTCGCGTTTTACTCTGGTCAGCGGTCAGTTGCCGAGCAAGATCGGCGCCTACGATAACGCGGCCGACTTCCCCGCCGATGTACCGACCTATGCCCACTACTTGCGGCGCCTCGGTTATCGCACCGCGCTGTCGGGCAAGATGCATTTCTGCGGCCCGGACCAGTTGCACGGCTATGAAGAACGCCTGACCAGCGACATCTACCCGGCCGATTACGGTTGGTCGGTGAACTGGGATGAGCCGGATGTGCGTCCAACCTGGTATCACAACATGTCGTCGGTCCTGCAAGCCGGGCCCTGCGTGCGCACCAATCAGCTGGATTTCGACGAAGAGGTGGTGTTCAAGGCCCAGCAATACCTGTTCGACCACATCCGCGAGGAGGGCGATCAGCCGTTCTGCCTGACCGTGTCGATGACTCACCCACACGATCCGTACACGATTCCCAAAGCTTTCTGGGATATGTACGACGACGCCGACATCCCTTTGCCCGAGACACCTGCACAGGATCAACTTGATCCTCACTCCCAGCGTTTGCTCAAAGTCTACGACCTGTGGGACAAGCCGCTGCCTGTGGATAAGATTCGCGATGCGCGCCGCGCCTATTTCGGTGCGTGCAGCTATATCGACAGCAACGTCGGCAAACTGCTGCAAACACTCGAGGAAACCGGGCTGATCGATGACACCATCATCGTCTTCTCCGGTGACCACGGCGACATGCTCGGCGAGCGCGGCCTCTGGTACAAAATGCACTGGTACGAAATGGCTGCCCGTGTACCGCTGTTGATCAGTGCACCAGGGCAATTCGGGGCTGGGCGGGTCAGCGCAGCGGTGTCCACTGCCGACCTGCTACCGACCTTTGTGGAATTGGCCGGTGGCTCGCTGGAGCCGGGTTTGCCGCTGGACGGCCGCTCGCTGGTTTCGCATCTGCAAGGGCAGGGCGGTCACGATGAAGTTTTCGGTGAATACATGGCTGAGGGCACCATCAGCCCGTTGATGATGATTCGCCGCGGTGCTTACAAATTCATCTACAGCGAAGACGACCCATGCCTACTCTTCGATGTACATAACGATCCGAAGGAACAGGAAGAACTTAGCCAATCGCCGCAATATCGGCAGCTTTTCGAAGAGTTTCTCGCCGAAGCGCGGGCCAAATGGGATATCCCGGCGATCCACCAACAGGTGCTCGCCAGCCAGCGACGCCGGCGTTTCGTCGCCGACGCCCTGACGATCGGCAAGCTGAAGAGCTGGGATCACCAGCCGCTGGTGGACGCCAGCCAGCAGTACATGCGCAACCACATCGACCTCGACGATCTGGAACGCAAAGCACGTTATCCACAACCCTGCCAAAACCAATAATGTTAAGGGGAAGTCCATGCAAAGGTTATCCACAGTACTGACGGTCGGGCTTCTGGCTCTGGGCAGTGCCTCGGCCTATGCCGAGCAAAGCTGCGAGACGGTGAAAATGGCCGACCCTGGCTGGAGCGACATCGCTGCAACCAACGCCATCACCGGGTTTCTGCTGGACGGCATGGGCTACAAGGCCAAGGTCGACACGCTGGCGGTGCCGATCACCTTTGGCGGTCTGAAGGATGGCCAGGTGGACGTGTTCCTGGGTAACTGGATGCCGGCGCAGCAGGGTTTCTATGACAAGTTCGTGGCCAATGGCGACGTTACGCAACTGGCGAAGAACCTTGATGGCACCGAGTTCACGCTGGCGGTTCCGGATTACGTTTGGGACGCGGGTGTGCATAACTTTAATGACTTGAACAAGTACGCCGACAAGTTTGACAAGAAGATCTATGGCATCGGCTCAGGCGCCCCGGCGAACATCTCGCTGCAAGAGATCATCAAGAAGAACGACTTCGATATGGGTCAGTGGAAACTGATTGAGTCCAGTGAGCAGGCGATGCTGGCCGAAGTGTCTCGGGCGGTGAAGAAACAGAAGTTCGTGACCTTTCTCGGCTGGACGCCACATCCGATGAACGTACAGCTGAAAATGCATTACCTGAAGGGCGGCGAGAAATACTTCGGTGACACCGGCAGCGTTTATACACTGACCCGCAAAGGTTATGCACAGGCCTGCCCGAATGTCGGCAAACTGCTCACCAACCTGAGTTTTACCCAGGAAATGGAGAACAGCATCATGGCCGAGGTGGTGAATAAAAAGATCAGCAATGCCGCCGCGGCCAAGGCGTGGATCAAGGCCAACCCGGCGGTGCTGGATAAGTGGCTGGACGGGGTGAAGACAGTGGATGGAAAGGATGCATTGCCGGCGGTGAAAGCCAAACTCTAAGTTAATGTGGGAGCGGGCTTGCTCGCGAAGGGGCCATCAAATCCGGCATTTGTGTCGACTGACACCCGCATTCGCGAGCAAGCCCGCTCCCACAGTGAGAACGATCCGCGTCGGTCCTGCTACCCTTGCGCAAAATCCCACCCGAGAGGACCCATGGCCTTCCCCAGCCGTCATTCACTCTTCCCCTTCCTGACCTGGTTGCCCCGGCAAACCCGCGCCAGCGTCGGCCGTGACCTGATTGTCGGCCTGAGCGGCGCGATTCTCGCGTTGCCACAATCGATTGCCTACGCCCTGATCGCCGGTCTCCCACCGGAATACGGGTTGTACGCCGCGATTATCCCGGTGCTGATCGCCTGCCTCTGGGGTTCGTCGTGGCATTTGATCTGCGGTCCTACGGCGGCCATTTCCATCGTCCTGTATGCCAGCATCAGTCCTCTGGCCGTCCCCGGGTCGCAGGACTACGTCACGCTGATCCTGCTTCTGACACTCCTGGCGGGCATTTTCCAGTGGCTGCTGGGTTTGCTGCGTTTCGGCGCCTTGGTGAACTTCGTCTCTCACTCGGTGGTGCTGGGCTTCACCCTTGGCGCAGCGGTGGTGATTGCCATTGGGCAACTGCCGAACTTGCTGGGGCTGGATGTGCCCAACCAGGCCACGGCGCTGAACAGCCTGCTGCTGCTGTTCAGTCATCTCAGTGAGGTGGACAAACCCTCGCTGGTACTGGGCCTGGCCACGGTCGGGGTGGGCATCGCGTTGAAGCTGCTGGTGCCGCGCTGGCCGACGCTGTTGATCGCTCTGGCCTTGAGCGGATCGCTGGTGTGGCTATGGCCAGCGATGTTCGGCCATGTGCAGTTGGTCAGCGCCTTTGTCGGACGGCTGCCGCCCTTCAGCCCGCTGCCGCTGGATCTGGACCTGGTGTTGCGCCTGCTGCCCAGCGCGGTAGCGGTCGGCATGCTCGGGCTGGTGACGAGCCTGTCGATTGCCCGCTCCTTGTCGGCGCGTTCCCAGCAGTTGCTCGACGCCAATCAAGAAGTCCGCGCCCAGGGTTTTTCGAACATGGTCGGTGCGTTTTTTTCCGGCTCGCTGTCAGCCGGTTCCTTCACCCGCTCGGCCCTGAGCTACGACGCCGGTGCCTGCTCACCGCTGGCGGGCGTTTTTTCCGCGGTGTGGGTGGCGCTGTTCGCCATCTTCGGCGCGGTATTGATCGCGCACATCCCGATCCCGGCCATGGCCGGCAGCATTTTGTTGATCGCCTGGGGATTGGTTGACCATCGCGGCATTCGCGCCTTGCTGCGGGTCAGCCGTGCCGAGTTTCTGGTCATGGCGCTGACCTGTGTCGCGACGCTGTTGCTGGAGTTGCAAACAGCGATCTACGCTGGAGTGCTGGCTTCGCTGTTCTTCTACCTCAAACGCACCTCGCAACCTCGGGTGCAGCATTGGCGTGAGGGCGACGAAGACATTCTAAGAGTTGGCGGCTCGATCTTCTTCGGCGCCAGCCATTACCTGCAAGTGCGCCTGCAACGGATGCACGGTGCGCGGGTGGTGATCGAGGCGCAGCAGATCAACTTCATCGACTATTCGGGCGTGGAAATGCTGCATCAGGAAGCGCGACGACTGCTGCGCCAGGATCGCAGCCTGACCCTGCGGCGGGCACGACCGCAGGTGGTGGAGGAATTGAGAAAGCTCGAAGGCGCAGAGAAATGCCCGATCCGATTCGAAGATTGAAACACAGCCCCCTGTAGGAGCGAGGCTTGCCCGCGAAGGGAGCGCCGCGGTGATTCAGGCATACCGCATCATCGTTCTTCGCGGGCAAGCCTCGCTCCTACAGGGGTTACGCGGCTAGCTGGCGTCGGAGCTCGGCCAGCACCGGCGCCGTATCCGGGCGCACACCGCGCCACAGGTAGAAAGCTTCCGCCGCCTGCTCGGCCAACATACCCAAGCCATCCATCGACACGGCAGCCCCATGTTCACTGGCCCAGCGGCAGAACGAGGTCGGGTCTTTGCCGTACATCATGTCGTAGCAAACCGTCTTGCCCGGCTCGATCAAACTGCTGGCAATCGGCGGTACATCGCCTGACAGACTGGCAGACGTTGCGTTGATGATCAGGTCCACCGGTTCCAGCAACCAATCGAAGCCACTGGCCGACACCGGCCCCAGATCCGCGAACAATTGCGCCAGCAATTCGGCTTTTTCCACCGTACGGTTGGCGATGATCACTGACGCCGGTTGCTCCGCCAGCAGCGGCTCCAGAGCCCCGCGCACCGCACCGCCGGCCCCGAGCAGCAGGATGCGTTTACCCTTGAGACTGAAACCGGCATTGACCGTCAGATCCCGCACCAGCCCGGCGCCATCGGTGTTGTCGCCCAGCAAACTGCCATCGGCCAGTTTGCTCAGGGTATTCACTGCGCCGGCCCGCTGCGCCCGCTTGGTCAAGCTGTTCGCCAAACGATAGGCGTCTTCCTTGAACGGCACCGTCACATTCGCCCCACGCCCTTCGCGGAAAAATGCCTGGGCACAGCCGGAAAAATCATCGAGGGGCGCCAGCAAAGTGCTGTAGTCCAGTTTTTGCCCTGTCTGCTCGGCGAACAGACGGTGGATCAGCGGCGACTTGCTGTGGCCAATCGGGTTACCGAATACGACGTAACGATCCATCTACATTCCTCAACCGTAGGAGCTGCCGAAGGCTGCGATCTTGACTACAGCCCCGACGATGCAAAAACTCAAACCCTGGGATCAGGCCTTGGCCAACCAATCGCGGTCTTGCAGGAAGTACTCGGTCAGGCGCGCTTCTTCACTGCCCGGCTCGGCTTTCCAGTCGTAGGCCCAGCGCACTTGCGGTGGCAGCGACATCAGGATCGACTCGGTACGCCCGCCCGATTGCAGGCCGAACAGCGTGCCGCGGTCATAGACCAGATTGAACTCGACGTAACGGCCACGGCGAAACTCCTGGAACTCACGCTGTTTGGCCGTGAACGCATCGTTCTTGCGGCGCTGCACGATCGGCAGGTAAGCGTCGATAAACGCATCGCCGATGGCGCGCATGAAGGCGAAGCTGGTGTCGAAGTCCCACTCGTTCAAGTCATCGAAAAACAGGCCGCCGATGCCACGCGGCTCGTGGCGATGCTTGATGTGGAAGTAACTGTCGCACCAGGCTTTGTAGCGCGGGTAGACGTCTGGCCCGAACGGCGCGCAGGCCTGTTCGGCGACGCGGTGCCAGTGCACGCAATCTTCTTCATTACCGTAATAAGGGGTCAGGTCGAAGCCGCCACCGAACCACCAGACCGGCTCTTCACCTTCTTTTTCAGCGATGAAAAAGCGCACATTGGCGTGGGACGTCGGTACATGGGGGTTGTGCGGGTGAATCACCAAAGACACGCCCAAGGCTTCGAAGCCTCGGCCGGCCAGTTCTGGCCGATGAGCGCTGGCGGAGGGTGGGAGACCGCTGCCAAAGACGTGGGAAAAGTTGACGCCGCCTTTTTCAATGACCGCGCCGTTTTCGATCACCCGGGTGCGACCGCCACCACCGGCAGGCCGGGTCCAGGCGTCTTCGACGAAACGCGCGCCGCCGTCTTCAGCTTCCAGGGCAGCGCAAATGCGGTCTTGCAGGTCGAGCAGGTAGGCTTTTACGGCCTCGGTGCGGGTAGTCATGGCATCACCTTGAATCGGGCAAAGCTACGCGGCGCTCATACAGGCCGGCGGCAAATTGCTGCGTAGGATAACACTGCACCTTGTGCCGTCGCAGTTGACGAAGATCAAGCTTGGGAGTTCGATAGAACGCTTCGCGCTACAACTCTAGAATCCAAGACCTAAGGAAAGTGCAGATGGCAAAGCGTATCCAGTTCCGCGCCCATGGCGGTCCCGAAGTGCTTGAGCATGTCGATTACCAGCCCGCCGAACCCGGCCCGCTGCAGGTGCGCGTGACCAACAAGGCTATCGGCCTGAACTTCATCGACACCTATTACCGCGGTGGCCTCTATGCGCCACCCGCCTTGCCGTCAGGCTTGGGTGCTGAAGGTGCGGGTGTGGTCGAAGCAGTCGGCAGCGAAGTCAGCCGCTTCAAGATCGGCGATCGCGTGGCGTACGGCAGCGGCCCATTGGGTGCTTATAGCGACGTTCATGTATTGCCGGAAGCCAATCTGGTACATCTGCCAGATGCCATCAGCTTCGAACAAGCCGCCGGCGTGATGCTCAAAGGCCTGACCGTGCAGTACTTGCTGCGTCAGACGTATGAACTCAAGGGTGGCGAAACCATTCTGTTCCACGCAGCAGCCGGAGGCGTCGGTTCCCTGGCCTGCCAATGGGCCAAGGCCTTGGGCGTGAAGCTGATTGGCACGGTCAGTTCAGCAGAGAAAGCCGCCCTGGCGAAAGCCAAGGGTGCCTGGGCGACCATCGATTACAGCCATGAAAACGTCGCACAACGGGTGCTGGAATTGACTGATGGTAAAAAAGTGCCGGTGGTGTACGACGGTGTAGGCAAAGATACCTGGCTGACATCGCTCGACAGCGTCGCGCCTCGGGGGCTGGTGGTGAGTTTCGGTAATGCATCAGGCGCAGTGGACGGAGTGAATCTGGGGATTCTCGCGGGGAAGGGTTCGCTGTACGTGACCCGGCCAACCCTGGCGACCTACGCCAACAACGCTGAAAACCTGCAAAGCATGGCCGATGAGCTGTTCGAGATGATCATCAGCGGGAAGCTTACGGTGGACATCAGTCAGCGGTATCCATTGGCTGAAGCGGCCAAAGCACAGACCGAATTGTCGGCGCGGCGTACGACTGGCTCGACGGTTTTATTGCCCTGAGATTTGTGCTGCCTGTAAGGGCCTCTTCGCGAGCAAGCCCGCTCCCACACTGGATCAATGTCGAACACAAAGCCTGTGTTCACTGAAAATCTACTGTGGGAGCGGGCTTGCTCGCGAATGGGGCCACCACAGGTCTTAATCCGGGCGCACAACGTGGCCGGTCGCCAGATCACGAATCACGCTCGGATTCTTGCGCCCACCCAGATTGCCGCCCAGCACCCAATCAAGCTGCCCGCGGAAATACTGCTCCACGCGAAGCCGCGTCCGCGCCGCCGGCCGCCCCTGAGGGTTGGCCGAGGTTGAAACCAACGGCCCGACCAACGCACACAAATCCCGCACCAATGGGTGATCGCTAACCCGCAACGCCACCGTTTCATGCACACCGGTAATCCACTGGGGCAACATATTCTGATGCGGCACCAGCCAGGTGTTGGGGCCCGGCCAGGTGCTGGCCATGCGGTCCATCCACAATTCAGGGAAGTCTTCAAAGAGGAAGTCGAACTGGCGAATATTGTCGGCCACCAGAATCAGACCTTTATCCACAGACCGTCCCTTGATCAGCAGCAGACGATCCACCGCCTCTTCGTTCCACGGGTCACAACCCAGGCCCCAGACAGCTTCGGTTGGATAGGCAATGACCGCCCCGGCGCGAACTTCTCGTGCGGCTTGTTGCACACGCCAACTGTTAACCATGAAAGACTCTCCGGAATAAGGCTCTGGGCAGTTTACCGATCTTCCATGCAAAACCTAGCGTCCCCGTGCAAGCCAGCGGCCACTTTCACAGACCGCACGGCCGTCCATTTCCAGTTCCGTCAGCGCTGCCAACACTTTCGACAATGCCCAGCCGCTGGTGATCGCCAAGGCTTCGCTGGTATGGGGCGCCGCGTGGAGCAATATGAGCAGCGGATGAGTCTCTGTCGTCTGCGGCGTTTGCGGCGATAACGGCAGCCTTTGCCAGCCGCGCAAGGCTTCGAGGATATGCTCGATGGTTTCCACCAGCACCGCACCGTCGCGAATCAACTGATGGCAACCCTTTGCCCCGGGGTGATGGATCGACCCTGGAATCGCATACACCTCACGCCCCTGTTCCGCCGCCAGTCTTGCAGTGATCAACGAACCACTGGCAACACTCGCCTCGACCACGAGCACGCCGAGGGACAAACCGCTGATGATTCGATTGCGCCGGGGGAAGTTGCTGGGGGAAGGGCCGGCGTCCAGCGGGAACTCCGAAAGGACCGCGCTTCCCGAGGCAATCATGGCGTCCGCCAGTCGCCGATTGCGCTGTGGATAAAAATTTTCCAGCCCCGTGCCAAGTACGCCGACCGTTTGCCCGCCAACGTCCAGAGCCGCCTGATGCGCGGCAGCATCGATGCCCAGGGCCAGACCGCTGGTGATGACAAAACCGGCGCCGGCCAGCGTGCGGGAAAACGCGGCGGCGGTGTCCATGCCCGGTCGCGAAGCACGGCGGCTGCCGACCATCGCCAGCTGTGGTTTTTCCAGAATTACCGGATCGCCCGCGACGAATAACAGCGGCGGCGCATCGCTGATTTGCGCCAGCAACGCGGGGTAGTCAGGTTGGTCCCACATCAGTAAATGCTGGCCCGGGCGCTCTAACCAGGCTAATGCATGACTGGCGCCGTCACGAATTTCGCTGGAGCGCCGGGCTTCCGCGCAGGCGAGTGGCAGGCCCAATGCACGCCAGGCGCTAGCCGGTGCGCTGATGGCTTTGGAGGCAGAGCCGAAGGCCTCTAGCAACTTCTTGAAACGCGCAGGGCCGAGTCCCGGCAAACGGTGCAGGCGTAAACGAGCTTCCAGTTCCGCAGGGGAAATGGACGTACAGGCAGACAGCGACATAGATCATCCTTGATCGTTATAGAGTCCCATCGAATTGGGAATAAGCTGTGGATAACTCTGTTGGTAACTTGTGAGCAGGCTTAGGGATTTCGCACCTTGTCCATCACCGCCAAGGAGCGCGATGCGTTAAGGACAAGCCCGTAGCTGAGCTTGTCGTACGTGCGAAAGACCATCAGCAAACCGGCCCGCTCGTCGGGAATTTTCAATGGCTGGCCGGTGATCCGGTCACGCACGGTTTCACCGGTTTTCATCACCACCAGCACATTGCCTTCGGCCAGGCCATCGCGCTGCCCCTTGTTCAGCGTGACGACATCCAGCGCGCCGATCTGGGTGACCCCTCGCGGCACATCAATGATCAAGCCGTTGATTTCGGTTGTCGGGGCACTGGGCATGAAGGTCGAATTGATCGAGCGTTCTTCACCGCCAAACAAGCGGTCGCCGAGTCGCACTTCCTGAGTGGTGCGTTGCAGGGCCAGGGTGGCGACGTCGCCTTCAGTGGCAATGATCTCGCCGCCACCGATGTCGTCGGCGTTGATCCCCAGAAACTCCTTGCTCTGCGGATCGGTGTAGACCTTGCCCTGACGGAAGATGCCGTACACCGGTTGTGCCGGGTCGAAATGGCCACGCGCGAATATTCGATCACCGGTGCCACTGAGCACCCGTTCGGCATCGCCGGCGACGATATAGGGCGCCTTGTCGAAATCCTCTGCCTTGTCGACGATGCGATTGCTCAGCAGAAAGCTGTTGATCGATTTCAGCGGAATGCTCGGAATGGCATCGGCCACCGGCGAGCTGCGGATTCGTGGCGAAAGCTTGATGGTGCCCCGGGAAGCGCCGCGATTGAGGGTCAGGCGTGGCTGACCGTTGACATAGACCAGCGACAGCGTATCGCCCGGATAGATGAGATTGGGGTTTTCGATCTGTGGATTGGCCTGCCAAAGCTGCGGCCACTCCCATGGCTCACGCAGGTATTTGGCGGAAATGTCCCAGAGTGTGTCCCCTGCCACCACGGTGTATTGCTGTGGAAAACCTTCCCTGAGTTGCACTTGCCCGTGCGCAAAACCGGCCGAGGCCAGAAGGAGCAAGGCGAGTAGTGATTTCCTCATGCGGTGAATCCCTTTATTATGTACGTTCGCGTGAAACGCCAGAGCCCTCGTGGCTCGCTTCCGGCTCATTATTGAAAAGCGGGAAGCTACGTTCACAACGGTAGCCTGCATCCTCGGACTCGCCAGGCCATCGACCCGACTTTACCTCACACGTGCAGCAATTGAGCTTATGGCCATTTTAGACATCCTCGAATTCCCCGACTCGCGCCTGCGCACTATCGCCAAACCAGTGGCTGTAGTGGACGACGAAGTGCGTCAGTTGGTCGATGACATGTTTGAAACAATGTATGAAGCGCCAGGCATCGGCCTCGCCGCGACCCAGGTCAACGTGCACAAACGTATCGTCGTAATGGACCTCTCCGAAGACCGCAGCGAACCGCGAGTGTTCATCAACCCCGAGTTCGAAGTCCTGACTGACGAGGTGGACCAGTACCAGGAAGGCTGCCTCTCGGTGCCGGGCTTCTACGAAAACGTCGATCGCCCGCAAAAGGTCAAAATCAAGGCCCAGGATCGCGACGGCCAACCGTACGAACTGATCGCCGAAGGCCTGCTTGCGGTATGCATCCAGCATGAATGCGACCACCTCAACGGCAAATTGTTCGTTGATTACCTGTCCACGCTCAAACGCGACCGGATCAAGAAGAAACTGGAAAAGCTCCATCGCCAGAACGCTTGATGCCCTTCTTTCAAAGGCTTGCCGCGGCAAGCCTTTTTCTTTTGCGACTGCTTTGTAATTGAGAGCTTCCCATGACTGAGCCACTGCGCATTGTCTTTGCCGGTACCCCGGAATTCGCCGCCGAACACCTCAAGGCTCTGCTCGACAGTCCTTACGAGATTGTTGCGGTCTACACCCAACCGGACCGTCCGGCAGGCCGTGGGCAGAAGCTGATGCCGAGCCCGGTCAAGCAGTTGGCGCTGGAGCACAACATCCAGGTGTTGCAACCTCCAACCCTGCGCAACGAAGACGCTCAGGCTGAACTCGCCGCACTGAAACCGGATTTGCTGGTGGTGGTCGCCTACGGCCTGATCCTGCCGCAAGTGGTGCTGGATATTCCGCGCCTGGGTTGCATCAACAGCCACGCTTCATTGCTGCCACGCTGGCGCGGTGCGGCGCCGATCCAGCGTGCCGTTGAGGCGGGCGATAGCGAAAGCGGCGTGACCGTGATGCGTATGGAACTGGGTCTGGATACCGGGCCGATGTTGCTCAAAGTCACCACGCCGATCAGCGCAGAAGACACCGGCGGCAGCCTCCATGATCGCCTCGCAGAGATGGGCCCACCGGCCGTGGTGCAGGCGATTGCTGGCCTGGCTGCAGGCACTCTGGAAGGCGAAGTGCAGGACGACAGCCTCGCCACCTACGCACACAAATTGAACAAGGACGAAGCACGCATTGACTGGAGCCGCCCGGCGGTTGAGCTGGAGCGTCTGGTTCGTGCTTTCAACCCTTGGCCGATCACCCACAGCACGCTGAACGGCGAAGCGCTGAAAGTGTTGGCTGCGAGCCTGGCCGAAGGGCAGGGCGCGCCGGGTGAAATCCTCAGCGCCAGCAAGGACGGCCTGGTCGTCGCCTGCGGTGAACAGGCGCTGTGCCTGACCCGTCTGCAATTGCCCGGCGGCAAGGCGCTGAACTTCAGCGACTTGTTCAACAGCCGTCGTGAGAAATTCGCCGTCGGCACCGTTCTCGGTCAAGCGGCGGACGCTCAATGAATCCACGTCTGGCTGCCGCCAAGGCACTTGCTGCTGTTCTTAACGGAAAAGCCTCACTCAACAGTTCTCTGCCGACGCAAATGGACAAGGTCGAAGACCGCGATCGCGGCTTCACCCAGGACCTGGCGTTCGGCACGGCTCGCTGGCAGCCACGTTTGTCGGCGTTGGCGGTCAAGTTGCTGCAAAAGCCGTTCAAGGCAGCTGATGCCGATGTCGAGGCGCTGTTGTTGGTCGGTCTCTACCAACTGCTCTATACCAGGGTTCCGGCCCACGCGGCCATCGGTGAAACCGTCGGTTGCGCCGACAAACTGAAAAAGCCGTGGGCCAAAGCCTTGCTCAACGCCGTTTTGCGCCGCGCCCAACGGGAAAGCGAAGCGCTGCTGGCCGAGCTGGAGCACGACCCGGTGGTGCGCACCGCTCACCCGCGCTGGCTGCAAAAATCCCTCAAAGCCTTCTGGCCCGAGCAGTGGGAAGCCATTTGCGCGGCAAACAACGCTCACCCGCCGATGATTTTGCGAGTCAACCGTCGCCATCACACCCGCGATGCTTATCTCGGGTTGCTGACTGAAGCGGGCATCGCTGCCACGCCGTGCATTTACAGTCAGGACGGCATCATCCTCGACGCAGCGGCCGACGTGCGCAGCTTGCCGGGTTTCGCCGAAGGCTGGATCAGCGTGCAGGACGAAGCCGCGCAACTGGCTGCCGATCTGCTGGACCTGGCGCCAGGCCAACGGGTGCTGGACGCCTGCTGCGCACCGGGCGGCAAGACCTGCCACATCCTTGAGGCCGAGCCCAAACTGGCTGGCGTGGTGGCTGTGGATCTGGAAGCCAAACGTCTGGTGCGGGTGCGGGAAAACCTTGCACGCCTGGGCCTGAGCGCCGAACTGATCGCCGCCGACGGCCGCGACACCGCGAGCTGGTGGGACGGCAAGCCATTCCAACGCATTCTGCTGGACGCGCCGTGCTCGGCCACCGGGGTGATCCGTCGTCACCCGGACATCAAACTGACCCGCCAACCCGATGACATCGCCGCGCTGGCGGTGCTTCAGGGCGAGCTACTCGATGCCATGTGGATAACGTTGGAAGTGGGCGGCATTCTGCTTTACGCCACCTGCTCCACGCTGCCGACCGAGAACACCGATGTCATCGAAGCGTTCCTCGCTCGCACACCGGGTGCCCGTGAACTCGACATCGCCAGTCAGGCCGGCATCAAGCAGCCCCATGGTCGCCAATTACTGGCCCAGGAAGGCGGCCACGACGGGTTCTACTACGCCAAGCTGATCAAGATTGCCGCCGCGCGCGGTTAACCAGTTTTAAGGGAGTGACTGGATGAAAATCATCATCCTCGGCGCAGGGCAGGTCGGCGGTTCGCTGGCGGAACACTTGGCCAGCGAGGCCAACGACATCACCGTGGTCGACACCGATGGCGAACGCCTGCGTGACCTCGGCGATCGGCTGGACATCCGCACCGTGCAGGGTCGCGGTTCGCTGCCGACCATCCTGCGTCAGGCCGGTGCCGACGACGCCGACATGTTGGTTGCAGTGACCAACAGTGACGAAACCAACATGGTGGCCTGTCAGGTCGCTCACACCTTGTTCCACACACCGACCAAGATCGCCCGGGTCCGCGAAGCCGCGTACCTGACCCGCACCGAACTCTTCGATAACGAAGCGATTCCGGTCGACGTATTGATCAGTCCGGAGCAAGTCGTTACCAACTACATCAAGCGCCTGATCCAGCATCCGGGTGCGTTGCAGGTAATCGACTTCGCCGAAGGCAAGGCGCAACTGGTGGCAGTGAAAGCCTATTACGGCGGTCCGTTGGTGGGTCAGCAATTGCGCCAGTTGCGTGAACACATGCCGAACGTCGAAACCCGCGTTGCGGCGATTTTCCGTCGTGACCGGCCGATCCTGCCCCAGGGCGATACGGTGATCGAGGCCGACGATGAAGTATTTTTCATCGCCGCCAAAGCGAATATTCGCGCGGTGATGAGCGAAATGCGCCGCCTCGATGAGAGCTACAAACGTATCGTCATCGCTGGCGGCGGGCAGATTGGCGAGCGCTTGGCCGAGGCCATCGAAAGCCGTTATCAGGTGAAGATCATCGAGATGAACCCGGCCCGCTGCCGCCATCTCTCGGACACCCTCGACAGCACCGTGGTGTTGCAGGGCAGTGCCTCCGACCGCGACCTGCTGATCGAGGAGAACATCGCCGACGCCGATATCTTCCTGGCGCTGACCAACGACGACGAAGCCAACATCATGTCGTCGCTACTGGCCAAGCGCCTGGGCGCGAAGAAGGTGATGACGATCATCAACAACCCGGCTTACGTCGACCTGATCCAGGGTGGCGACATCGACATCGCCATCAGCCCGCAATTGGCGACCATCGGCACCTTGCTGGCTCACGTGCGGCGCGGCGATATCGTCAGCGTGCACTCATTGCGTCGAGGTGCGGCGGAAGCCATTGAGGCCATCGCTCACGGTGATGAAAAGTCAAGCAAGGTGATCGGCAAGGCCATTGAGAATATTGGCCTGCCACCAGGGACCACCATTGGCGCGATCATCCGTGATGAAGAAGTGATCATCGCCCACGACAATACAGTGATCGAAGCTGGCGACCATGTGATTCTGTTCCTTGTGGATAAGAAGCATATTCGGGATGTGGAAAAGCTGTTCCATGTGGGGTTGAGCTTCTTCTGATCCGGAACTTGCAGTGGCTGGATGGGCCTCTTCGCGGGCAAGCCTCGCTCCTACGGGTCATGCGTGATCCATTGTAGGAGCGAGGCTTGCCCGCGAAAGCGATTTCGAACTCACCCAAAAACCAAAGGTGTCATCAATGATCGAATCCCTGGAAAAAATGCTCGCCAAGGGTGTGGATAACTCGCTGCTGCGCTTCGGCCTGGGCAAGGGTTATCTGGATCTGGGTGAAAATGCCAAGGCTGCAGAGCATTTCCAGCGCTGCGTCGAGTTCGATCCGAAGTATTCGGCGGCCTGGAAGCTATTGGGCAAGGCCCATCTGGCGCTGGCGGATTACGCGGCGGCACGTCAGGCCTGGGAACAGGGCCTGGAAGCCGCCCGCAACCATGGCGACAAGCAGGCCGAGAAGGAGATGATGGTGTTTTTGAAAAAGCTTGAGCGTCAGGCGCACTGATCAGAAGTCACGCAGGACAAAGATCAAAAGATCGCAGCCTGCGGCAGCTCCTACGGGGTGTACGCCGCGCCTTTTGTAGGCGCTGGCGAAGCTTGCGATCTTTTGATTTTTACCGGGGATTATCCACAGCAGCATCAGTACCAGCGTTCTTCGCCTGGCGGACGCTTCTTGAAGCGCTTCATGCTCCACATGTACTGGCTCGGATAAGCCCGCACATAGCGCTCGACCACTTGGCTCATCGCCGCACAGGAGGTTTCGGTATCGGTGCTGTACATAGCCTCCGGGGCGGCTTCGAGGATCACTTTGTAACCCGAACCGTCCGGTAGTCGCAGGGCATGCAGGAACACACCGACCGCTTTGCCGCCGGCCAGCATGTTCGGCACGAATTTGCTGGTCAGGGCCTGAGTGGCGAAGAACGGCACGAAGATCCCGGCGGATTCGGCCGGTTCCGGGTCAGCCGGAATGCCCACTGCCCCCCCTTTGCGCACTTCCTTGATCACGCTGAGAATGCCTTCCTTGGTGGAAGCGGCCACCCGGTTACCCAATTGCACCCGCTGCTTGCGCAGCAACTCATCCACCGCCTTGAGCTTGGGCGGACGGTAGAAAATGATCGGTTTGCACTGGTTGCAATAGAAGTGGTTCAACACTTCCCAGTTGCCCAGGTGGCTGGTGATGCCGACCACACCTTTGCCGGAGGCGAGGGCGTCTTTAAGCACATCGAGACCTTCGACTTCGCGCACCAGGTCGATGGAACGCTGAGCCGGCCAGATCCATGCGCAGGCGCTCTCGGTCAGGGACTTGCCGATGTCTTTCAGGCTCTGTCCGACTAAACGCTCGCGTTCGGCCGGGTCCATTTGCGGAAAGCACTTGGCGAGGTTGATCCGTACCACGTCACGGGAACGGTTGGGGGTTTTCCACATGATCCAGCCAATTGCTGAACCCACCGCCTGCACTGCCCGCCAAGGAAGCAGGGCAAACAGACGCAGAGCGCCTACCAGCAAGGCGCCTTTCAACTTATCCACAGGTCACTCCTGATCTTGTGCTGTGCGCGAGGCGGCTATTCTAACCGCCGTTCGCCAAGGTGGCGTAGCGATCGCAATCCCGGGTGTGGTCCATGACCATGCCCGAGGCCTGCATCAACGCGTAACAAATGGTCGGGCCGACGAACGTGAATCCGGCTTTTTTCAGGCCTTTGCTCATCTCGACGGCAACCGGTGTCACGGCCGGCACTTCACTGCGATCCTTGAAATGATTGATCACCGGCGCTCCGCCGACGAACGACCAGAGAAACGCCACCGGGTCCTCCAGCGCCAGCCAGGCTTGGGCATTGCGCCGGGCGGCATTGAGTTTGAGGCGATTGCGGATGATCCCCGGATCGAGCATCAATTCATCGATTTCCGCGTCGCTCATCTGTGCCACACGCTGCACGTCGAAGCCAAACAGCACCTCGCGATAACGCTCTCGTTTGCGCAACACAGTGATCCAGGAAAGCCCGGCCTGGAACCCTTCGAGCAAAAGCAACTCGAACAAACCCTGCGCATCGCGTAGCGGCGTGCCCCACTCCTGATCGTGATAAGCCATGTACAGCGGATCTTCGGTACACCAAAAGCAGCGTGGCATAAGGCTCCAGGGGGCGTGCGCAGGACCGAAACTGGTATACTCCCGCTCTTTAAATCGCAGCCCAAGAAACAG
>NZ_JBIVCD010000016.1:13540-14040 GCF_044746425.1 Pseudomonas sp. NPDC086112 | reverse complement strand
GTGCGGACCTTCCAAGACTTGCTCCTCGCCCTCCAGCAATACTGGGCCGAGCAAGGTTGTGTGGTACTTCAGCCCTCCGATATGGAAGTAGGCGCCGGCACTTTCCACACTGCCACGTTCCTGCGCGCCATTGGCCCGGAAACCTGGAACGCCGCTTATGTGCAGCCCAGTCGTCGCCCGACTGACGGCCGCTACGGCGAAAACCCGAACCGTCTGCAGCACTACTACCAGTTCCAGGTAGTCCTGAAGCCGAACCCGGACAACTTCCAGGAACTGTACCTGGGCTCCCTCAAGCACGTGGGCCTCGACCCGCTGGTGCATGACATCCGTTTCGTCGAAGACAACTGGGAGTCGCCAACGCTGGGCGCCTGGGGGCTGGGCTGGGAAGTCTGGCTCAACGGCATGGAAGTGACGCAGTTCACTTACTTCCAGCAAGCGGGCGGCATCGAGTGCTACCCGGTGACCGGCGAGATCACTTACGGTCTGGAGCGTCTGGCCAT
>NZ_JBIVCD010000016.1:4154-13530 GCF_044746425.1 Pseudomonas sp. NPDC086112 | reverse complement strand
TCCACCAGAACGAAGTGGAGCAGTCGACCTACAACTTCGAACACGCCAACGTCGAGAAGCTGTTCGAGTTGTTCGACTTCTATGAAAGCGAAGCCAAGCGCCTGATCGAACTCGATCAGCCATTGCCGTTGCCGAGCTACGAAATGGTGTTGAAGGCTTCCCACACCTTCAACCTGCTGGATGCGCGCCGGGCGATCTCGGTGACTGCGCGTCAGCAATACATTCTGCGGGTCCGCACCCTGGCGCGTTCCGTTGCGCAAGCCTACCTGCTGGCTCGCGCCAAGCTGGGCTTCCCGATGGCGACCCCGGACCTGCGTGATGAAGTACTGGCCAAGCTGGAGGCTGCACAATGAGTGCTCAAGATTTTCTGGTTGAACTGGGCACCGAAGAACTGCCACCCAAAGCCCTGAATACCCTGGCCGAAGCGTTTATGGCTGGTATCGACAAAGGCCTGCAAGCTGCCGGCCTGAACTACGAAACCAAAACCGTCTACGCCGCGCCACGTCGTCTGGCCGTGCTGATTACCGCGCTGGCGACCCAACAGCCGGATCGCAGCATCAACCTCGACGGCCCGCCGCGTCAGGCCGCGTTCGATGCCGAAGGCAACCCGACTCAAGCAGCCCTGGGCTTCGCCAAGAAGTGCGGCGTCGACCTGAGCGAGATCGATCAGAGCGGTCCAAAACTGCGCTACAGCCAAAGCATCGCCGGCAAGCCGACCGCGAGCCTGATGCCGACCATCGTTGAAGACTCCCTGAACGACCTGCCTATCCCCAAGCGCATGCGCTGGGGTGCTCGTAAGGAAGAATTCGTTCGCCCGACCCAATGGCTGGTGATGCTGCTTGGTGACCATGTCATCGACTGCACCATCCTTGCCCAGAAGTCCGGCCGCGATTCCCGTGGTCACCGCTTCCACCATCCTGAAAGCGTGCGCATCACCTCGCCGGCCAACTACCTGAACGACCTGCGTGCAGCCTATGTGCTGGCCGACGCCAACGAGCGTCGCGAGCTGATCAGCAAACGTACAGAAGAACTGGCGACACTGCAGGAAGGTACGGCGATCGTGCCGCCGAGCCTGCTCGACGAAGTGACCGCGCTGGTTGAATGGCCGGTGCCGCTGGTGTGCTCGTTCGAAGAACGTTTCCTGGACGTGCCGCAAGAAGCGCTGATCACCACCATGCAGGACAACCAGAAATATTTCTGCCTGCTGGATGCCGACGGCAAGTTGCTGCCTCGTTTCATTACCGTGGCCAACATCGAAAGCAAAGACCCGCAGCAGATCATCGCCGGTAACGAGAAAGTGGTTCGCCCACGCCTGACCGACGCCGAGTTCTTCTTCAAGCAAGACAAGAAGCAGAAACTCGAAGACTTCAACCTGCGTCTGCAGAATGTGGTGTTCCAGGAAAAACTCGGCAGCGTCTACGACAAGGCCGAACGTGTTTCCAGGCTCGCCGCGTTCATCGCTCAACGCATTGGTGGCAACCCGGCCTGGGCTTCCCGTGCCGGCCTGATGTCCAAGTGCGACCTGGCGACCGAGATGGTCGGTGAGTTCCCGGAGATGCAAGGTGTCGCCGGTTACTACTACGCCCTCAACGACGGCGAGCCGGAAGAAGTCGCCCTGGCGCTGAACGAGCAGTACATGCCACGCGGTGCCGGCGCTGAACTGCCGACTACCCTGACCGGTGCGGCCGTGGCCATCGCCGACAAGCTCGACACGCTGGTGGGTATTTTCGGTATCGGCATGCTGCCTACCGGGAGCAAAGACCCGTATGCCCTGCGCCGTGCTGCGCTGGGTGTGTTGCGGATCCTGATCGACAAGAAGCTCGACCTCGACCTGAACGACGCCGTGGCGTTTGCCGTGAATGCGTTCGGTACCAAGGTCAAAGCTGCCGGCCTGAATGACTCGGTGCTGGAATTCATCTTCGATCGTTTGCGTGCCCGTTATGAAGACGAAGGCGTTGATGTCGGGACTTACCTGTCGGTCCGTGCCCTGAAGCCGGGTTCGGCGCTGGATTTCGATCAGCGTGTACAAGCGGTAGAAGCGTTCCGCAAATTGCCGGAAGCCGCAGCCCTGGCCGCTGTGAACAAGCGCGTTTCGAACCTGCTGAGCAAGGTCGAAGGCTCTGTTCCTTCGGTCGTTGAAGCCAAGTACTTCGACAACGCCAACGAGTTCTCCCTGTATTCGGCGATCCAGCAGGCTGACCAGGCTGTCCAGCCGATGGCGGCGGCTCGTCAGTACAGCGAATCGCTGGCACGTCTGGCTGCCTTACGCGAGCCGGTGGATGCGTTCTTCGAAGCGGTGATGGTCAACGCCGAAGATGCCAAGGTGCGAGCCAACCGTTATGCGCTGCTGGCGCGTCTGCGTGGCTTGTTCCTCGGCGTCGCCGACATTTCGCTGCTGGGCTAAGGGGCTGCTGTTGAAACTGCTGATTCTCGATCGGGACGGAGTGATCAATTACGACTCCGACGCGTACATCAAGTCGGTGGAGGAGTGGATTCCGCTCCCCGGTTCGATCGAAGCGATCGCGCAGTTGAGCAAGGCCGGCTGGACGGTGGCGGTGGCTACCAACCAGTCGGGCATCGCTCGCGGCTATTACGACATCGCCACCCTGGATGCCATGCACGCTCGCTTGCGCGAGCTGGTGGCGGAGCAGGGTGGCGAAGTCGGGCTGATTGTCTATTGCCCGCACGGGCCAGACGATGGCTGCGATTGCCGCAAGCCAAAACCCGGGATGTTGAAAACCATCGCCGCGCATTACAACGTTTCGCTGACGAATCTATGGTTCGTCGGCGATACTCTCGGTGACCTGGAAGCCGCCAAAGCCGTCGACTGTCAGCCAGTTTTGGTAAAGACCGGGAAAGGCGAAAAGACTCAGGGCAAGACCCTACCGGCAGGCACCTTGATTTTTGACGATCTGGCGGCGATTGCCGCGGAACTTATCCACAACTAAGGCTCTTCTGACATCCTGGCCAAGGACTGATCGGGAGTGCGCTTGAATAGGCGGGCAATGCCCGCAACGGTAAATATCGCCATGTCGATACTGCAGGCCATCAGAACTTTCCTCTTTTACCTGCTGCTGGGCACCAGCTCTTTGCTCTGGTGCACCCTGAGCTTTTTTATCGCGCCGTTTCTGCCGTTCAAGGCGCGTTATCGTTTTATCAACGTGTACTGGTGCCGCTGCGCCTTATGGCTGAGCAAAGTCTTTCTGGGTATCCGTTACGAAGTGAAGGGTGCCGAGAACGTGCCGGACCAGCCCTGCGTGATTCAGTCGAACCACCAGAGCACCTGGGAGACATTCTTTCTCTCGGCCTACTTCGAGCCGCTGAGCCAGGTGCTCAAGCGCGAACTGCTCTACGTTCCGTTCTTCGGCTGGGCCATGGCGATGCTGCGACCGATCGCCATCGATCGCGGCAATCCGAAAGCTGCGCTCAAGCATGTAGCGAAGAAGGGCGATGAGCTGCTCAAGGACAAGGTCTGGGTACTGATCTTCCCGGAAGGGACTCGCGTTCCCTATGGCACCATCGGCAAGTTTTCCCGCGGTGGCACCGCGTTGGCCGTCAATGCGTCATTACCGGTACTGCCGATTGCACACAATGCCGGCAAGTTCTGGCCAAAAACCGGTTGGGCGAAACAGCAAGGCGTGATCACCGTGATCATTGGCGCGCCGATGTACGCCGAGGGCAGTGGGCCGCGAGCCATTGCCGACCTGAATGATCGGGTGCAGGCCTGGAACGAACAGATGCAGCGCGAGATGGGCTCGCTGCCAGCAGCCCCGGCAGCCCCGAGTGCGACCGATCAAGTGGCTGTCTGAGATTCTGTGGATAACCTGTGTACCGTTTTGTTGAAAAACACTGAATTTAGTTATTAAGTTAATGATTTACATACATATTTCTTAAGCAAGTAAAAAATCCGAAAAGGTGCATAAGTTTATTTCGGACGTAAAAAAACCGGCTGATATAGCCGGTTTTTTTATGCTCGCTGAAAACGTCTGGATCACTCGCTCAATAGCGGTAACTGGATGCTGAACGTCGACCCTTGCCCCACCACGCTACGACAGGAAATCCTCCCGCCATGACGATCCACCACCGCCTTGACCATGGACAAACCCAGTCCCAGGCCGTCACTGCCGTGAGCCGAGGTAAAACGCCGATACTGACTGAACAACTCAGGAAGTTCATCGACAGCAATCCCTCGCCCCTGATCGGCGATCTCGCACAGTAGCCAACCTTCGGCATAACTCACCCGCACTGAGATCCGCGAGCCCGCCGGACTGTACTTGATGGCGTTTTCCAACAGGTTAAACAGAGCCCGTGTCAGTAGCGATTGATCGGCCAGGACCAGCGCTTCAGCGTCTTCGTCGAGGTCATGCAGTAATTGAATGTTCTTCAGATGAGCAATGCTGGAGGCCTGATCGAAGGTATCGAGCAACAACATCGCGAACATGCTCGGCTGAAACTGATAGGCCTCGGACTCGGCTTTTGCCAACTGCACAAAAGCCTCGGTCAGGTTCAGCGCCTTGCGCACTTGTAACTCGATCTGGTTGAACACTTGAGTGTCACCGGGCACCTGATGCCGCTGGACGTCGAGCAAGGCGAGTATCGCCGAATGGGGAGCCCTGAGGTCATGGGACAAAAAACGCAGCAACACGGCTCGCTGTTCTTCGGCGTCGCGCTCGACGCTCAAGTCAGTGAGGCTTAGTAGCCAGCCAATCACGGAGTCACCCTCGGCCGGCAACAGCGGCGCCAGGTCCAGACGCAGGCTGCGTGCCTGGGTGTCACGAAACTCCAGCGGCTCCAGGCTCGACAACGCAGATGGCATTCCGTTGGACGGCACCGGGTAACCCAAGTCGCTCAGTTGCTCGAGCATGTCCTCGCCCACCAGGCCACGACAAAACACTTCTCGAGCCTTGCGGTTGGCCAGCAGAATACGTCCGCTCGGATCACTGATCAGCGTCGCCACCGGCAGGTATTCAAGCCCGTCGGCAATGAAACGTCGGGTATCGCGGGTCCGGCTCATGGCCTGCTCCAGCGCGACGATTTGCCCTTGCAGCACATCACCGGCCGGGGCCTGGGTACGACGACGTTCGGGAAAGACTTTTGGCTCGCTGTCCAGGCGCGCCAGTTCCCAGCCGAAATAAGCGAGCACCGCGTTCAGCCTTCGCCAATTCCAGATCAGGTAGCCCAGCATCATCCCTAGCAGGCTCGCCGCCGGTGACCACCACCAACCAAGCCGCAACAGTACACCCGAACCCAGTAGAGCGGCGGCCATTGCACCCAAAGTCAGCCATAGCGCGCGACGCGGACGCACCAGTAACAGGCCCAGCAACTCACCGACAATCATCACCGATAGCAACGCCGCCAAGCGCTGATCGAGAACCACGATGTTGCGCTGTTGCAGCAACCCGTTGAGGATATTCGCCTGAATCTCAACACCCGGTGTAGTGCCGAGGCTGGCCGATTGCGGTGTCACGTAGCGGTCGCCCAGGCCTGCAGCGGTCGAGCCGATCAGGATCAAGCGATCGCGCAGCAACTCGGGCGGAACTTCGCCGCGCAATACGCTGACGTAGGGCACAGTGGGAAAGCCCGCGTCGGAATGGATGAAAGGAATCCGTATTTCATGGGCTCGCTGCCAGCCTTGCGCCGATGGCAGGGCCGGGGTACCAGGCATCGGTACATTTCCCTTGTCGGTAAGGGTTTCTTCGTACAGCAGCCAGGCCAGTTGCGGGCGTGTTTTTTGCGCCGGGCCTTCGCTTAAATACACGCTGCGCACGATCCCATCAGCGTCCGCTTCGGCATTGATGTGCCCGACGCCTTTAGCGCAATGGCTCAGCGCAGCCACCGGTTCAATTTCTCCCAAGGGCTGCCCATAACGTGCGACGCCTTCGCGCAACAGCGGCACGAAAACATTCCCGGCCCGACAGACCGCCTGGGCCAAAAGCTGATCGTTGGCGGGATGGCTATCGGGTTCGCTGAAAATAACGTCGAATAGAACGCCTTTAACGTTCGCAGCGCTGAGCCGATCCAGCAGTTGCGCGTGCATGGCCCGCGACCACGGCCATTGGCCAAGCTGCTGCAAGCTGTAGTCATCGATCGTGACGATGAGTATTCGCGGATCCACCGGCAGCGGACTCAACCGACGCAGGTTGTCATACAGCAGATTGCTCAGGGCCAGCCCCTGATTCATGGACAGCATCGCCGTAAGCGGCAACAGGATCAGACAGACCCACAGCCACTCGCGCACCATCCGCTGAAACAACCGCTGAGCCTGGGTCGGCTCGCGGTCATCCTTCCTTGGTCGTCTCTTCATCGGTCGTCGACCAAGGCGCTATTGGACACGCGTGGTCCTGGGGTAATAGAAAATGTCATACACCCCGGTCTCTCCCTCTAACCCCTGAGCGTCATAGGCCGACAGGCGAACATGGTAGAAAAACGCTTTCAGCCCGCGGAACTTGACCTCTGGTGTGCTGGAAAACTGCTCTTGCTTGATGTCCAGAAAGGCTGCGTCGGTCGCCACTTGCGCCCGATAACGCTTAGCCCCTTCGATGGGCTTCATGATCAATTGCCACACAGGCACATTCCCCGTCTGACCGGCCTGACCTAATAAACGTGGAGCGGGTAACAAGTCGATTGGCGTCAGCGTGCCTTGTTTCTGAATACGCAAACCCTGGCGGGCCATGACCTGGACTTCGTCAGCTTCAACGCCCTTGGGGCGTTTGACAACGGGCCGGGCAGGGCGGAAACCCGACGTTTTTTCATCACGATTGACCGCCACTTGCCCGTTCAACACTTCCAGCAGCGCCTCGCCACCGTCATCGTTGCGCACCCGAAAGTGCGTACCCCTCACGCCCAGTACACCGACCGGCGTGACGATCTGAAAGCGATCATGGTCGCTGGCACGTTTGATCACATACGATTCAACCTGGCCCTGCTCAAGAATGACCTGAGGGATCGAATGTTCGTCATTGAGATGCAGGGTGATATGGGAACTGGAAGGCAACACCACCCGCGAGCCATCACCCAGGGACAGGCTGACAAATGCCGAAGGCGAGGTTTTGACGCCTTCCTGCTCGTCGATCGACATACCTTCCTGCAGCGGCGTCTGCTTGCCTTTGGCGTCCAGCTTCCAGGCTTCGCCAGTCAGATGCTCGACCGTTGCCGGCAGCGGTTGACCACGGCATTGTTGGTTTTGATCGATATAAGACAGACGTTTTGCCGAGGCGACAGCCGCTGATGCACTCTGGGCAAACAATCCCATCAGGCCAACCATCAGTAAAAGACAGACGCCAGAACGGCGTGGGAGCAATAAGGTCATGGGGTTCATGGATTGGCTTTTATGCTCTTATGAAGATCACGCCGGATAACGCACACAAGTATTTGACGCACGATACCTGAGCGGACGCTCTAGCAGATAGCTATGAGAGCAAAGGATATTGGAGATGACACATCCCTGTGTCGGAGCCGAGCAGGCACTCCGTGTGTTTCCCCTGAGCAGGGTACCGCCGAAAACCGGCGATCGACGGGCCTGCAAAGTGACTTGGCGCTCCCTGCGCCGGAGCACATCCCAATGCCCCTGTGCCGCTCAGCGACAACGAATTTACCGGCATAAATGACCTTCGCAGCAATTCGCCACAATTGTTCAGATTCGATCAATCAGCCTAAACTCCCGTAGGAATTTTCACTTTGCACTTACGAGATAAAGGAAACACTCGGCATGCGTGTCGCAATACTGGATGACGAGCCCGCTGAACTGCGCCGGGTTGAACAGACACTGCGACAGATCCCCGTCACGGGTGAGCAGGCGTGGACGCTGCATTGTTTCGAGCGGGGAGAGGACTTGCTACGGCAACTCCGGCGGGAGACCTTCGATCTACTGATCCTCGATTGGCAACTGCCCGATATCAGCGGTCTGGCGTTGTTGCGTTGGACCCGTGAACACATGGACGTACCACCCGCCGCGATCATGCTCACCAGTCGCGATACCGAAAGCGATATCGTCCAGGCGTTGAACGCCGGGGCCGATGATTACGTGAGCAAACCGTTTCGTCCCAATGAGCTGATGGCTCGGGTCAGCGCGGTGCTTCGTCGGCATGGGCTGCAACGCGCCGCGGCCACCGAAATACTGACCTTCAATGACCTCGAATTCGACGACGCCGAACTCACCGTCACCCGCGCCGCCACCCCCATCAGCCTGACCGAACGGGAATACCGGCTCGCCCGTTGCCTGTTCGCCAATCTGGGCCGACCTTTGTCCCGTGAATACTTGTATGAGCGTTTTTGGACCCATGAAGAAATAGCGTCCTCCCGCCCGCTGGATACTCATATTTATCGCCTGCGCAACAAGCTGGGCCTGACGGCCGATCGCGGTTGGCAACTGCTGACGATTTACGGGTATGGGTATCGGCTTGAGAGCGTGGCCACTGCTGCTAGCGAATGACGACCTTTCGGCGATCAATAAAAAAGGCCAACGCTTAGCGTTGGCCTTTTTCGTTTTAGCGGTCCTGCCGGATCAGAAGTCCAGGTTGGAAACCGCCAGGGCGTTACTTTCGATGAAGTCACGACGAGGTTCGACCGCATCACCCATCAGGGTGTTGAAGATCTGGTCTGCGCCAATGGCGTCTTCGATGGTCACTTTGAGCATCCGGCGCTGGCTCGGGTCCATGGTGGTTTCCCACAGCTGATCCGGGTTCATCTCGCCCAGACCTTTGTAGCGCTGGATGGTATGACGCTTGGTGCTTTCAGCCATCAGCCATTCAAGTGCTTCCTTGAATTCGGTGACCGGCTTCTTGCGCTCGCCGCGCTGGATGTACGCGCCGTCGTCCAGCAAGGTGCTCAATTGAGCGCCCAACGATACGACCGTCTTGTAATCGTTACTGCCGAAGAAATCGCGGTTGAAGGTGATGTAGTTCGACAGGCCGTGGGAGATCAGCTCGACCTCTGGCAACCAGACGTTACGTTCACGGTCTTCACGCAGGCTGGCTTTGTAAACCAGGCCGGATTTCTCGACGGTGCGCAGGCGAACTTCGAACTGAGCCATCCAATCCTGCATCGCTGCGTGATCGGACAGTTGCTCCATGCTCACCGCTGGCAGGTAGATGAAGTGCTCGGTCAGTTCCTGCGGGTACAGGCGCGACAAACGCTTGAGGGTCTTCATCACCAGACGGAAGTCATTCACCAGACGCTCGAGGGCTTCGCCGGAGATACCCGGGGCTTCTTCGTTCAGGTGCAGGCTCGCGTCTTCCAGGGCCGACTGCGTCATGTACTCTTCCATGGCGTCGTCGTCTTTGATGTATTGCTCTTGCTTGCCTTTCTTGACCTTGTACAGCGGCGGCTGAGCGATATCAGCGACGGCGGGTACTTCTTCGCGCTCATGAAGCTCATG
>NZ_JBIVCD010000016.1:0-4144 GCF_044746425.1 Pseudomonas sp. NPDC086112 | reverse complement strand
AGCGATGTAGATGTAACCGCGCTCGATCAACTCGGGCAACTGACGGAAGAAGAAGGTCAGCAACAGGGTACGGATGTGCGAACCGTCGACGTCAGCATCGGTCATGATGATGATGTTGTGATAACGCAGCTTGTCAATGTTGTACTCGTCGCGGCCAATGCCGCAGCCCAGCGCGGTGATCAAGGTGCCCACTTCTTGCGAAGAGATCATCTTGTCGAAGCGTGCCTTCTCGACGTTCAGGATCTTGCCCTTGAGCGGCAGGATGGCCTGGGTGCGACGGTTGCGTCCCTGCTTGGCGGAGCCGCCAGCAGAGTCACCTTCCACGAGGTACAGTTCGGAGAGGGCAGGGTCTTTTTCCTGGCAGTCAGCCAGTTTGCCCGGCAGGCCGGCAATGTCCAGCGCGCCTTTACGGCGGGTCATCTCACGGGCCTTACGCGCCGCTTCACGCGCACGCGCCGCGTCGATCATCTTGCCGACGACCAGTTTGGCTTCGTTCGGGTTTTCCAGCAGGAAGTCAGAGAAGTACTTGCCCATTTCCTGTTCGACCGCGGTCTTCACTTCGGAAGACACCAGCTTGTCCTTGGTCTGGGAGCTGAACTTCGGATCCGGCACCTTCACCGAAATAATTGCTGTCAGGCCTTCGCGGGCATCGTCACCGGTGGTGGCAACTTTGTGCTTCTTCGCCAGACCTTCAGCTTCGATGTAGGTGTTCAGGTTACGCGTCAGTGCGGAACGGAAACCCACCAGGTGAGTGCCGCCATCGCGCTGCGGAATGTTGTTGGTGAAGCACAACAGATTCTCGTTGAAGCTGTCGTTCCACTGCAGGGCGATTTCAACGCCGATGCCGTCTTCACGCTGGATGTTGAAGTGGAACACCTGGTTGACCGCAGTCTTGTTGGTGTTCAGGTATTCAACGAACGCACGCAGGCCACCTTCGTACTTGAACAACTCTTCCTTGCCGCTGCGCTCATCCTTGAGGACGATGCCGACACCGGAGTTGAGGAAGGACAGTTCGCGAATCCGCTTGGCCAGGATGTCCCAGCTGAAGTGGATGTTCTTGAAGGTTTCAGCCGAAGGCTTGAAGTGGATCTGGGTGCCAGTGGTTTCGCTTTCGCCAACGATTTTCATCGGCTCTTGCGGAACACCGTGGACATAAGTCTGTTCCCAGATCTTGCCGCTGCGGCGAACGGTCAGGATCAGTTCTTTGGACAGTGCGTTCACCACCGACACACCTACACCGTGCAGACCGCCGGATACCTTGTAGGAGTTGTCGTCGAACTTACCGCCGGCGTGCAGCACGGTCATGATGACCTCGGCCGCCGAGACGCCTTCTTCTTTGTGCACGTCTACCGGGATGCCACGACCGTTGTCGCGAACGGTGATGGACTCGTCCGGGTGGATGATGATGCTGATGTCGTCGCAATGGCCGGCCAAAGCTTCGTCGATCGAGTTATCGACCACCTCGAACACCATGTGGTGCAGACCACTGCCATCGTCAGTGTCACCAATGTACATACCGGGACGTTTGCGTACGGCATCCAGGCCTTTCAGCACTTTAATGCTCGTTGAGTCGTACGTATTTTCTTCGCTCAATGCCTTCACTCCCGATGGTCGTGGGTCTGGGTGATACGGCCCTGTTCCACGTGGAACAGAGCGACTGGCGTTTCCGTCTGCCAGCCTTCCCTCAATAATTCGTGATCTACACAGGTGATAAAGACCTGGCAGCGTAAGTCTTCCAGCAAGCGGCAAAGCGCGCGACGGTGGTGCTCGTCCAGTTCGGACGGCAGGTCATCCACCAGATAAATACACTGGCCGCGACGGGCCTGGCTAACCAAGTGCCCTTGGGCGATCCGCAATGCACAGACCACCAACTTCTGCTGGCCACGAGACAAGATGTCCGCGGCGTTATGTGCGCCCAATCTAAGACGCAAATCAGCGCGTTGTGGTCCGGCTTGGGTATGACCCATTTGCTGATCCCGCTGAAGGGACCCGGCGAGCACTGCACTCAACTCACGGTCTTTGTCCCAACCTCGGTAATAGCTGAGCGTTAAGCCCTCAAGCTCAAGCAGTTCGCTCAAGGTCTGTTCAAAGACTGGTTTCAAGGCTTTGATGTAAGCGCGGCGGTATTCATCTATTTCAGCGCTGGCCTGGCACAGTTCCCTGTCCCAAACCGCTTGCGAAACGGCGTCAAGTGTACCATGTCGCAGCCAAGAGTTTCTCTGGCGCAAGGCCTTCTGCAAGCGCTGCCACGTGGACATGAATCGGGGTTCCACGTGGAACACACCCCAGTCGAGAAACTGTCGGCGAATCTTCGGCGCACCTTCCAGCAGGCGGAAGCTGTCCGGGTTGATCAACTGCAACGGCAGGATCTCTGCCAGTTGCGCAGCACTTCGGGCGTTCTGCCCATCGATGCGAATCTGGAACTCACCCTGCCGGTCGCGAGATATCCCTAACGCGCTGTGTCCACCCTCGGCCAGTTCGACCTGGCCAAACACCGTGCACGCCAATTGCTCGTATTGAATGACGGGTAATAGACGGCTGCTACGAAACGAACGGGCAAGCCCCAGCAGATGAATGGCTTCCAGAACACTGGTTTTGCCGCTGCCGTTGGCGCCGTAAAGAATGTTGATCCGGGGGGAGGGGGAGAAGGTCACCGGGTGCAGATTACGCACCGCGGTGACCGAGACGCGACTTAAGGACATCTAGGTTCTGCTGAGCATGTTTACAGACGCATCGGCATGACAACGTAAGCCGAGTCGTCGTTGTCGGACTCTTGTACCAGCGCACTGCTGTTGGAGTCGGACAGGATCAAGCGAACCTGCTCGGTGGTCATCACGCCCAGTACGTCGAGCAGATAACTCACGTTGAAGCCGATTTCCAGAGAGCCGCCGTTGTACTCAACGCCCACTTCTTCTTCCGCTTCTTCCTGCTCCGGGTTGTTCGCCTGAATCTTCAGCTGACCATTGGCCAGTTGCAGACGGATGCCACGGTACTTCTCGTTGGACAGAATCGCGGTACGGCTGAACGCTTCACGCAAGGCCTGGCGATCGCCGAGTACCAGCTTGTCGCCGCCTTTAGGCAGAACACGCTCGTAGTCAGGGAATTTACCGTCGACCAGTTTCGAGGTGAAAGTGAACTCGCCGGTGGTGGCGCGAATGTGGTGCTGGCCCAGCACGATGCTGACATTGCCGTCCGGTTCTGTCAGCAGGCGCGCCAGCTCAAGGATACCCTTGCGTGGCACGATAACCTGATGACGATCCGGCTGACCGATATCGGCCTGCATCGAACACATGGCCAGACGGTGACCGTCGGTGGCCACGGCGCGGATAATCCCGGCCGAGACTTCCAGCAGCATGCCGTTGAGGTAGTAGCGTACGTCCTGCTGCGCCATCGCGAAGCTGGTGCGTTCAATCAGACGACGCAGTTTGCTTTGCTCAAGGCTGCAGGTCAGCGAGCCTGGGCCTTCTTCCACCGTCGGGAAGTCATTGGCTGGCAGGGTCGAAAGGGTGAAGCGGCTTCGGCCGGCCTTCACCACGAGCTTCTGCTCGTCGACCTTGATGTCGATCAGCGCATCGTTCGGCAAGCTCTTGCAGATGTCCATCAGCTTGCGCGCAGGCACAGTGATGGAACCCGGGTCCGCAGGCTCTTCGAGTTGTACACGACCGACCAGCTCGACTTCCAGGTCGGTACCGGTCAGCGACAATTGCTGGCCTTCGACAACCAGCAGCACGTTGGAGAGCACCGGCAAGGTCTGTCGGCGCTCGACGACGCCTGCGACCAGTTGCAGGGGTTTCAACAGGGCTTCGCGTTTTTTGGTGTATGGCATGGTCTAGTCCCTTGCCTTAATAAGCTGCGCTGGTGTTCATCAAGTAGTCTGTGTACGCAGCAGGTTCTTATAGTCCTCGCGGATGTCCGCGTCGGATTCCTTAAGCTCGTTGATCTTGCGGCAGGCGTGCAAAACAGTCGTGTGATCGCGGCCGCCAAACACATCGCCGATTTCCGGCAGGCTGTGGTTGGTCAATTCCTTGGACAACGCCATGGCGACCTGACGCGGACGTGCTACCGAGCGTGAACGACGCTTGGACAGCAAGTCGGAGATCTTGATCTTGTAATACTCGGCGACGGTGCGCTGAATGTTATCCAC
>NZ_JBIVCD010000015.1:97877-115423 GCF_044746425.1 Pseudomonas sp. NPDC086112 | reverse complement strand
GGTCGTTTGAAAAGCGGTGAAAACCGCCTTTCAAACCCACAAAAACGTAAAGGATGTCCCCGGTCTCGATTGTAAAGGATGTATCCGTTTCTACACCGCGATAGCGTCAGTCAATGCAACTCATTTCTCAGATCCGACACTCAGCGCTTCACCGCCACCAACGTGTAACACAACGGCAACTGCGCCTTTTGCTGCTGATACCGATCGTAGAGTTCTTCTCGGTTGGAATGCGGGTATTCCTTGAAGTGGCTGATCTGCAACCCCGCCTCAACAGCACCGGTGAAGATGGCACCCAGGGTGTGGACGAACCAGTAAGACGCTGAGGCGGGCTGTTCGACTTTGCCCTCGTAAACGATCGGCTGGTTCTGGACGAAAGGTTCACTGCGAAAATACGAACTGTCCGGGCGATAGGGATCGGCTGACTCGGGGTCGAACATTTCCAGGAACGGGTGGGTTTCGTACACCACCAGAGCACCGCCGGGCTTGAGGGTTTGCGCGGCATGGCGCAAGAATTCAGCGATGTCCGGCATCCAGTTCAATACGCCGATGGTAATCAGGGCTACATCGAAGCACTGGTGAAGATCAGTCGGCAGGTGATGGATGTCCGCCTCGATGAATTCGGGCTCATGGGGCGAACGGGATGCCAGCTCCCGGGCCTGATCGAGAAAGGCCTCCGACTGGTCAATGCCGACGACACGACGGGCCCCCAGGGCAAACAGCGAAAGACTTTCGCGTCCGTTGTTGCAGCCGAGCTGCACCGCATCCTTGCCGTCGACGCCGACCTGTTGAAGCAACCCGGTGAGGGTGTCATCCAGGCAGGAAAAATCGCCATGGCTCACGGCACTCAAACAGGCCCGCCACTCCGGGGTGTCTTTGTGGTGTTGGGCGGAGTCATTCCACGCATCGCGATTGCTGGCGATGGCTTTTTCTTTTGTCGGCATTTCCATTGCACACTCCAGAATTCAGGCCGTTGATTGGCCGGCACGAGTCTGGATCAGCATCAGAAAAACTACCATTCGAGCTTTGTTGTGATCTTGTAATCACCGGTGGGGCGAAATCTCTTCGCCTTGATTCAACCGCTCACGCAAGAACTCGATCAGCGCCTGCACCGGTCGTGACCTCTGGCGATGCTGCGGGTAGACGGCCGACAAGGTCAGCGGCTTGGGGCGCAAATCATCCAGCACTGGTACAAGTCGGCCGTCCTCCAGGGCCGAACCGACGATGAAGGTCGGCAGGTACGTGATGCCCATACCGGCGATGGCCGCGTCCTTGAGCAACTCACCATTGTTGACCCGCATCCGCCCTGTGACGTTGACGTTCTGCGGCTTGCCCTGCCCCTCGAAACGCCATTGCACCTGACGACCGTGGCCGTAAGGCAGGCAATCATGGGTGTGTAAATCCTCGGGTTTAAGCGGCGTACCCCGCTCGGCCAGATACACCGGGCTGGCACAGTACAGCCGCTCGATGGAGGCGAGACGTCGGGCGATCAGTGTCGAGTCTTCCAGTACGCCAATGCGCAATGCCAAATCGTAGCCCTCACCGAGTAAGTCCACTGGTCGATCACTCAGGTCGACTTCCACGGTGACCTCGCGATAACGCTGCAAAAACTCCGGTAACAGACAGCCCAGATGCGCCACGGCAAACGACAACGGTGCGCTCAGGCGAATGGTGCCGCGAGGCTCGGTGGTCTGGCCGGCGATGCCCTGCTCCACTTGCTCGACTTCGCTGAGCAGGCGCAGGGCTGATTCGTAATAACTCTGCCCCAGCGGCGTGACGTCCAACCGCCGGGTCGAACGGTTGAGCAGGCGCACGCCGAGGCGCTCTTCCAGTTGCATCAGGCGGCGGCTGACGAACTGCTTGGACAACCCTAATTGATCGGCTGCCGCCGTGAAGCTGCCAGAGTCCATGACCTGGCAAAACATACGCATATCTTCGAACGGATTCATTGTCGCGCCCTGGTTTGACAGCCAAACGCTTTATAGCCGTTTTTTTTGTTTCTGACTCCCCAAATCTAAAGATCAAAAAATCGCAGGCTTCGCCCGCTCCTACGGGAATTGAGTACAGGCGGGTGTACCCAATCATGTAGGAGCGGGCGAAGCCTGCGATCTTTTCAAGCGACCGGCCGAGACCGGCAGCCATTACCACTTACTTCGCGGTGAACGTCGTGTAGCTGTTGATCAGGTTGCGGTAGTTCGGGATGCGCTGGGACAACAGGTTGGCCAGGCCTTCCATGTCGTTGCGCCAGTCGCCCTGCAACTCGCAAGCCACGGAGAACCAGTTCAGCAGTTGCGCACCGGCAGCCGACATACGAGCCCACGCCGCTTGTTGCACCGTAGTGTTGAAGGTGCCGGAGGCGTCGGTTACCACGAACACTTCAAAACCTTCAGCCAGTGCCGACAACGTCGGGAACGCCACGCACACGTCAGTTACAACACCGGCAATGATCAGCTGCTTGCGGCCGGTGGCCTTCACGGCTTTGACGAAGTCTTCATTGTCCCAGGCGTTGATCTGGCCCGGGCGTGCAATGAACGGAGCGTCCGGGAACTGCTCTTTGAGTTCCGGCACGATCGGGCCATTCGGGCCGCTGTCGAAACTGGTGGTGAGGACGGTCGGCAGGTTAAAGAACTTGGCGATGTCGCCCAGGGCCAGCACGTTGTTCTTGAATTCGTTAGGCGAGAAATCCTGCACCAACGAGATCAGGCCAGTCTGGTGATCAACCAGCAATACCACTGCATCATCTTTGTTCAGACGTTTGTAAGGAACGTTGCTCATGTGAAACTCCTCGGGGGATGGACTTACCTCAGGGGCGCCGACACACCAGGCCGGCGCATTGTTTAATCACTAGAAGGCAAAACACGAGCAGCCAAACGCGCCCCAGAACCCCTGGAAATCGCTGACCGGCGCGTTCGACAAACGCGCCCGTTCATGGCTGTGGGAATGCACCGCACACGGTCCGCTGCACTGGTGAACCTGCGCCTGCATCGGTGAAGCCGGACGCCAGTGACCCGGCACCTTGACCACCGGCGACCAGTCCGGCAGCACCGGCACGCTAGGCGGTCCAAGCTTTTCGAATTCGCCGGCGGCGTACACCACCTTGCCGCCGACCACAGTCAGCACCGATTCGATCCACTTGATGGCTTCTTCCTCGACGCTGAAGAAGTCGGCGCTCAGGGCGGCGACGTCGGCCAGTTGCCCGACCTTGATCTGGCCTTTCTTGCCTTGTTCGGAGGAAAACCAGGCGCTGCCATGGGTGAACAGTTCCAGCGCGGTCTGCCGGGGCAGGCCTTCGCTGTGCAGCGCCAGCCCACCGACGGTGCGACCGCTGACCATCCAGTACAACGAGGTCCAAGGGTTGTAGCTGGACACTCGAGTCGCATCGGTGCCGGCCCCCACCGGTACACCCTCGGCCAGCATGCGCTTGATCGGTGGCGTGTTTTCGGCGGCCTTGGCGCCATAGCGCTCGGCGAAATACTCGCCCTGGAACGCCATGCGATCCTGGATGGCGATGCCGCCGCCCAGTGCCCTTACCCGCTCGATGTTCTGCGGGGTGATGGTTTCAGCGTGGTCGAAGAACCATGGCAAACCATTGAAGGGAATGTCGCGGTTGACCTTCTCGAACACATCAAGCATGCGGCTGATGGATTCGTTGTAGGTCGCATGCAAACGGAACGGCCAGCGCTGCTCGACGAGGTGGCGAACCACCGGTTCCAGCTCGTCTTCCATGGTTTGCGGCAAGTCCGGACGCGGCTCGAGGAAGTCTTCGAAATCCGCCGCCGAGAACACCAGCATTTCCCCGGCGCCGTTGTGCCGCAGGAAGTCGTCACCCTGATGCAGCTTGACGCTGCCGGTCCAGTTCTTGAAATCGGTCAGTTCTTCCTTGGGCTTCTGGGTGAACAGGTTGTAGGCGATGCGGATGGTCAGTTGCTGGTCCTTGGCCAACTGCTCGATCACCGCGTAGTCGTCCGGGTAATTCTGGAAACCACCGCCCGCGTCGATGGCACTGGTCAGGCCGAGCCGATTGAGTTCGCGCATGAACTGGCGGGTCGAGTTGACCTGATATTCGAGCGGTAACTTCGGCCCCTTGGCCAGGGTCGAGTACAAAATCATCGCGTTCGGCCGCGCCACCAGCATGCCGGTCGGCTCACCGTTGGCATCGCGCACAATCTCGCCGCCCGGCGGGTTCGGCGTATTACGGGTGTAACCGGCGACGCGCAGTGCCGCACGGTTAAGCAAGGCGCGGTCGTACAAATGCAGCACGAACACCGGCGTATCGGGTGCGGCCTGATTGAGTTCTTCCAGGGTCGGCATGCGCTTCTCGGCAAACTGGAATTCGTTCCAGCCACCCACCACCCGCACCCACTGCGGCGTGGGCGTGCGGTCGGCCTGATCCTTGAGCATGCGCAAGGCATCGGCCAGGGACGGCACACCTTCCCAGCGCAGTTCGAGGTTGTAGTTCAAACCACCGCGGATCAGGTGCAAGTGCGAGTCGTTGAGGCCGGGGATGACGCACCGGCCCTTAAGATCGATGACCTGCGTGCCCGAACCGCGCAGGGCCATGGCATCGGCATCGGTGCCAACCGCGACGAAGCGGCCGTCGCTGATCGCCACGGCGCTGGCGAGGGGCTTCTCACGGTCAACGGTATGGAACTGGCCATTGAACAGAATCAGATCGGCGTTCATCGCGTTTCCTTAAGGCTGTGTGGAATGGGACTGGCCGGCTTCCAGCCACGGCGCGAACAGGCGCGTGGCCAACGGCATAAAGACGTACACCACCGACAGCACAATGGTCAGGGTGATCAGGAAAGTGGCGACCACGTAGTTGGACAGGAATGCATTGAGCTGCAACAGCGGCCCCCAGATCAGCGGCACCAGCAAGGTGTGCGGCAAAATCACCAGTAACGTCACTACGGCCTGCTTCCAGCGCGGCGGTGGCGAACCGGCCTCAGCCAGTGGTGAGAACCAGAACTCATTGACCGGGTTGACCTCGGTCTGGTCGCCGTCGGCCAGCATCGGCGCAGCTTCGTCGACCAGCGCCTGGCGTTGCGGCGAGTCGAGCCAGCGCTGCATCGCGTCAGTGGAGCAAAACCGCAGCACGCAGGTGAACAGGTCGAGGCCACCGCTCTTGCCGCGAATCACATCCACGCCCAAGTGTCCTTCGCGTTGCCCGGCCACGCTGACGATGTTGCGCAGCCAGGCTTCATAGGCCGCTTCAAAACCGGCCTTGACCCTATGTTTGACGATCAGCGTCACGACTTCTTCGAATCGATTGGAATCAGGCATAACGGAGGGCTCCAGCGAGACGAACATTGAGCGCCAGCCGTCCGGGCCCGGCGATGAAAATGCTGGTGAAGAGGATCAACAGCAACCAGCCGAACTGCCCTTCGGCCACGCTCCATTGCGGATGCACAATCAGCATCGCCACCAGCAGCACAAAGAGAATAGGCAAGCACGCCAGCCGCGCCAGCACCCCGGCGATGATCAGTAATGGGCAGAGGACTTCGGCGAAAATCGCCAGGATCAGGGTGAGGTGGGCACCGAGGTGGAAAGGGTCTTCGATCAGTTGCAGCTGCGCACTGAAGTCCAGCAGCTTGGGCAAGCCGTGAACCCACAGCAGAAACAGACCACCACTGACCCGCAAAAACAGCAGCCCGAAATCTTGAGCCTGTTCATTCCATCGCGAAGCGTTCATGGCCCTACCCTTGATCAATCATTGCCCTGAATAGTGCAGTGACGGGGGAGGGAAAAATTGAATGTACGTGCTCTCTTTGCTCAACACGCTGAACGCCCAAACGACACAAAACCCTGTGGGAGCGGGCTTGCTCGCGAAGGCTTTGGGTCAGTCGACATCACTGTTGAATGACACACCCCATTCGCGAGCAAGCCCGCTCCCACAGGGTTTTGTGCGTGTTCACTTACTGCTCAAGCACAAAAAACGGCCCGAAGGCCGTTTCGTATTCAATCCGGTCAGACGGCCGGGGCTGCCTTCAATTCCAGACTATCCAGCGCCCGACTCACAGCCAGTTCACCCAGCATGACGAGCTGCGCGACGCCCAGTATCGTATTGCGCTGCGACCCCTCCAGAAACCCGGCACAGTCACTGGCGATCACCTTGGCCGAGGCAAAGGATTCGCAGGCATTGGCCAGTAGCTCTTCGATGTCGATGCCCGGAGCGACGGTGTAAATCGTGCTCGGTTTGCGCGAAGTCTTGGCGGCGGACGGTTTGAGGTAGTGATCAAGAGCACGCTCGGCGGCTTCATTGAGTTTTTTGGGATCGAGGGGATCATAGGGGGAAACGTCGTCGGTTTCTGGCGGGTTAGGTGTGGCTTTGAACATGGTGAATCTCCTTTGGAAAATAGCACCACCAGAACCTGTCGCTAAACAAATAAGGGTGGCGACTGTATGCAGGTTAGCGAACCGGTCAAAGGCACCCGGTAGACCCGAGGGTCTCCCGCATACAGCCACCATAACGCAATTGCAGACGTCAAAAGTCGGCAATGAAGTCTGGAGCACTGATGCACTTTGAATAGTCCGAGTCGCTAAACCCGATCGCTGATTGGCAGCGATGCGGAAACGATAAAGACCAGGCCCAAAGCGCACAAGCCGGCGGATTCTGGCGCAGTCGTAGGCAACGGCGCAAGGATCTGTAGCTTTCAGGAAGTAACGCTAAACACCATTAAACACAGCCCTCAAATCAACACACATTCCCCTGTGGGAGCGGGCTTGCTCGCGAAGGCGGTGTGTCATTCAACGGTGATGTCGACTGGCCCACCGCCTTCGCGAGCAAGCCCGCTCCCACAGGGTTTTGTGCGTGCTCACTACTGCTCAGGCACAAAAAACGGCCCGAAGGCCGTTTCGTATTGAATCCGGTCAGACGGCCGGGGCTGCCTTCAATTCCAGACTATCCAGCGCCCGACTCACAGCCAGTTCACCCAGCATGATGAGCTGCGCGACGCCCAGTATCGTATTGCGCTGCGACCCCTCCAGAAACCCGGCACAGTCACTGGCGATCACCTTGGCCGAGGCAAAGGATTCGCAGGCATTGGCCAGTAGCTCTTCGATGTCGATGCCCGGGGCGACGGTGTAAATCGTGCTCGGTTTGCGCGGGGTCTTGGGGGCGGACGGTTTGAGGTAGTGATCAAGAGCACGCTCGGCGGCTTCGTTGAGTTTTTTGGGATCGAGGGGATCGTAGGGGGAAACGTCGTCGGTTTCTGGCGGGTTAGGTGTGGCTTTGAACATGGTGAATCTCCTACAAGAAATGGAGCCACCAAGACCTGTCGCTAAACAGGTAAGGGTGGCGGCTGCACGCAGGTTAGCGAACCGGGTGTAGGCGCCCGGCAGACCCGAAGGTCTCCCGCGCACAGCCGCCATGACATCAATCGCAGACATGAACAATCTGCAAGAGAGTTTGGAGCGCTGTTGCGCCTACAAAGGTTCGGGTCGCTAAACCCGATCGCTGATTCGTCAGCGACCGGGAAACAATAGAGCCCGGCCATTAGGCACACAAGCCGGCGGATTCTGGCGCAGTCGTAGGCAACGGCGCAAGGATCTGTAGCTTTCAGGAAGTAACGCTAAACACCATTAAACACAGCCCTCGAATCAACACACATTCCCCTGTGGGAGCGGTGTGGGTATGCAAGATGGGTCGTCTCAAAAGATCGCAGTCTTCGGCAGCGCCTACGGGGTTGGTATGTTCAGGGGCTCGGACATGAACTGACTGATCCGTGAGCGCAGCCATTTTTCGGCAGGATCGTTGTCATGCACCCCGCTCCACGCCATCGACAACTGCGCGGCGTCGATAGGAAACGGCGGATCTTCGGCGCGCAAGGTACATCCCTCGACCAGCGCACACGCAGCGTAATCCGGCACCGTGGCAATCATCTCGGTACCGGCCAACAACGCCCGCAAGCCACTGAATTGCGGCACGCCCAGCACCACGCGGCGAGAGCGGCCGACCTTGGCCAGATCCATATCGATGTTGCCGCTCAGGTCACCGGAGAACGACACCATCGCGTGCGGCCGTGCGCAATACTCGTCGAGGGTCAGGGGCCCTGGACGATCGTCACCGCGCAGCACTTTGCAGGGAATGTCGCGCAGGCGTTTGCGCTTGGCATTGGCCGGCAGGTCGGTGGTGTAACTCACCCCCACCGAAATCTCGCCAGACGCGAGCAACGCCGGCATCAGCAGATAATTGGCGCGGCGCACCACGACCACAATCCCCGGCGCTTCTTCTTGCAGTTTGCGCAACAACGGAGGAAAGAGTCCGAACTCGGCATCGTCCGACAGCCCGATGCGAAACACGTCGCAGCTGGTCGTTGGGTCGAATTCCTTGGCGCGGCTGACCGCCCCCGAGATGGTGTCCATCGCCGGTTGCAGTTCCTTGAGAATCGCCAGCGCCCGCGCGGTCGGCTCCATCCCGCGACCGTTGCGCAGCAACAACGGATCGTCGAACAAATCACGCAACCGCCCCAGCGCAGCGCTCACCGCGGGTTGGCCCATGAAGAGTTTTTCGGCGACCCGGGTCAGGTTTTTTTCGAACATCAGGGCTTCGAAAATCACCAGCAGGTTCATGTCGACGCGGCGCAGATCGTTACGGTTCATAAGCACAATCCCATGGTGTTTTCAGCCCGGCACGAAGGTTGACGAGTATCTGACTTTACTCGAGACGGCCCGCCCGGATCGAGGAATTAACAACGTTTAACTCGCAAGCCAAAGCCCCCACGACCAAGAATGAAGCCCTCTGCGCAGACCTGTTTTTTTTCAGAAAAGGGAACGTGCTGACCCACCGTGCAGTGCACCAGCGCGCTCCCACCGACACGGACATTTGTCATGGCTCACTTCCAGCAGAACGCGGTCAGCGCGTCAGCCACCCAAACACGAAAAAAACCCGCAGGCGGGCTCAGCCCCTGGCGTGAACATCTGGCCAAGCAGCTGATCCTCGACCATCTCGATGAAACCCTGGAAGTGACTGAACTGGCACGGGCGTGCGCCCTGTCACGCAGTCATTTTTCCCGTGCGTTCAAGTGCAGCACCGGTGTTTCACCGCAGGACTGGATCCGACAGCAACGCATCGCCCGGGCCAAGCATTTGATCCAGAACACCGACATGACCCTGACGCAAATCAGCCTGGAATGTGGCTTCTGCGATCAGGCACATTTCTCCCATATCTTCACCCGCAGCGAAGGCATCACACCGTTTGCCTGGCGCTGTCGAACGGTGCGTTCTCTTCCCCCTCTCACAATCAAAAGATCGCAGCCTTCGGCAGCGCCTACAGGAGTTCACTTAACCCTGTAGGCGCTGGCGCAGCCTGCGATCTTTTGATCTTGATCAGCCCTTGATGAACGCCAGCAGATCTTCGTTGAGTTGATCCTTGTGGGTATCGGTCAGGCCGTGGGGTGCTCCCGGGTAGACCTTCAAGATGGAGCCCTTGACCAGTTTTGCCGCAGCGATACCGGCGGCGTCGATCGGCACGACCTGGTCGTCGTCGCCATGCACCACCAGGGTCGGTACGTCGAACTTCTTCAGGTCTTCGGTAAAGTCGGTTTCGGAGAACGCCTTGATGCAGTCATACGCGTTCTTGTGGCCGGACATCATGCCCTGCAGCCAGAACCAGTCGATCATGCCTTGGGACGGCTTGGCACCCGGGCGATTGAAACCAAAGAACGGACCACTGGCCAGATCCTTGTACAGCTGCGAACGGTCGGCCAGGGACGCCTGACGAATACCGTCGAACACTTCCAGCGGCAAGCCGCCAGGGTTGGCTTCGGTCTTGAGCATCAACGGCGGCACCGAGGAAATCAGCCCGGCCTTGGCCACGCGTCCAGTGCCGTGGCGACCAATGTAGCGCGCCACTTCGCCACCGCCGGTGGAGAAGCCGAATAGCACGGCGTTTTGCAGGTCCAGATGCTCGATCAGCTGCGCCAGGTCATCGGCGTAAGTGTCCATCTCATTGCCGAACCACGGCTGGCTCGAACGCCCGTGACCACGGCGATCATGGGCGATGACCCGATAGCCTTTCGAAGCCAGGAAGATCATCTGCGACTCCCAGCTGTCAGCGTTCAATGGCCAACCGTGGCTGAAGACGATTGGCTGACCTGTGCCCCAGTCCTTGTAGTAAATCTCGGTGCCGTCTCGGGTGGTAAAGGTGCTCATGGTGATGTCTCCTCATGCATGGTTTTTGTGGCGGTTAATAAGAGGTGCGGACCATTCGCTCAGCCAGGCGTGCCACCCGCTCGCCCAAATGCGCGGCAGTGCGGCGGTCTTCGGGCGGCGGTGCAAGGTCGGGGGACTGTTCGACGTTCGATTGGGCCATGGCTCCCAGCGAACTGCCGAGCCGGTTCAACTGCCCATCGAACAGGCCAATGCTGCTGCGCGCCGGCAGCAGGTCGAGGCCGACCCAGATCATCGAGTGCTGGGCGGCGAACACTGCCATCTGCTGCAAGGTGTTGAGCTTGTCGCCGCACAGGCAGCCTGAGTTGGTGAAGCCGGCGGCAAGTTTGTCGCGCCAGGGCTGGGCCAGGTAGAACGAGGCGGTAGCGTCCATGAAGCCCTTGAAGGCTGCCGAAGCACTGCCCATGTAGGTCGGGGCGCCAAAGATGATTGCATCGGCGCGGTGTAAGCGTTCCCAGTGATCGTCCACTTCTTCGACCGGAATCAGCCGACAGGTGCTGCCCAGGTGCCGTTCCACACCCTGGCCCACGGCCTCGGCCATGACCCGGGTGTGCCCGTAGCCACTGTGATAGACAACCACCACGTTGCTCATTCCGGCTCCTCCAGAAGGGTTCATCCTTTTTGCGGCACGCTTTTTGGTGCAAGAAGGCCGGTGCCTTCGGTTGAACTTGAAGGGATGGATTTTTGAGCGTAGACCGGACACACGACGAGTTAAACGTTGTTAATTTTCAACGGGGCGCCCACGCCCCCGGCCAACACCGCACCCAATAAATACGGGATCGACAAGCGCTGACGGGAATCCAGCAGCCGATGCACACACCGACGAGGTGCACGACAGAGCATTGCACTGCCGAAAAAACCTGAGGAATATGCCCCGATACCGTGCGACAGACGGATGCAAGCAGGAGCGACCCGTTGACCCTTTCTCCCGAACAGGCCATTCATTTCGGCCCTTACCGGATTTACCCCGGACAGCGCCTGGTGATGGAGGCCGACCAGCCCTTGCGTCTAAGTCGGCGGGCCATGGACATTCTGTTGATCCTGCTGGAACACGCCGGGCAGGTGGTGAGCAAGCAGCAACTGATCGCCCGGGTCTGGCCCAAAAGCGTGGTGGAAGACATCAACCTGCGGGTGCACATGGCTGCGCTGCGCAAGGCCCTCGGTGATGGTCAGGCCGGCCAGCGCTACATCATCACCGTTGCTCAGCGCGGCTACAGTTTTGTCGCGCCGTTCTCTGTGGAGCACATCGAGCAAAGCCCGAAAAGCGCCGAAAATGGGAGCCGGCATAACCTGCCAATCCGTCGGACCCGCATGATTGGTCGTCAGGCTCTGGTCGACAGCGTGATAACGCAATTGACGCGGCAGCGTTTCATCACCCTCGTGGGCCCCGGCGGAATCGGCAAGACCACGGTGGCGCTGCGCGTCGCCGAGCAATTGATCAGCCACTACCGAGACGGCATTCGCCTGCTGGACCTGGCACCGATCAACGACCCTTTGATGATCACCACGCACTTGGCAACGCTGCTGGATTTATCCTTGCACGACGCCGAACCCATGAGCGGTCTCGCCACGTTCCTGCGCGAACGGCAGATGCTGCTGGTCATCGACAATTGCGAACACTTGATCGATGCCATTGCGTTGCTCAGTGAAAGCATCCTGCGCGCGGCGCCCCAAGTGCACATTCTGGCCACCAGCCGCGAGAGCCTGCGGGCCGAAGGCGAGTTCGTGCAGCGCCTGGAATCGCTGGACTGCCCACCGCCCATCGCCGTGCTCGACCGCGCTCAGGCCCTGACGTTTTCGGCGCTGCAATTGTTTGTCGAACGGGCGATGGCCAGCCACGACAGTTTCGAACTGAGCGAAGCCGAACTACCGCTGGCCATTGAAATCTGCCGGCGTCTGGACGGCATACCGCTGGCCATCGAACTGGCGGCAGCGCAAGTGGGCAGCCTGGGTTTGAGTGGGTTGCTGTTGCAGCTGCAAGGCAACTTTCGCCTGCTCACCCAAGGCTGCCAAACGACCTTGGGCCGCCATCAGACGCTGCGCGCGACGCTGGACTGGAGCTTCGAACTGCTCAATGCCTGCGAGCAAATCTGCCTGCGTCGACTGGGTATTTTTCGGGGCGCCTTCACCCTGGAGTCGGCGGCCGCCGTGATCGTCGGTGAACACCTCGAACCCGGCGTGGTGTTCGCCTCGATCACCCAATTGGTCGCCAAGTCATTATTGAACGTGGAAGTCGGCGACGAAGAAGTGTTCTACCGGCTGCTCGACACCACACGTGGCTATGCACTGGAAAAACTCGCCCAGGCCCAGGAATTGCCGGACACCCGCGAGCGCCACGCCGAACGCTGCCTGACCTTGATGCAGCAAGCCCAGAACGACTGGGAGCAGATCTCGAGCGAGCGCTGGACCGAGCGTTACGCCCGCAACCTGGAAGACATCCGTTCTGCACTCGATTGGGGCTTGAACGCTCAAGGACCGCAGGCCTTGGCGATCCGCCTCGCTGCAACCTCGACGCCGCTCTGGCAGGAACTGTCGCTGCTCAAAGAGCACGGCGCGTATGTGCGCAAAGCTTTGGCGTTGCTCGAAGCGACGCGTCAGCCCTGCCCGCGTGTGACCATGACCCTCAAGCTTGCCCTCGGCAGTTCCTGCTACCACACCCTGGGCAGCAGCGACGAAGCCGTCGAAGCGTTTGTCAGCGCCAAATACCTGGCCGAACACTGCAACGATGTGGCCGGTCAGCTCAAGGCGATTTCCGGGCACTTGGCGGTTGATCTTAGTTGCGGCCACTACCAACAGGCCCTGGAGCAGAGCCGACAATTTGAGCAGTTGGGGCTGCACGGTGATGCGGTGTTGGCCCTAAGCACCCAACGCTTGCGGGTTCTGGCGCTGCACTTTGCGGGGGATCAGGCTCTGGCGCGGGAGAATGTCGAACAGGTTATTCAATGCCTGGCCCAGAGCGGGCACCTCAACCGCTTCACCTACTGTTTTGGTGTGCATTACGATCAAAGCGTCGCAGCCCTGACGATTCTGGCACGCATTCTCTGGTTACAAGGGCACCCGGAAAAAGCCTGGCACACCGCACGACAGGCGCTCGACATCGCGATGCAGATCAATCATGGCACGTCCATCTGCTACACCCTGGCGCTGGCCGGTTGCCTGATCGCTCACTACAACGGCGACACCCCGGTCGCCCGCGAGCTCCTGAACCTGCTGCTTGAACAGGCGAAGAAACACTCGGTGCTGCTGTTCTACACGTGGGCCAAACATTACGCGCAGGTAATCGGGGGGGCCGATGCGCCCTCCTCACCGCAAGCAAACAGCGGGTTGATCAAGGAAATCATGGTCACGCTGGACAGTCGTTTCATCGATGACGCATTGCTGGAACGAGCCGAAAACGGTACGGCGGGCTGGAGCACGGCGGAAATTCTACGAGCCCGGGCCGACGCGTTGCTGACCGAGGATTGCCCGACCGGGGTCAGTGCGGCTGAGGCGGTGCTGTTCAAAGCTTTAGCCGTGGCAAAAACCCAGGGAGCGCTGGCCTGGGAACTGCGTAGCGCCACCTCATTGGCCCAACTATGGCAGCGTCAGGGTCACTTTCAGCAAGCCTATGAGCTGTTGGCGCCGATTTACCAGCGCTTCACCGAAGGCTTTGCCACACCGGACTTGACGAAAGTCCGTCGGCTACTCGACGAGCTGCAGCGACACCTGCCCGGCTGATGTCCAGCGTGCCCGGCTGATGTAGCCCTCATAACGCAGTTCACAGGCGCGCAAGTAGCCACTGTCGTCGAGTTTTTCCAGGGCATAGGCGCGGGTGGTGTTGAGGAAACGGTAACGGGTCACGCCGCTGCTCTGCTCCACCGACAGCAGCGATTTGCGCGCCAGGCTTTCCACCCCTTTAACCAGACTGGCAGGCAACAGCACCGCGCAACTGATCACGCCAATTGCCGCGTCCAGGGTGAACGCCATTTTGAACACTGCCAGCCGCTGCAGCACGGTTTGCTCCAACGGGCTTAGCTGTTCATAGCTCCAGTCCAGTGCGGCTTTCAGGCTCTGATGCCGTGGCACGGCAGTGCGCCGCCCCTGTGTCAGCAGTTGAAAACAGTTACCCAGTTGCGCTTGCAACCCCACCAACGCCAACGCATCGATCTGCGCCGCCGCCAGTTCAATGGCCAAGGGCAGGCCATCCAGGCGCCGACAGATTTCGCGCACTGCCTTGAGGTCCTGTTGGCGCAGGGCAAACCCTTGCTGACGGGCTCGGGCGCGGCTGACCAACAGCTGCACCGCCGAATAACCCATGGCCTCGGCCACGTTGTATATCGCTGAGGCCGGCGGCACCGCCAGGGCCGGTATATGCAGCAGCGTTTCTCCCGCCGCTCGCAGGGGTTCGCGGCTGGTGGCCAGGATCGACAGCCGTGGCGCCGAGGCCAACAGATTGTCTACCACTGCCCGACAGCATTCGAGCAGATGATCGCAATTGTCGAGCACCACCAAGGCATGCCGCTGCTCCAGCGCCGCCCCGCCGACGTCCAGTTCCAGCGTGCGCGACAGATGCTCGACGAGTTGCCCCGGGTCATCGATGGCCGCCAGATCAACCCTCCAGACACCGTCCTGATAGTGCTGCAACAGCAACTCGGCCACGCGCAGCGCCACGGTAGTTTTGCCAATGCCGGCGGGACCAATCAGAGTCATGAGACGTCGAACCGGCAACTGCCGGGCCACACTGCCGGCGATCGAGTCGCGACCGGTCACCGGTGTGAGCCGCGCAGGCAGGTTGTGCTGAGGCTTGTGTTCCGTCTCGACCGGCACCCGCGTGCCTGTCCCGTCGCGTTGTACCGGGGCGATGAAGCTGTAGCCGCGCTGGGGAATATTGACGATGTAACGCTGGCCGTTCTGGCCATCGCCAAGTGCCCGACGCAGGGCGGCGATATGCACACGCAGGTTGATTTCCTCGACCACCGAGGTCGGCCAGACATGCGCGATCAGGGCATCCTTACTCACCACTGAACCGGCGCGCTCGAGCAGCACCTGCAAAATATCCAGGGCCCGCCCGCCCATGCGCAGCGCTCGATCACCGTCCAGGATCAGTCGCTGATGCAGGTGGAACGCGTAGGGCCCGAAGCGCAGCACCGCATCGCTGTTTATATTGCTGAGGCTGTTCATGCACGTTCATGCGCTGAAAACCTGGGCCGGCTCAAGGCACTGCAAAATCCATCGCCCCCGTCCATCCAGGCTCCCGCATCTCCATGGCAAAGAGTTCATAGGTATCTTGGCAGGCATGGGTGACGGTACAACGGCCACGGGAGGAGCATCACGGCCATCACGGTGCGCGTGACGGACAACGCCCCCTAACTGAACTGTTCGCGGTACTGAGTGGGGGTCAGGCCGAGCTTTTCACTGAACAGAAAGCGCATATGCCGCACGCTGCCGAAGCCACTTTTATAGGCCACGGTCTTGAGCGGCAGGTCGCTGGTTTCCAGCAGGTTCCTGGCGCAATCGATGCGCGCACTTTGCAGAAACTCCATGGGCGTCATGTTCACTTCCCGGGCGAAAACCCGGGCAAAGTGCCGCGCACTCATGTTCACCAGGCTGGCCATGCGTTCGATGCTGAACGCTTCATCAAGGTGTTCGAGCACATGGTTCTGCACCCGGGTGATCGGCGTTTCATGGGGTGCCACTGCCGCCATCAACGGGCTGAACTGCGCCTGCCCGCCCTGGCGTTTCATTACCACCAACAACACCTTGGCGACGTCCTGGGCGACCTTCTTGCCATGGTCTTCGGCAACCACCGCGAGCGCCAGGTCGATGCCAGCGGTGACACCGCCAGAGGTGATGAGATTGCGGTCTTGTACGTAAATCTGATCGGTCTCGACGGTGGCCTTGGGGAAGCCTTTGATCAGACGTTCGGTGTAATGCCAGTGAGTGGTCACGCGATAGCCGTCCAGCAGCCCGGCATGCCCGAGCACGAATGCGCCGGTGCAGATCGACCCATAACGGTTCGCCCGGGTGACAGCGCCCTGAAGCCAGGCGAGCAATGACGGATGTTTTTCGTTGTAGGCTCCCGGCCCGCCCGGCACCAGCAACAAGTCATAGCGCTCATTCGCCTGATCGATGTGCAAATCGGCCTGAACGTTAACGCCGTTTGAGGCTCGCAGCGCGCCCGGCTCGGTGCCGATGGTCGACAGCTCGTAACGGTCCGCCGAATCCAGATAACGATTGGCGATGGAAAACACCTCCATGGGCCCGGCCATGTCGAGCAGAAGAAAGTCGGGGAACAGCACCATTGCCACGGTTTTCATGGATTGGACATCACTGATATCAGAGAAGAAGGAAAATAGCGTCAGCAGTGCTGAGCATTATGGCCAAATGTACCAACAAGGATACGTGAACCAGCACCAAATACTGTCAACTTGAAAGAGACAGTATTTCAATTTTCATCTACTTATTGCACCAGACGGTAAACATTAACCTTCTCCTCACTCGGACGAATTCACGTCCTGACAGGAGATTTCATCATGCTGACCCTTCGTAAAGCTTCGGATCGCGGCGCGGCCAATCACGGTTGGTTGAAGTCGTTCCATACCTTCTCCTTCGCCAACTACCGCAACCCTCGGGAGCAGGGTTTTTCAGACTTGCTGGTGATCAACGACGACCGTGTGGCGGCTGGCAAAGGCTTTGGCCAGCACCCTCACCGCGACATGGAGATTTTTTCCTATGTGCTCGAAGGTGCCCTGGAACACAAGGACACCTTAGGCACCGGTTCGGTGATCCGTCCCGGTGATGTGCAACTGATGAGCGCTGGCAGCGGCGTGGCTCACAGCGAGTTCAACCATTCGACGAACAAACCGGTGCACTTCCTGCAAATCTGGATCGTGCCAGAGGTTAGCGGCGCCAAACCGCGTTACCAGCAAGAGCACTTCAGCACGCAGAAAAAACGCGGGCGCTTGCAACTGATCATCTCCCCGGATGGCGCCAACGGTTCGCTGAAAGTTCGCCAGGATGCGCGGGTATATGCCGGCCTGATCGACGGCAAGGAAAGCGCCACCCTGGAACTGGCCGCCGATCGTTACGCCTATGTGCATGTGGCGCGCGGCAGTGTCGAGTTGAACGGCATGCCGTTGCAGGAAGGCGATGGTGTGCGGGTTCGGGAAGAACAGGTGCTGAGCTTGAGCAACGGCGTGGATGCCGAGGTGTTGGTGTTTGATTTGCGGCCGCAGGAGTTGCCGCAAATGCCGTGAAGCCGGTGTTTCAATGCGCAAAAAAGCCTGCGGGCTAATGCTGGTCAGTTAAACGCAATCCCTGTGGGAGCGGGCTTGCTCGCGAAGGCGTCGGGTCAGCCAGCATCAATGTTGAATGACACACCGCCTTCGCGAGCAAGCCCG
>NZ_JBIVCD010000015.1:0-97867 GCF_044746425.1 Pseudomonas sp. NPDC086112 | reverse complement strand
GGGGGCGTGGGGGGGGGCGGGTCAACCAAAATATTTTTTCCCAACCCCCCCCCCCCCCCCCCCCCCCCCCCCGCTCCCACAGGGGATTAAGGCGCTACCGGTAACCGCGAGCCTGCACGCTGAACAACTGCGCATACCGCCCGCCCGCCTCGACCAGGCTGTCGTGATCGCCTCGCTCAAGGATCGAGCCCTGGTCCAGCACGATGATGTGATCGGCATTGCGCACGCTGGAGAACCGATGAGAAATCAGCAACGTCATGCGGCCTTCGGTGTGTTGACTGAAATGCTCGAACACCGCCGCTTCCGCCGCCGGGTCCAGGGCCGAGGTTGGCTCATCCAGAATCAGGATATCGGCGTCGCGGCGCATGTAGGCGCGAGACAAAGCGATTTTTTGCCATTGTCCACCGGACAACTCCTGCCCACCGGCAAACCACCGCCCCAATTGCGTGGCATAACCGCGATCCAGACGCTCGATGAAGGGCGCGGCCATGCCCTCGGCGGCCGCTTGCTGCCAGCGCGTTTCATCGTTGAACGCCAACGTATCGCCCACGCCGATATTCTCGCCCACGGAGAACTGGTAGCGAATGTAATCCTGGAAGATCACGCCGATGCGTCGTCTCAGCGCTTCTTCGCCCCAGGACTGCAAATCGCTGCCATCCAGCAAAATACGACCCTGATCGGGGCGATACAGCCGAGTCAGCAACTTGATCAGCGTGGTTTTGCCCGAGCCGTTTTCCCCCACCAGGGCGACGCTGTGGCCAGGCATCAGGTGTAGATCGATACCCTGCAAAGCGGCGCGGCTCGCTCCCGGATAACGGAAACCGACGTTCTCGAAACGCAAACCGTCGCCGGCCACCGCGCCCACGGTAAGGCTTCCACTATCGGCAATAACCGGTTCGGCCAAATACTCGTAGAGGCTCGACAGGTAAAGGCCATCCTCGTAAAGACCACTGATCGCGCTCAAACTGCTGCTCACGGCGGCCTGCCCCTGCTTGAACAGCACCAGGTACATGGTCATTTGCCCAAGGGTGATGTTGCCGTGAACGGTATCGACCACGACCCAGGCATAGGCCAGATAAAATGCAGCGGTGCCCAGCAGTCCCAGTACAAATCCCCAGCCATCACGACGCAATGTCAGGCGCCGGTCTTCGGCGTAGAGACGCGCAAACGTGTCCCGATAACGCTGCAACAGCAGCGGCGCGAAACCGAACAGTTTCACCTCTTTGATGTAACCCTCATGGGAGAGCAGCGTCTCGATGTAATTCTGCTGCCGGCTCTCCGGCGCCCGGCGCGTGAACAGGCGAAAGGCATCCCCGGAGAAATGCGCTTCGGCAAAGAACACCGGCAACGCCCCAACTACCAGCAGCACCAGCGCCCACGGCGAAAAATGCACCAGTAACACACCGAAACTGATCAACACGATCAGGTTCTGGATCAGCCCCAGCGACTTCATTACCAGCGCCAGCGGCCGGGTCGATGCCTCGCGTCGCACCCGTACCAGCTTGTCGTAGAACTCGGAATTCTCGAACTGGACCAGTGATAAGGTCTGGGCCTTCTCCAGAATCATCGTGTTAACCTTCTGCCCCAGCTGCACCCGCAACAGCGATTGCTGAACCGACAATGCACGCTGTGTCCCGGACAGCAACGCAAGCACGCCTGCTTCAAACAGCACATACCGCACAACCGGCCATAATGGCGCACTGCCCTGTTGGGCGTGCAATTGCATGGCCGTGACTACGGCATCGACAATCCGCTGCCCCAACCAGGCCGCCAGCGCCGGCAGCACACCGGCAACCAGAGTTGCCAGCACCAATCCCAGAAACAGCCCGCGGGACGTTCCCCAGACCAGCAACAAGGCACGTCTCGCCTGATCGAGCAAAGAGGCGAAGCGGTTCAGGACGGGCATAGGACGAGGGACTCGCTGGCAGATGTCAGAGAAGCGCGGCGGTTCTACAGTACGTGAAACAAGCCATCACAAGGCGATAAGCCTCGCTTGGCCCATAGAAAAACACCTGAAAAATACCACCGCTCGCCAGGTTTTAGCGCTTTGCTATCTGGAGTCAATGCCCACCGACATTCGAGCACGAACCTGAACGTCCCCCTCTCAATAACCGCCTGATCTTCAACGGCGACTGCGAGGCCGCTTTTACGAAATGTCGACAGTGTGGTGGAGGCAGAACGGTTTTTTGCTGCCGCGGGAGGCGACGTTCTGGGCGGTCCGTTTCGCAATGCTGGTCGATCGGTTTGGCGTTGCGTGGATGGTTAATTGCAAAAAGGATCGGGCTCCCCCCGGTTAGTACATAAAATTTAATGGCGCTTTAATATCAACTTTTGGATTTTTTTCAATAGCCAAACAGAATAACTACCCGATGACAATTACCCTTTCGGACATAAATATTACTAATATAATGCGAAAAGCCTCAATTAATATGGTCATTCGCCCTAAAAAGAGGCGGTCGCTGTACTAATCGCCACCCCAACATGCACCTACATCACCCTAGAACACCGTGGAATATCCTTATAAATCAACTCCAGTTTTCAAAAATGCGGACATCCGCACCGTTCATACGCAAGACTCCGCAGTTGTGCTTCGTTCTGCAGCCAGATGGGCAATTAGCCATCGCATCTGCACTTCTCATGGAAAAGTCAACCTAAAAAGCCTAGTCCGACTGAAAGGGGCCACCAACTAATTCCGATCACAAACACCAATGGGCTTAAGCCTCGGCATTTGCCTATGTCATTGAATCAGCTAAAACTACAGAGCATGGAGTGACGTGTGTTCCAGACAGGAAATGTTATAAAAAGTCAGATAACGTCAGTATTTTGTGTATTAAGATTGCAACGCCAGCACATATGAGTAATTTGCATGATGAGTACTGAGAGCAAAATCGAAAATAGCCAGAGAGGTATTCTCGCTATTGGGCGCACTTGGCGCTCGACAGAGAAACTTCGCCAACTATTTGTACCTAATCTCACACATGTTTATACATTAGATTATCCAAACCCGCCAAGCATGGATATCGAAACGCAAGCACTCGATACCGTACTGATCGATATTGAAAGCCCTTCCATATTTAATGACTGCCTGGCACTGATCAAGAAGTTACGTACGAATCCGACAGAACTGGCCATTATCGTTGCAATCAACTATCGCTCTCCGCACGCTAAAATTGAATGTTACCTGGCTGGAGCCAATCACTGCATCAATGTACCTAACGATCAGGATGAAAAAGCCAGGTTACTCTCAGAACTGCTCGAAACCCCTGAATGGCAGCCGAGTATAAAGTTGACTCTGGACCAAACATGCCTGCACTTATACAACGATGAATACAAACTGGATCTGGCCTATCAGGAAATGAAAGCCCTGGATGCGCTTATCAACGCAGAAGGCAATATCCTGCACCATGATTGCATGGCCGAGTCCATGGGCTTGAATATAAAACTCTACGACTCACGCGTCCTGGAGAAATCCATAAGCCGGCTTCGAAATAAAATCAAAAAACACTTTGGCATTAACATCATTCACAGTGTACGTGGTTATGGTTATCGACTGCTTCGAGGGGTCGTCTCCGTCAATCAAACAAATTTTCACTCTTAAAGGACTAGGAAATGGAGCCCGGCAGGCAAGCTATAGCGCACGAAAACTTCGCATTGGTATTCTTCAGGCAATCGATTCTGAAACGAAACGATGAACTGTTCGGCAGCGAAATCTATGCCAAGGCGACCAAACAGGAGACACCTCTGAACAAGGGGTATCAACAACTGCATTCCGATCATCCACTGGCGACTTATTACGAAGTCCTGACACGGATCCAATTGAATGCCCTCTCGCAGATTGAGGCCCTGCCTTCCCATTCCGCACCGGCGCCAAACAAACTGTTCGTGACCATGAATCAATCTGCTTTATTGGATAAAGCGCTGATCAAGGAAATGAACGATGCTCAAGCGATACTCAAAAAGCATGAGCAACAGCTAATCCCCAGCATTAACAGCAGTTCGCTCCTGTCGTTCAACCTGAAAGAAAAAAGAACTATTATCAATCATATTCACTTATTGAAAGACAATGGTATCGAGATCGCTTTCGATGGCTATGATTTAAGCGACGACAGCACCGAAAAACTGATCAGCCTGACGCTGTTCGATTACATAAAAGTCGACCTGACCAAATCCAATTTCGACATCATGGTCGAAAACAGCCAGGACTTTTTCAACCGGTCTTATGACTGTCTGAGCGGCATGATCCATGACAGCAAGATCAAATTCGTGGCGGACAGGGTGGAGCACAAAGCACTACACACACTGGCTCGCAGCATGCCCTTCGACTTTTTTCAGGGGAGGTACTACTCGCCGACTGAGCTTATTTAAGTTTTGAAAACTTCACCAGACTAGGAAGGAACCTTATTGTGAGTACGCCGAATAATAGTTTTCTGATTTTCACCCGTGACCAACTGGCACGACAAGCAATCGAATCGCTTCTCGCGCAACGCCTGTATTTATCTTTTGAAATCGAGTCAGGTAAACTCAGCAGCGAACGCATCCGAAAGAGTCGATTCACGCACATCCTGCTCGACCAGGCGGACATATCGCTAAGCGATGTCAGTTTCATCCGTAAAAATCAAAAAGATGCGGAAATCATCCTCATAACACCCAACTCTGAATCTTCAGAACTCAATCACTTCTCGCACTTCGGTGTTGATGGCTTTCTCAAGAAGCCGGTGGCTGACGAAGAGTTCATCTCGGCAGTCAGTCGGGTTAAAGAGTCCCAGGGCAATCCTGATATCTGGTGGTTTAATGCCGACGATCGAACGTTGTTCAAAGAAGACATCACTATTCCATTGACCGGTACCGAATCGTTAATGCTCACTCAATTGGTCCTCAGCGATCGACGAGTACTCAGCAAAAATGATCTTATTCTACGCATCGATAAAGACCCGGACCAATATAGCGGACTTGAAATGTGCTTGAGCCGGTTACAGAAAAAGTTCAAAACTGCAGCTAATGGCGAACGGCTGGTTCGCTCGGTCAGAAACCGTGGTTACTGCCTGGCACAGAGGATAAGAGTCGCCTACTGAGCGAAGGATCGCAAAAAACAATAACAATAAACGCGATTCTCCGCCCCACTTGATACACCACCCACACCCACCACCTGCCTCTTCGCACTGCATATCCTGACTATCGCCATAAACTCTCCTATGGCGCACGCTCCGTTTTCCCCTCGCCTAGCCGGCAAACGTTTTTCGAATGCCGCAATTATATAGATGATTGAGCGATATCCTCCTAACAAAACAGCACGACCTTTTATAACAAGGCCTCTAAAAGAGTGGCCGTTATAATTCGTCAGACACCCACGAAGATTTAGGTACTAGTATAAAACCAGACACTGAGACAACCGTATCAGCTGACTTGAAAACAAAGCCAATATGGCCAGCCATAAGCCCATGCTATTCCCCTCATAATAAGAAAAATAACTTCTGACTGAACCTCGTTCGCTCAGCCTTTGTGCGTGGCTGCCATTTATTAACCGTCGACTGATACACAACGTGGCGCAGGCCCGAGGACACCGCGATGGTACATAATCGTATTAATCGAAACAGCATATCCAAAGGGCTGACTTTCTGGGGGCAATGGATAATTGCCATCACATCAGTCAACACGCTGTTATTTGCTCTGGCGCTCTATCAGACAGGAGAAATAGAGGCCCATTACCGTGTGTTAGCGGTGCTTACTCTACTGGGTTCGGTCCCCTCCTATTCCCTGCTGCTGGTTTATCACAAACAGCATGGTTACCTCTCCGGCCTGGGTCGACTGCTACTGGGGTGGCTGCTGACGCTGACCGGACTGACCACCATCGGTTTTCTCAGCAAAACCAGCGAGTTGTTCTCCCGGGAGATTATTCTGGTCTGGGCCGTGGCCGGTTACTGCGTGCAGGCCTTGCTGTACCTGCCTTTGCACAGCTTTTCCAGGCACTACCATCGGCAATTGCACAGCCAAAACAACACCCTGATTATCGGTACTGACCAACTGGCGGTGAATCTGGCAGACAAACTGGCCAAAACCGAATACCCGCCGCTGGTCGGCCTGATCAGCTCAAAACCCAACGAACTGTCGACCAACGTCAATGCCCACAGAATCGTCGGTCAGCTGCAGGAATTGCGCGAGCTGATCCGGGTGCACGATGTCCGGCGGTTATACATCGCGCTGCCCCTGAGCGAGGCCAAACAGGTCGAAGCGCTGTACATCGATCTTCTCGACTCGAATGTCGATGTAGTCTGGGTTCCTGACCTGGGCAGCATGACGCTGCTCAATCATTCCGTTAGCGAACTGGATGGCCTGCCCGCCATTCACCTCAATGAAAGCCCGCTGACCAGTTATCCGACAGCGGCGCTGAGCAAAACGATGCTGGACCGAAGCCTCGCCGCCCTGGCGCTGATCGGCTTCAGTCCGCTGCTTTTGATAATTGCCGTTGCGGTGAAGATCTCGTCCCCGGGCCCGATCATCTTCAAACAGGAGCGCCATGGCTGGAACGGCAAGATCATCAAGGTCTGGAAGTTCCGCTCCATGCGCCTGCACGACGATCATCAGGTCCGCCAGGCCGGTCGTGAAGACCCGCGCATTACTCCGGTCGGCCGTTTCATACGACGCACCTCCATCGATGAATTGCCGCAGTTCTTCAACGTGCTGCAAGGCCATATGGCGCTGGTCGGGCCGCGGCCCCATGCGATCGCGCATAACGACTACTACACCGGCAAGATTCAGGCTTACATGGCCCGCCATCGAATCAAACCGGGCATCACCGGGCTGGCCCAGATCAGCGGCTGCCGTGGCGAAACCGAGACCCTCGACAAGATGCAAAAGCGTGTGGAGATCGACCTCAACTACATCAACAACTGGTCGTTGTGGCTCGACATCAAGATCCTGATCAAGACTCCCTTCACGCTGTTTTCCAAGGACATCTATTAACCGCTGCGACGTTCGTCCCCTTTCTATTCTTCAGCGTATTGCTGACAAGGTTGTAGTCTGGGGTAGTCAGGTTTCTGACTGCCCCAAACACCTCGCCCCCACCGCCTGATATCCCATTCCACGTTGATCCTTGCGTCCAGTCATCTGCCGGCCTGTAGCGTCGTTTCGTCGATGACAGTGCAGATGAAAGCATCCGCACCGCGTCCGACCAGCCAGTGCCTGGCCGGCAAGATAAACGCGGGGTATAAAATTGAACGGTAGGATTGGGCAATGCCAGTCAGTTACGCAATTTCAGTCGCGCACTCTTTTTGTAGCCGCTGGCGAAGGATGCGTTCGGCTGCGTAGCCGTCTTAAAGCACAGAACATGCGTTGCATCAGGCAGACCACATCAGCCGGACTCACGACTACTACATTGCCTAACGCATGCTTCGCCCTGCTACAGATCGCATGATGGATTGACTGACTGGCATTAGCCGGATGGGATACTCATTGCCGAAAACGTCGAGCAGGTCGAGCAGGTCGACCGTACTCGCGCCATCGGCAAGAGAGGTATTGCTGGAGGGGAATAGAGAGAGGATCTAGAGTGCAACATGCCGGGAGACTGCTTGGTACGTCGCGTCTTTTCAGCGCACCCAATACCTTGAAATCAATAACCCCATCAACACGCCGATAGTATTTGCCAGCATGTCGTAGGGCGAAGCCGTGCGCAGCGGCATCAAACCTTGCGCGGCCTCGATGAGTACACCGGTGAGCAAACACCCCACAGCGATCCAGCGAAATTTCACAGTGGGAAAGGCCAAGCGGCAGCTGCACGCAAATACCAGAAAGCCGATCCAGTGATGGAGCTTGTCTTCTTCGGCGAACAGCTCCGGGATTGGCTGAGGGCGCAAACCGGCGAACAGCAGAACCATGGTCACCGAGGCAAAGACCAGGCCTCGAAGCCAGAACGGCAACTCGACCAAGCCTTTGAGCCACGTGATCATTCGGTAATTTTCTCGAAGTTGTTGTAGAACAGGTCGCTATCACGTCCGTCGGTCATGGTCTGCAGCGAGTAGGCACGATTCAGGCGTGCACCGCCATCGCGGGTCAGTGGCGCCCAGACGATGTTGGCCCGACGCATGGTGGAGGTACTCATCAGTTCGTCGAACGGGATGGAAACATAGATCCCTTTGTCGAAGCTGCCCTCGCCATACTCCTCCTTCGAGGCGCTGGTCAGGGTGACCCAGGCGCCAAACTTCACACCATTCTTGAACACCCGCGACAAGTCCACGGTGGTGCCCCAGTCCCGCGCCAGATAACGCCCGACACTGACCGCTGCAAGCATGTCATCGGGCAGCTCAGTATAGCTGGTGACATGGCCCGTCACGGTGTTGTAACCACGCAGACCGAAGCCCTGATCATAATCGCGCTGGCGCACGAAGTTCAGGTCAGCGCCCACCGACCAGCGTTTCCCCGTGGGTCGATACAGCACTTCGCTGCCAACGCCAGCGTACATGGATTCCAGATAGCCGCCGTAGACCATGCCATACAAGTCCTTATCCAGCTGTTTTGCATGGTTGAACTGGAACGTCGGCATCGTCACATCGGAGGTGGTCATGTATTGGCGCAAATCAGTGCGCACTCGCGGCAGCCCGCTCGGCGCGTCGTAGGTGAACTTGTCGTAGTTGTTCAGCAGGTTGACACTGAGCAAGCCGCTCCACCAGGTATTGCGGGTGAAACGGTACTCTGCGTCGGCATCGGCAGTGAACTGATAAAGCAATCCATCAGGGCCGCCGATGTTCTGTTTGTAGCCCAGGCCGAGGCCATAGGTGAACGGTTCCAGCGCCTGGGTGTAGAGCGTGGTTTCCCGGTGCGCCATCGCCGGGTTGACCTCGGTCCTACGGTGCAAATCCTTCAGCGGCTGGTCATTGTTCACGACCGCGCGGAACGTTTCGCGCGGCACGCTGGTTTCCTCGATGGACATGTCATAACGCTGATTCACCAGGGTGAACCAATCGATGTCCTGATTGACGCTGTTATCAAGAATCCGGCTAGCCCGCCCGACGGCTTTGGACGGATAAAAATAGCGGGACTGCTCGCCATACACCATCAGTTCCGAACCGCGCTGGGTGATGCGTTTCACCTTGTAGCCGGCATTTTGCTGCAGCCGGTTGGAGACATCGGCCCAGTTGACCTGGTCAGCCGGAGTCGACGGCTCCTGCGCCGGCAACGGCTCGGCGGGAGGGTCGTACGTCTTGACCGGTGCCTTGCGGCTGACAAAGTTGGTGTGCAGGGTGATACCGAACATCGCCGTATTGCCACGCTCCCAACCAGCACTCAGATCGACACTGTCCGCGAGCTTGTAGACCACGCCGATGTTGATCGGCAGGTCTTGCTTGATCGAGTTGTCCAATGGCTCATTCTTGTAATCGTTGCCCTCGTACTCGATCTTCAGGCTCAGCGGTTCCCACGGTGTTTGGTAGGCAACCCCGCCAAACAACGAAGGGTGGCCCCTGAAGTAAGCGTTGGCGTTCACATCCCCTGCCCTGGCGACAGCTGCACTGCTCTCTGGCCGCTCATTGAAACTGCTGCCGAATACCGCCAGCGGATTGCTGAAATCCCCCCGATTACCCAGATAGCCCCAGGCAATGCCGAGGCTGAAATCCAGGTCGCCATAACGTTTGTTGGCGACGAAATACTCGCTGGAAAACAGTCCGGTACCGCCGATATCGCGGGCACCGACGGCGACCTGCGGTGCCCAGTGACTTTCCTCCCAAAGCCGCGCCTTGATGTCGATGGCCTTGTCCTTGAAGCTCTGGTCGCCACTCAACTCCTCGGTGCCGTACTTGCGGTTGGTGATCGCCGTGTAACGAAACGAGCCCTCCAACCAATCGAGCGGCTGTAAGGAAAAGCTGTAGCGCGAGTAAGGATCGGTACGACTGGCGGTGGCGCTCAACTCCCCCGCAGGGGCCATGCGCGCGGTGGGGGTCTGCAACAGACCAACGCCACCAAAATCACTCTGGGTGTAGCGCGGTTCACCGTGAGCAAATCCGCAGGGCAGGAGCAATACAGCAGCAAAACGTAACTTAAAGGGGCACTTCAAGGGGCCACCTCAGCCAAGGGTTGAGTGGCGAGAAACTCAGCCATTTGTTGATTGAGATCAGGCGTCGGTAGCTCTAGATCATCGTTGCGGATCGGCACCAGGATCCTGCTGCCAGGGGCCGCCACAACGCCCTCTTCACGATTCCATGCCGCCACGCCCACGCGCCGAATCTTGCCGTCAGGCTGGATCAGCCACAGATAATCGCGCTCGGCATCGTCCAGGATGGTGCATTGCCGGGCATAGGCATGGACTTCCTGCAAGGCGCGGTAAGGCACATGACAGGGCTGCGCAACTGCCCCGAGGACTTCCACGGTGGACGGCCGCGCGGGATAAATAAGTCGGTCACCATCAACCAGCAAAGCGTTGCGGGCGAAGCCCACTTCCACGGCGATCGGGTCGAGCACCGCGACCTGACGCCCGGTGACCGGCAGCCGCTCGATCTGCTCATACAGGCGCTTGCTCAAGTCTGCTCGCGTGCCCTTGCCATCCAGCAAGGCACCCCGTTGTAGCAACTTCAGATCGAACAAGACGCCAGCCTTCAAACGCGTTTGCTGATCCTCCAATGAGCGGTGCAGCCACGCAGCACCCAGCCAGTAACTTTCGGCGTTGGGTTGGGCCTCTCGAATGACGTCCATCAAACGTGCACCGGGTTTGACGTCGATGGGCCCGGGGCTGCGCACATCACCGCTGACCGTCACGGCTGCCTGGCTCATGCCCGGACCGATCAAGAACAAACCCAGCAACAAAAGGTTCGGACACTTCAACGGGCAGCCCCCCGATCAGGGCGCAACTGCACGATTTTCAGCAACAGCTGCGGCGTCAGGTGCTGCTCGCTGCGCAAGATGAAACCGTCCTGGGGGTCGACCCAGTAGCGGTTGGTGGCGTGGAAATTCAGGGTGGGTGCATCCACCTGCTCGTCGATGCGCAGCAAGGCGTAATCCTTGTCCAGAATGCTGATGGTCTCGATGCCATGGGGGCTGAAACGGCTGTCGACCGCAATGCCGATACGGTTGCCGTCATAGATGTCGATCCAGCGCGTGCTTGTATAGCCATCAGGCAAATGCTGAAGGCCGCGTTTGAACGGCGAATCTTCATTAAAGCGAGTGCCGTCCAGAGAAACGCCCAGCCCGACGGTGCGTACCACCAGACCGTCGCGCATCATCAATACTTGCTTGCCAGAAGCGACCCAGAATTCCAGATCGCCCCGCCGACGGGCCCTGGCCATCACCCCCTCGCTGGAAATGGTGGTGACCAGGATCTGCGGATAAGGCACAGCGTCGACCTGAGCGCGGGTCAAATGGATGGAGGCAGGCCCCGCGATGGACTGTTCAAGAGTGTCCCAGGAGGCCCTCATCAACGGGTTACACCCGCATAGCAAGAGCGCCATCGACAGACAGGCACAGGTAGGCAAAATTTTCACGGCGGGATAGAGCCTTATCTGCTGTTGGCTTCGCTGAGGTCGTTAACTGAGCTGGCACCGGTCCCGAGGACACTGGCGGTAGGCAGGAGCTGGGTGATCAGACGGTTCCAGCGCGTCACGCCGGCCGGGCCGACATAGACGATGTCTTGCGGTTGCAAGTCGAAACGGGTGGCCAGCACCAAAGCGGAAGGCGATTCTGCATCAAGCTGGAATACCTTGGCCGGTTCGGTTTCCAGGTTGTCCGCACCGCGAATAACGTACACCGCGTTGCCATTGGAGGTGGTCTGGTTCAAGCCACCCACAGTGCCCAAGGCATCGGTCAGATTGATCGATTTGCTCTTGAAGCTCAGCGCGCGGGGCTGGTTGACCTCGCCCATGACATAGATTCGCTTTTGGTCGTTATAAGGCAAGTACAACCGGTCGCCGCCCTTGAGGTAGACGCCCTGCAGCTCTGAGTCCCGGCGATTGAGGGTGTCCAGATCAAGCTTGTATTCGCGCCCGTCCCGGGTCAGCGTCAGGCCCGACAAATCTGCGTTCAAAGGGTCCACCCCGGCCGCGCCAACGGCCTCCACCACACTCAACGGGGTGGTGGTGATCGGTTGCTGGCCGGCTTTGATCACCGCACCGGAAACCACCACGGTCTGGCTGGCGAAGCGCAGTACGCTGACGTCGACCTGCGGGCTTTCGACAAATTGCGACAAGCGCTCGGCGATAAAGGCTCGCAACTCTTCGATGGTTTTACCGGCGGCCGGAATATTGCCGATATAGGGATAAAACAGCGTACCGTCCGGACGCACCAGGCGACCGTTGGCATCGAGTTGCTGTTGCGGCCCTGAAGGCGCCGTCAACTCGGGATGATCCCAGACCGTGATAAACAACAGGTCATTGGCGCCCACGCGATAGCCACCCGGAGCATAAGACAACAACGCCGAGGGGACCGATTCGCGAACTTTCGTGGCGACATCCATGGCAATCAATTTAGGAGTGATGGGAATAAGTTCCACCCGGCTACTTTCCGAAGAGCCGTCACTGACCATTTGACTGGTGTCCATGTGTTGACCAGGCGAAAACATACAGCCGTGCAAGCTGATACTTGCCAGCATAACAACAGATAATCTACGGATCATAATGGCACTACGCTAGTCGAGGGCAAATCTAAAACAAGATCACCCAGAAAGTTCTGAGTGATCTTGAACAACACACTTCGCGGGGTATTAGTTGGTACCGGTAGTACCACCGGTGCCGGTGGTGCCGCCTGTTCCGGAGGTACCGCCATTGGAACTGCCACCGGAGTTTGAAGCGGCCACGGCAGCGCCAGCGATAGCCGCGCCGATCACAACAGTTTCGGCGACCGTCACGTCCCCGACCAGCGGGGTGTTCAACGACAGTGGCTCGCTTTCGCTCACCGTCTTGCTCACTGGTTCATCCGCTGCCAACGCCGCGGTACTCATGACAGCCAGCAAGCCGGCCGTAAGTAGTTTCTTCATATCAGACTCCTTCTCGACATCAACTATGCATTAGATTTGATACTAGGGACCGGGAATGAACAGCAGGTGAATAGAACTGACACCCGTATATTGAACGAGACAGTTCATACACATTGCCTCCTTTGGAGGATGTCATTTATAGGCATTGCATGCCATATGCCGAGCCTCCTCACCTCATCCTCAAAAGCGCTTGCGCAGGGCAGGACGCTTTGACGAAAAGGAGATTTTTCAAGACGTTCACTACCCAATAAGACATTTTCGGCACAAACTCACGACATTGAACACCTCATGCCTGACGCCGATTGTTATTATTAGTCAGGATTTTCCCGAATTCTTATCCCGCAAAGTTCTATGTGATTGAATATCCAAGGCTCAATACATCGGTCATAAATAGTTAATGTTAACTATAGACCATTATAATCCGTCATTCCCCACTCAACACCGCGCGCAAGCGCGGGTTGCGCAAGTCTTTTTCCGAGAGTAAAGGCGACTCCAACGGCCAGGCAATGTCCAGCTCCGGGTCATTCCAGAGCAGACCACCCTCGTCCTCGGGGTAATACAGATCGGTGCATTTGTATTGAAAATCAGCGGTATCACTGAGCACACAGAAACCATGGGCATAACCCGGCGGCACCCAAAGCTGAAGATGGTTGTCGGCGGTCAACTTGACGCCCACATGTTCACCACAGGTGGGGGATTGGGGATTGATGTCCACTACCACGTCGTACACCGCACCTTGGGTGACCCGCACCAACTTGCCTTGGGGCCGGGTCTTTTGGAAGTGCAAACCACGCAACACGCCATACTGCGAGCGCGAGTGATTGTCCTGGACGAAAGGCAATTCGATGCCGGCGTCGCGATAACGCTGCTGGTGGTAGCTCTCGAGAAAGAACCCGCGGGCATCGCCGAAGATTTTAGGCTCGATGATCAGTACACCGGGCAGCCGGGTATTGATGACATTCATTTTGCGGGCTCCGTATTCAGCACCCGTGCCAGATATTGGCCGTAACCGGTTTTGTGTAACGCGGTGGCTTGTTTATCGAGTTCCGCGGCCGACAACCAACCCTGGTGGTACGCCACCTCCTCCAGACAAGCCACTTTCAAGCCCTGACGCGCTTCGATGGTCTGGACGAAATGCCCGGCCTCCATCAACGAATCATGGGTCCCGGTGTCCAGCCAGGCAAAACCACGCCCCAGCACGCTGACGTGCAGATCTCCGCGCTCCAGGTAGGCGTTGTTCACGTCCGTGATTTCGAGCTCGCCGCGGATCGAAGGTTTGACTTGCTTTGCAATGCTCACAACGTCTTTATCGTAGAAATACAAGCCGGTGACAGCATGGTCGGACTTCGGATGTTTTGGCTTCTCTTCGATCGAGATCGCCTTGCCGTTATCGTCGAACTCGACAACGCCAAAACGCTCCGGGTCGCTGACTCGATAACCGAAGACGGTGGCACCGGCCTGTCGTTGTGACGCTTCGCGCAACAAGGCGCTGAAGCCATAACCGTAGAAGATGTTGTCGCCCAGAATCAGCGCCACATTACTGTCGCCGATAAAATCCTCGCCAATCAGGAAGGCCTGGGCCAGACCATCGGGAGAAGGTTGTTCGGCATAACTGAGTTCAATGCCGAAAGAAGAGCCATCACCCAACAGGTTCTGGAAGTTGGGCAAGTCCTGCGGCGTGGAAATAATCAATATCTCGCGAATGCCCGCCAGCATTAATACCGACAGCGGATAATAAATCATCGGCTTGTCGTAGACCGGCAGCAGCTGTTTGGATACACCACGGGTAATAGGATGCAAGCGGGTGCCGGAGCCTCCCGCCAAAATAATGCCTTTCATATGAGGATTCCCTTCAGAGTTGAATAGAGGCAGGGTTTGAATGGTTCAACCGATATGGCCAAGACGCTCCGGGCGGTACTCACCGTTAAGGACTCGTTGCCACCACCCTTGATTATCCAGGTACCACTGAACTGTTTTGCGTATACCGCTCTCAAAGGTTTCCTGCGGTCGCCAACCGAGTTCGCGCTCGATCTTGCCCGCATCGATGGCGTAACGAAGATCATGCCCCGGCCGATCCTTGACGAACGTAATCAGCTCGCGATAACGATCGACACCCACTGGCTTGTTGGGCGCCAACTCTTCGAGCAGATCACACAAGGTTTCCACGACCTCAAGATTGGTTTTCTCGTTATGGCCGCCGATGTTGTAGGTCTCGCCGACCTTGCCCCGACTCACAACCTCGCATAGGGCGCGGGCGTGATCTTCTACAAACAACCAGTCGCGAATCTGCAAACCATCGCCATAGATCGGCAGAGGTCGGCCGTGGATGGCATTCAGAATCACGTGGGGAATCAACTTCTCGGGGAAGTGATAAGGGCCGTAATTATTCGAGCAATTGGTCACCAGCACCGGTAGACCATAAGTGCGTTGCCAGGCTCGAACCAGGTGATCCGAACTGGCTTTGGACGCCGAATAGGGTGAACTTGGCGCATAAGGCGTGGTTTCGCTGAACAGACTATCGGTGCCCTCTAGGTCGCCATACACCTCATCCGTAGAAATATGGTGGAAGCGAAAAGCCTGTTTAGCCTCCTCTGCCAGCCCGTTCCAATAACGTCGGGCCGCCTCAAGCAAGGTATAGGTCCCAACAATATTGGTCTGGATAAAATCCGCGGGACCGTCGATGGAACGATCGACATGGGACTCCGCAGCCAGGTGCATGACTGCATCCGGTTGGAACATCTTGAATACTTGGTCCAGCGCCTGAGCGTCACAGATATCAACGTTGAAGAAGTGATAACGCGACGACTCGGCAATGCTGGACAGGGAGTCGGAATTGCCCGCGTAAGTCAGTTTGTCAACGTTCGCGACCCTACACGTGGTATCACTTATCAGGTGGCGTACCACGGCTGATCCAATGAAACCGGACCCACCGGTAACGAGGATTTTTTTAAACATGAGTGGAGATCCTGACGGCAAGATAAAAGATTAAATCGGTGCCCGCACCGCTGTTGGTTAACCCCTTGGATGGTGCGGTTCACGCCCTGCCGTATTTATCTTCAAACCGCACGATGTCGTTCTCGCCTAAATAGGATCCCGACTGAACCTCGATCAGTTCCAGAGGAATGACACCCGGGTTCTCAAGTGCATGTACTTGACCGATAGGAATGTAAGTAGACTGATTCTCGGAAACCAGATAAGTCTGCTCACCGTTGGTCACCTTGGCCGTACCGCTCACGACGATCCAGTGCTCGGCGCGGTGGTGATGCATCTGCACAGACAACTTCGCCCCCGGTTGAACCGTGATACGTTTCACTTGATAGCGAGTGCCTTTATCTATCGAGTCATACATGCCCCACGGACGATAAACTTCTCTGTGGTTTGAGTATTCGTGGCGATCGGATTGCTTGAGCCGTTCCACTACTTTCTTAACGTCTTGTACTTGATCCTTGCGAGCAACCAGAATGGCGTCGTTGGTTTCAACGATGACCAACCCTTCGACGCCGATAGTCGCGATCAAACGGCTATTGGCGTGAACATAGGTATTGGACGTGTTCTCGGCGATGACGTCCCCCTTGAGCACGTTACCGTCAGCATCTTTTGCAAAGGCATCAGCGAGCGCAGACCAAGAGCCAATGTCACTCCATCCGGCATTCATTGGGACCATCACCGCATCGGCGGTTTTTTCCATTACGGCGTAATCGATAGAGTCCTCGGGGCATGCAGAAAACAAAGCCCGGTCAACCCGAGTAAAATTCAAATCCTGCGAACCATTCCCCAAGGCCTCAATACAAGCAGATAAAATGTCAGGCCGGAACTTTTGCAACTCTTCCAGATAACGACTTGCGCGAAACAGAAACATGCCGCTGTTCCAGAAAAAATTCTTCGTGAGCACATATTCTTGAGCTGTTGCCAGGTCGGGTTTCTCGACAAAACGGTTCACTCTGAAACCGCCGCCGATTTCGTCACCCTTCTCAATATAGCCATACCCCGTTTCGGGATAGGTGGGCACTATCGCGAAGGTCACTAGCTTCCCTTCCATTGCCAGCGCAAGAGCGACCTTGATGGCCTCCTGGAAAGCATCGATATCTTTAATTGTGTGATCCGCCGGCAAAATCAGCAGCATCGGATCCTGACCTTCGACCGTGGCTTGCAGTGCGGCCAGAGCAACCGCTGGCGCAGTATTACGGCCTACGGGCTCAAGTAGGATATTTGCACTCTCCATGCCCAGCTTTCGCAACTGTTCAGCGGCCAGAAACCGATGCTCTTCGTTACAGATGAGCCTAGGGGTCTGTATCTCCAAGCCATCAAGTCTCTGAATCGTGGCCTGCAGTAAAGAGAGATTGGTATCTATTAACGACAGGAATTGTTTGGGGTTCAGTTGTCGCGAAAGCGGCCATAGGCGCGAACCAGAGCCTCCAGATAAAATAACCGGAATCATTTAGCACCTCATCGAAAAGTAACAGCCTGGATTAGATCGAAGTAATGGATGACTTATGAGGGTCGCCATTCAATGAAAAGCTGCTCATACGCACTCAACACTTTTTCCCATTTGAAACACTCGACAAATCTTGCGGCGCCGGCTTTTTTCATATCCGCAATTTTTTGTTCATCGGCCAGCGATTCATCCAAGAGGCGAGAAAGAGATTGCTTGTCCGAGAAGTAAGCTGCGCCCTCACCCACTACCCAACGATTAAATGGATTATCGTGAGCAATAATTGCGCAGCCAGCACCCAACGCCTCGACCAACGAGGGATTGGTTCCGCCAACTCGATGCCCATGGAGGTAGAAACGACTGAAATACCTGAACGCCTGAACGACGTTCGAATCGTAAATAGCACCTGGGAATATCACTTCATCACTTGCCGCGTCCATCACCTTCTTGTGATATTCGTTCGTGTTCGGTGTGAAGTTCCCAAGCACGACAAGTTTATGATTCCTTACCGAAGAACTAAACGCATCGACCATCTCGAAAAAAGAGTTTTCCGGTTCGGGTCTGGCAATAATAATAGAGAAGTTTTTTGGTTCTAGCCCGAAACCCGCTAACACTTCGACAGACGCCGATTTAACTTCATCACCACCGTAGGGAATCATAGTGATCTTATCGCCTCTGACTCGTGTAGCGAGGTGATCTTTTATCTTCGGATGGTCGGCGACCAAATGATTGCCTATCCAACAACCCAATCGCTCATTCATCCAGAACCAGGTCTTGGCAATGGGTCCCCACTTCTCTCTACGCCACTCAATACCGTCCATATTTATTATATTGGTCTGGCCTTTTGCACGTTGCAGCAGATTAAAAATGGCGGTGTTGTACCCCAACGTCAAGAACAACCCTTTTTCACCCAATGCATGGCGAACAGCCTTGAAATCAAAAATAACGGTGCCCAGCGCGCCCTCTCTGGAGACAGGTATGTGAACGCGGCGAATACCCCGCCATTCGGTTTCGGTTATTGCACCACTGCCACTTTCTTGGCAATAAACGGTGATTCGCCAGCCCCTTTCCTTAAGGTAGACCGCCAATTTTTCGGCAAATGTTTCAAAGCCGCCATGCTGTGCCGGAATGCCTCTTATCCCTAGAATCAACAAGTGCCTATTCATAAGTTTCAAATACCTTAATGTGCTGACGCGCTACGCGCTTCCAATCATGATTTTCTATCATTGCGGCTCGGGCGTTAAACGAAATATCCTCTGCGGAACTTGAGCTCAGGGCTGCGAGTATTTGCCGAGCCAAATCCTGTGGGTTATCCGTTTCAAACAGAAAGCCATTTCGATTGTCGTCCACGACTTCAATCATGGCTGGCAAACGTGAAGACACCGTAATACAGCCATACGACATCGCCATTAGCAGCACGCCGCTTTGGTAGATCTTTTTATAGGGCAGGACCACGACATCAGCAGAGGAGTAATAAAAGTCGACGTCCTCGTCATTGATATAGTGAATGTGCGGAATCACGACCCTCGAGATGTTTTTTGATTTTATGAGTTCTTCATAATGCTGAAACGAGTCTTTCCACACCTTACCGGCGATTAGCAACACGGCATCAGGTTCGTGCTTTGACACGATCTCCATCGCACTCAAAAGAACATCCAGCCCCTTAACCTTTTTTATCTGACCAAAGAAAAGTATGAGCTTTTTATCGACAGGCAGTGATAAGTGCTGGCGAGACAAAACCGTCTCCCGCCTTTTCACAAATGGCAGATAGTTACCATGAGGAATAATAGCTATTTTCTTATCGATCCCCTGCGCCGAAATCACCGAGCGCAACTCTTGCCGAGAGAACTCGTTATGAACAATAAACTCCTCCGGCGCCTTCAATATAGAGGTATGGGTTCTTGTTAGAGAACTCCCCGAAAACGATTCAACATCGTGAACCGTTGCGACTATCTTTATCCCACTAAACCTCAAAAGTTTACACGTTATAAATTCGAGCAATGAATATTGAAAAAAATGCAGATGGCAAATTTTTCCGCCTTTTTTCTTTATATCAATTATGGATCTCGTCAAGGCCGTAACGAACCGGATCAGCCTGACAATTTTATTGGACTTGCCGTAGACCCCTTTGAAGAACTTGTTTATCGTAAAATTATTCGAGCTTTGCTCCTGCGACTCAGGACAAGTATAGAGATGTACGCAGGCATTATTCAGAACCAAACCTTGTCCGAGGCCGGTATTGTAATAATTCATTCCACCGTGCCCGCCCACTGGTTCAATTATGAAATAATTCAAATGAGCCATGAAGAAAATCCTTATTCAGTTCACTTTAACAACTGATATATTTCGTGAACAGTCGACTGCGCCAACTGTCTCTGCACGCTTTTTTTACTTGCAGTACCGATCTGATATTGAGGTACAAATCCGTTTATCGCCCCCCTGTGAATCAAACACTCATCGGTGTGCGTCTCAGCGGTAAATTTTTTATTCTTGTCTGAATAATTGTATAAAGAGAACGGCGTTCCTACGGAGTAAGCAACCACTGCAGGGTGCAATCGGGCACTGACCACATGCTTGGCCTTTTTTATACAGTCTATGGACAGATCAATATCACTGCCAGGAATCTTAAATACCGAGAATCCGCAATCTTCCAACTCACGCTCGGCAAACAGTGATACCCCCGCATCGACTTCAGCGTCCGCATTCAGTACGCCTACCTTATTAATACCCAACGTTCTACATGCCTTGATCGAAACGCCAAGCAACTGCCTATAGATATCGGTACTGGATTGTTCGCCATAACCTTCAAGATCACGCAGGCACACGATGATGTAATCATCCGTGCCAGCCATAGCACTGGCCCCTTGCGCATCGTCTATATCGAGCGCATAAGCCAAGTCCACAGACTGTTTTATTTTTCCGGAGCGCAGCCAGGGATTTATTTTTTTAACGGCCTGTAACGAAGCCGAATCTCTAATGTAAAATGCTTTAGCTATTACAGTTGCAAAAAACAAAATCAGCCGTGTCTTCAGTTTCTTATGGTTATCTATCCCAATACCTGCATAGATAACACTCGCGCCGAACAAGCGACCCAGCGCCATGTACTTTATCCCGCCAGTCCCGCCCTCATCCATGAAGCAAGTTCCACCGCCCCAAATGATCGCAGAACTTTTCATTACATTTCTGTAGGCGGTCAACGCGTTAGCTTTATTAAGCTCCACCACGCTCACATCATTATCGCTAATAAATCTTTGTTTCCGGAGCGATCCAGCATCCCCGTAAGTCAATACGGTAAATGCCAAACCAGGCTTCTTCAAAGACAGAAGCGACTTCAGCATCAGAAGATCACCGAAGTTATCTCCGTAATACCCGATAATAGAAACGTTCATACACTCACGCTCTTTCTATAAAGAATATAGTACGAAACAGCTATGAAGAACTCGCTAGCCACAATACTGGCACCAATACCTTTTGCTTCAAACTGCATTAACAAGACAAACAAACCGACTTGTAGCGCCATCCCGACACTGGCGACCAGGATCTTTTTACTCACCCACTCCTCGCTCAATAATGCAGCGCCAAATGGAGTTGCGAAAAACCTGAACGGAATAGACAGTGCCGCTATTTGCAATACCTGCGCCGCGTAATCATATTCACCGCCAAACAGCAAATGAATAAGCTCTCGAGAATAGAAACTCAAGCCCGCCGCAAAAACAGCTCCCACTGCAAATGAATACAATGAGTGCTTGATGGGTATGGATTTTTCCGCAATCGAAAGCGCATGGTATTTTTTTATTAAATAGGTATTGAATACCGTATTAGGCGCAATATAGAGCGCCGTGAGCAAGGTATTGCAAATCGCAAGGTATCCAGAATAGGTAGAGCCATAGATCACCCCTAACAAAGAGATCGGGATCTGCAACTGAGCTATATTGAGAGCGCCATTCAACGAATACTTAATGGAGTCCTTCAAAAAATCTCTAATCTTTAAACCTGCTGCTTTTCCGTGCCGGGTTATTAAAGCAACACACAGCACCAAGCAAAGAATATTAGCGGCCCCCAAGGCTGCCGCAGCGGTGGTAAAACTCGGGACCAGCGAATAAAAAATTGCCGCAACCAACAATATCCTTGAAAGCGGCACCACCACCTGGCCAAACGAAATCCGCAGGGGACTGCTCTTGAGTTGACCTTGAGTGATTACAATCGCTTGAGAAGACAGTGCCACCACTCCTGTCGCCAGCAACACCGACTGCAAAAGATCTATGCCTGCTCCGTACAACAGCGCCATGCTGATGACATAGGCACCCAAGGTATTGATCAACAGGCAAACGTAGGCAATTTGCATGTACCCGGTATATTCAGACGGTGACCGACTGACACGCCTTAACAACAAACTATTGATGCCACTGAACGCCAGTGCCCCCAGCGTTATAGTAATTGCGTTGGAAAATGATATAAGGCCAAAACTGGCCGCGTCCAAGGTTCGACTGAGTATGACTTGAAGTAAAAAAGTCGCAGCCGCAGCCCCAAACGATGAGATCAACAATTGTATTGCTTTCAAGGAAAATGTCCTGCTCGCGATTAGTCAGCGGCCTGAAATCGGTCATTCAATTTAAAGTGCGCCTTCAACAGCAAGTATTTTTTAGACGCGGTATCAGGGGCTAAACCTCTTTTTGTCAACGACAACTCGGGGTTCCAGATATCAGCCTCTTTATAAGAGTGATAAAACCAACTCCAACCCTTGCGCTCAAACAGATCCAACAGCGTATTCATGTACAAATCGGAGTCATCCGCGGGACTATAATTCGACACACTGAACTCACCCACTATCACTGGCCCAGGGTGGTTTAAAACCCGGGACAGGGTTTTTCTAAAATATAACCTCAAGCTCTTTTCACTTCTCAGCAAAAATGGCAGTCTCTGGTTGACAGGAAACTCATGAACGCCCTGGTGAGTAAAATCCCCAGGATCGTAATAATGCAGACTGCCTATTACTTGCTTGTCATCAATCAGATGGGTGATTTCACTCCAGTTGGAGCGCTGCCCATTAGGAATTCCATTCGGTTGAATAGTGATGCGAGGCTGGATCAACACCAGTTTACCCGGCGAGATCGCCAGTATCGTTTCTGATACCTGCTTTAAAAAATCAAGGTATTGCGCAAGCTCAGCCTGCGCCGGTTCGTTCACAATGTCATAGCCTATGACAATGCTTTCGTCTTTAAACTTCCCTGCCAATTGCGCATAGCTTTTTATCAGCGCACGCCTCAGATCAGCGTTACGCCAATACTCATCGCCCATCGAACCCGAGTATTTTTTGACGTTACCGGGAAAGGTATGAACATCAATCAGAAGCAGAATATTGTACTTTTTTGCATACCGAATATAACGATCAAGCACAGCGACTGCTGTACTGTCCAACCCACCTACTTCATCAAACAATGGATGTGATGCAAACGCAACACGTACTGCATTCACATTTAGATCATCTAAATGCTTAAAGTCCTGCTCACTTAAATTCAAATCAATATTGAACCCTCGCAACGCCATGTCCACCTTGTAGTCGTGAACGCTTCGGGTCAATGCCTGAGCATTAAAAGCACCTGTCAAAAGCATGACACACAAAAAAGCACTTCTAAGCATGTCGTTTCGCTCTATCATTAAGGGCGCAGATGATTCCGAAATTTATCCAGATAATTGCCTGTATGCTATCCGCTCGGAATGACCAACCCTGGATACCGGTTATTAGTATCGCAATGATAGAAACCAGCGCGGCGGCCGACGCATTGTTAACCGAAACATCACCGCCTCTCTTGATCGTATTTTTATGAATCTTGTAGATTCCAAATATGAGGGCTAAATAGCTGACAATCCCTATCAGCCCCGTCTCGGCCATGACCAGCAAGTACATATTGTGAGCCGGATATCTAAAGCTTTTAGACGCACCAAACTCATCATACTGCTCCATGACATCTACAAAATTATTCCAGCCCACACCGATGAGCGGATGCTCCACAAACATATTGAGCGCAATTTTTGCCAAAATCAGTCTTGAGGTTGTACTTGACTCAGGCGCATCAAAAAATCTTGCATAGAGATTTTCAAGATTGTAAATAGCACCTGCCATAATCACTAAAGAAAACATCACGGAGGTATAGATTATTTTTTTGTTTCTTAAAATGGAACTTCCATTTGGACGTTTAAAGTAAAAAAGGCACAGCCCCACTACAAAGAAATACAACACAATTTGAGTTCTTGAGTAGGTTAAGCAAATGACAACAAAGCCCGCTGCTATTGCACCAATATACAGCAGTCGGCCCTTTCCATTTACCGCCCCATAGACACAGAACGGCAATAACAATACCGTAAACAGCGACAGCAAGGCCGGATGTCTTAAGGTACCCGTGACCCTGGTGATTCCGTTCTCTACGAAAAGCTCTTTAACTTGTTGAGCATCCTCCGTGACATCGCCGGTCGCTAGTTGATACGCCGCATACAATGTTTCGAAGATTATCAATAACGCGGCAACCTTGGTGAATTTTTCCATGGATTTGCCATCCTGGAAGACCGATCTCACCACAAGAAACAGCACGATGATCTTCCAGTGCCGAAAAATCTCATATATGGTGAAGCTCACTGCTTCCGAGTTGATGATCGACACAGAAGACAATACGACAAAAAAAATTGCTATCGCCGTGATCCGGTCAATCTTGATCTTTTCCAGGTTGATTTGTTTACTGAAAAAAATGATGGATACAAGTATCAGAAAAAGAAAAATATCGTAGGGTGCAATGGAAAGCTCCGCGCCCCCAAGGTGTATCTCAGCTCCCGTCAATCGATACCTCAGGTTGAAGGCCGTTGCCACGAGGAGCAACGGAAAAAGCAAATAGTTGACAAGGACCCTTACTGGCATTTTAGTTCTCGAGAATAGACTGTCGTGGCTATTCTTTTACCGATATCAATAAATGGTATCTCGACATACCGGTGAACCAACGATGAGGTTGCGTAAGTGAGCGCTATTGAAAACGCAATAAAGAGCGCAACCAAGTCACTGCTCAGATAACCGAACGCTCTCGCGACGATTAGCACGGCGTCGATAATCAAGATATGGATCAGATACGTGGAGTACGACAGCACACCCAGTTTGACGAGCACCTTATTCCTGAGTGGAGCTTTAGACAGTTCCAATATTCTTGTGATCCAAGGCTGCCTGAATCGGCCGTTCAGTTTGAATACGATCGCCAACACAGACCATAAGGTGATTGAGGCAAAATTGGCAAAGGATCGGGTAATCAGGCCTATTCCCAAGACGATGAGAATAATCAAAAAACCATTCTTCAGTTCACCCTCATCACGGCGAATCATATCGTGGGTTAGCATGCCTATGATAAAAACAGGTAACTTTATAAGAATGAAACTGCCGTAGGAGAATGTCAGACCAGAGTGCGTCAGGAGCAGCAGAGCAAGCAAACTTGACGCAACGAGCAGTTCTTTCCCGCGCTTAAGCAAAAAGCCACCTACTAAAAAAGGCGCGATCAGATAAAATTGCCATTCCAGTGTCAAGCTCCATGCCGGAGCTAAAAAGGCATCCCCTGCATGAGGTAATACCTGGTCCGGAATCATCCCTTGAAGCAACATTAAACAAGGCAGTAAGTAAGCAGCCACATTGCCTGTGATGCTCGTCCAATATCCCTCGACCGCTGCTATTTGCCCAGGCGTGTTCCATGGCATATCCATGCGAACACTCATCCTCTCATTAAACAGCAAAGCAGCCAGGAGCATGGCAAGCAGATAAATTGGAATGATTCTGAAAGCGCGGCGAATAATATAGGACTTATAGTCGCTACTTTTCCCGCTCAGGGCTTTGGCGATAAAAAAGCCGCTTAGACAGATGAAAATATCTACTGGAATAGCCGTTGCCAACAAAACCACATTAATAATGTGAGGTACGTCGCCGATCGCTTGACGAAAGCAGGAATACAAGTGACCAAAAACGACCCACCACGCCATCAGCCCTCGAATAGATTCCAGTTCTACGTAGAATTCCTGTTTATTTGCCATGGCCATCTTTTTCTCAAATATCTATCAGGAGGAGCCACTTGAAACTAAATACCCATTCCAAACTATCTAAATCTGAGAAACAGGCTTTTCTTCAGTTTTTTTGAAAATCCCACGCTACCGCCCCAGGATTTATAGTCAATTCCCTGAGAACACGATGTATTTCTTGTCGGCCAACATAGGTATAAGCTCGGAGATCCAGAGCGAATACCTTATCTAATCAAAACGCTCAGTCTAAAATTTAAAGCCTCGGCAGCTCCGGATCAACTATTATCTGATTGATACTCGTAGTTGTAATAACCATAAGCACCATATCCATATTTTGCTGAAGCCCGCTTTTCTACCCCGTTGAAAATCGCACCTTTCAACTTGATTCCGTTTTGAGCGAACCGGCGAATGGTCAGTTCTATTTCTCTGGAAGGATTAAAACCGAAGCGCGCAACAATCAGATTTGTGCCTGACTGCCTGCCAACAATCGCCGCATCGGTCACCGCCAATAACGGAGGAGTATCCAGAATGATCAAGTCATACATTTCGCTGACCTGCGACAACAGTTCGCTAAAGTTTTGATGCATTAACAGTTCTGAAGGATTAGGCGGTATCTGCCCACGGCTGATGAAGTCAAAATTTTCGATGTCAGTTTTGTGAATAGCAGTTTTCAGATCGCAGCGTCTGGCCAAGACGTCGGAGAGTCCGTTTGTACTGTGTAAGTTCATGACTTTGTGGATATAGCCCTTACGCATATCGACGTCGATCAGCAAGACTCGCTGCCCTGTTTGGGCGATCACTGCTGCCAGGTTGACCGATACAAAGGTTTTACCGACTTGCGGGCTGGGACCGGAAATCATCAGGCGATTGTTGTCAGCTTCATGCATCGCAAAATGCAGACTGGTACGTAAACTGCGAAGCGCTTCAACAGCCAGATCGGTAGGGTGATTAACGGCTAGCAATGAGATGCCGTTGCCAGAACGCTTCCCTCCTCGCGTATTTTTTTCATCTGCATTTTTCTGCAGTGTGCTGTACGGAATCGAGGCGTATACAGGGAGGCCAAGTTGCTCAATGGCTTCCGGGCTTTCCAAGCCACGATTCATTGCCTTGCGCAGCAGAACCAGCAGCACTGCCAGGAACCCGCCAATAAAGGTGGCAATCAGAACAATCAGGACTTTTTTGGGTTTGATCGGCTTGATCAGGTTCACATCCGCCGTATCGATCAACCGCACGTTGCCCACAGTCCCGGCGCGCATTACATCAAGCTCCTGGGATTTATTCAGAAGCTGCGTATAGATTGCTGTACCTACTTCGACGTCGCGAGTCAGGCTTAGCAGTTCTTGCTGGGTCGAAGGAAGGTCTTGGACCTTTTCTGCCAGACGCTGTTGCTTGCTACTCAGTTCAGCGATCTGAGCGAGCAGCGCACGATAGGCCGGGTGTTGACGGGTGAATTTTCTGTCCATCTCGGCTTGTTGGAGTTTTAGCTGGGAGATGGCTGTATCCAGCGACACGATCTGGTCCAGAATCGCTTTGGTTTCCAGGCTGATATCCACAGATTTGGTGCGTGTCTGGTACGAATTGAGCGCATTGCCGGCCCTCTCCAGATCATTTTTGACCTGAGGCAGCTGTTCTTTCAGAAATTCCAGACTTTGAGCGGCCTCGGCAGAAGTCCGTTGTACGTTCTGCTCGACATAGAGTTCGGAAATCTTATTGAGGATTTTTACCGCCAATTCTGGCTCGGTACTCTCTAACGCCAACCCAATGATGCCCGACTCTTTCCCACGCTCGATGACATCCAGCGCTTCCTGATAATCCAGAATGCTGGTCAATCGCGGTTTGCGCACAATCCGAAACCGGGTTCCAGGGTTGGCTCGCAACTCTTCAACAAACAGTTTGACGCCGCGTTGATCGACAGCCTCTCCAGCTTGTCCTTCAACCAAAAGCTCGTCAGCTTCATCGAACAGTTGGAAAGCCCCTTTTTCACCGGCGATGAAGGTCAGTTTTTTGGCTAACTTATCTTGTGGCAGGTCAAGGCGAGCTATTTTTAACGACTCACCACCCCAGGCGTAACTCGTCATACCCAACCAAGGGCTGGCTACTTCAGCGGGGTTGGCGTTTTTAAATCGACGCGCAACGAACTCGCCAAAAATGGGGAAGTAACTGGGCTCTACAATAATAGCCAGTTTCAGCTCATCGACCGTCTTACCAATCACCGCACGAGACTTGATCAGTTCGATCTCGGTCGCCGAAGGCGACTCTTTTCCCAACATGCTGCTGACATCGGAGAAACCCAACAAATCGTTCTTTTTCGCTTCAACCTGCAACAGCGCATTCGCTTGGTATACCGGGGTCGCAAGCACCGCGTACGCGGCCCCAGCCACCATGAAGGCGCCGGTTACCGCGGCAATCAGCCATTTATGGTCGATGAGTGTTCCAAACAAGCCGAGAAGATCAATCTCGTCATTGTCGTCGTCCCGCACGTTAACTACCGGTGCTTGCTGCATAAGTCGGATTCTTTGCCTGTATTACGATTCAAAAAGGAGTGGCCATCAGCGCGCCAGGCGCTGTGCCCATGCGAGTACGGCTTCTTCGATCAACGCATAAGCGTGCACAAATGCAGGTTTGCCTTGACGGTAGGGGTCGCTGATTTCGCGATCGTCTTGCCATTTGCCCAATAGCAACACTTTGCCTCGCGCTTCAGGGGCAATGTTGAGTACGCCGCTGACATGCCGCCGCTCCATCACCAGAATCAAGTCCGCCTCACTGACGGCTTGAGAGGTGAGCTGAACGGCCTGGTGCTCATGGGGCAGATGACCATGCTCGGTGAGTACGGCGTGTGCCGTCGACTCGATGGGTTTGCCCACCAAGGCAGCGAGACCAGCCGAACTGACCTCGATATCGGAATGAACGAGTGCCCCGCGCAGCAGATGCTCCGCGGTGGGACTGCGGCAAATATTGCCGACGCAGACAATCAAAACCCTTTTTAGCAAGATAACATTCCCCGTCTTGTCAACATTGGCGGTGACATAGCACTTGCCGAACATAAGAGCTTTAAACTACGAATGAATCCGGGTATGTATAACCCCAGTAACTGCAGCTGAAACTTTCAAACCATCAGTGCGTATTTATTACCATGACGCTTGAACAGCCCCCAACTTTTTCTTCAGACAAAAAATAACATTTCGCTCTTTGAACGCTGAATATAACAGTTCGGAAATTTATCCAGACAATTTCTAACAATTGTCGTTTTCCCGCGAGCGTTCAATCTAAATTACACCGAAATAGCGAGTAGCTAATATATAGCTGTTCCGTTAGTGCATTGCCAGGGCGTCAGACATTCGGTTAGAAGTTGGGTAAGAGATGCCTTGGGCAATAACTTTGTTTACAGCGGGTTGCGTCAGAAGCATGCAGTGGAACAACCAGACATGCTCGCCGACCAAGCGACCGCGCGATCTTTCTCTCTGCCTGCGCCTTGCGAGAAACATGGCGTACTGGCCTTTCGCTACCCCTGCAGCGTTGCCAACATTTTTCTCGAGTGATCGAGCCATTTAGAGCCCGCACTCTCCAGCGTTATCGGTTCCGACAACCCGTCGAACTTTTCCTACTGCCATTAGCCATTCCATCTGTCTACTTTCAAGGACGCTTCCATGATTCGTAAATGCCTATTCCCCGCTGCCGGCTATGGGACCCGCTTTTTGCCCGCCACCAAGGCCATGCCGAAGGAGATGCTGCCGATCGTCAATAAGCCGCTGATCCAGTACGCCGTCGAGGAAGCGCGTGACGCCGGCCTGCAACATATGGCCATCGTCACCGGCCGGGGCAAACGAGCGCTGGAGGATCATTTCGATGTCAGCTTCGAGCTCGAACACCAGATTCGTGGCACCGATAAAGAGCGGTACCTGGAAGGCACTCGAGAGCTGATCGATACCTGCACTTTTTCCTATACCCGTCAGGTAGAGATGAAGGGCCTGGGTCACGCGATTCTCAGCGGTCGTTCGTTGATCGGTGATGAGCCATTCGCCGTGGTGTTGGCCGACGACCTGTGCCTGAACCTTGAGGGCGATGGCGTACTGGCGCAAATGATCAAGCTCTATCAGCAGTTCCGCTGCTCGATCGTGGCCATTCAGGAAGTGCCCCGTGAGCAGACTCAGAAGTACGGCGTGATTGCCGGCGAGCTGATTCGCGAGGGTATTTACCGGGTCAACAGCATGGTCGAAAAGCCCCGCCCGGAAGACGCCCCATCCAACCTGGCCATTATCGGCCGGTACATTCTGACCCCCGATATCTTCGATCTGATCGCTGACACCGAGCCTGGCAAGGGCGGTGAAATCCAGATCACCGACGCCTTGATGAAGCAGGCCCAAAATGGCTGCGTGCTGGCTTACAAGTTCAAGGGCCAACGCTTCGATTGCGGCGGCGCTGAAGGTTACATCGAAGCCACCAACTTCTGTTTCGAGCACCTGCATCAGAACACCTTGTGACGGCGCTGAACCCTGACAAACGTGTGCGTTATCGAATTGATTTTTTGGTCTTTATTACCCTATGGACGAAGCCTCTATGAAGACATTGAGCGGTTTCAAGGCAGGTGACAGTCGCCGCCCGTATGGCGCTGACCTTAAAAACAACCTCGCGTACCTCATCGTGCGCGCCTACGCGTCGGAGCTGATTTTTCCCCGAGTGCAGAAACAGCCGGTGCTGCTGGTGGAACGCATCGGTGCCTTCCCCTCCTCCGGGGAAATCCGCCGTCACGTCAAGGATGGTCCGGCGTTAATGGCGAGCATCAGGCAGCGTTACGCCGCCGATGCCCTCGACATCGACGAGAGCGATGGGCTGAACCTGGTCTTTGCCGACTGGCGTCTCAGCTTGCGTCTTCTGGACGATGATGGCGTGACGTGCCTGACCGTGGAAAGCCGCGGCGACAGCTCGCTCATGCAGCACAAAACCGCCGAAGTGCTGAAGCAGATCGACGCAGAGGAGGCATTTAAATGAACGCGATTGCAGAGCACACCGCCAAAGCCTGGTATCTGCTTCAGTGCAAACCCAAACAGGATGAGCGCGCCGAAGAACATTTACAGCGTCAGGGCTATGCCTGTTTTCGCTCGACCTACCGGCGCGAACGCGTTTTGCGCGGGCAGCGTCGAGTGATCAGCGAGTCGTTGTTTCCGGGCTATCTGTTTATTCAACTGAGCCTTCAGGACAGTTGGGGTCCGCTGCGCTCGACCCGCGGTGTTTCGCGAGTCGTCGGGTTCGGCGGTCAGCCACTGCCGATCCGCGATGCGCTGATCGACGAGCTCCAGGAGCGAGACAGTCAGGCGATCGTGACAACGTTGTTGAGGCACGGAGATACGGTGCGCATCACTGAAGGTCCGTTCTCCGATCTTGAGGCGGTGTTCCTAGCCATGGACGGCGAGGAACGGGTGCTGTTGATGATGAATTTCCTGCAGCGTGAACAGCACATCAGCCTGCCACTGGCAGGGGTTAACAAGATTTAGTCCACTCAGCGGCTTGAGTAAAAGAACCTGTGGCGAGGGAGCTTGCTCCCGTTTGAGTGCGTAGCACTCACAAAAATCGGTTGGCAGATTTTTGGGGCCGCTACGCAGCCCAACGCGAGCAAGTTCGCTCGCCACAAAACCCAGGAAAACCTACGCCCCTTCCGAGAGATGATTCCAGTCGATCCAACCCAAAAACCATGTCGCCAGAATCAGCAAACCGAACGCAATCCGGTACCAGGCAAACACCGCATAACTATGGTTGGCGATGAACTTGAGCAAACCGCGCACGGCAATCATCGCAAAGAGAAATGCGGCAACAAACCCCAAGGCAAACACCGGCAAGTCTGCGGACTGGAACAGGTCGCGGTACTTATAGCCCGAGTACACCGCGGCGCCTACCATCGTTGGCATTGCCAGGAAGAACGAAAACTCGGTTGCTGTCTTGCGTGACAGGCCAAACAGCAAGCCGCCGATAATCGTCGATCCCGAGCGCGAAGTGCCAGGGATCATCGCCAGGCATTGTGCGCAACCGACTTTCAAGGCATCGGTCCAGCGCATCTCATCAACGTGATCGATAACCACCACATGCTCACGTTGCTCCGCCCACAACATGATGATTCCACCTATCACCAGCGCCACGGCCACGGTGATCGGGTTGAAAAGATACTCATGGATTTTGTCGGCGAACATCACACCCAGAACAACCGCCGGCAAGAAACCGATCAACAAATTCAAAGTGAAACGTTGCGCATTACGCTGGGTTGGCAAACCGGTAGTGATCTCCAGAATCTTGCGACGAAACTCCCAGACGACCGCCAGAATAGCCCCCAACTGGATGATGATATTGAACGCCATGGCTCGCTCACCGCCGAAGTCGAGCAAGTCCGCGGCAATAATCTGGTGTCCCGTACTGGAGATGGGCAAAAACTCTGTGAGCCCTTCAACCAACCCTAGAATCGATACCTGCGTGGTGGTCCAGAAGTCCATTAATCCCCCGTTAAACCCTCTCGGCTGAAAGGTCTGTTGATGATGCCGAACATTTGATTCTGGTCGCGATTAAACCTGTCGAACCAGCGGAGGATTAAAGCGCACTCTCTGCCTGCTTGAGCTAAACGTTATAAAACGTCCATGTCGCAGCGCCGGGTCGGGGCTCCTGAAATACCCTTCGCCCCGAGAACGTCTGAGTATGAAATTCTTTTGCAGAATCGGCACTTGTATATCGCGAATTCATGGATGCCACTCATCGTCGGATCGTTGACGTTTCGGCTTTGGGCGCGCGCAATGTTCTACCCAAAAATGATCGCTCCAAGAGAACATTCCATATGGCAAAGATCATAGTACTCGCCGGTGACTTCCCGCAGTGCGACGGGGAATATCACCTTGGAACCATCACCCTCAAAACGTCCCTCAAACCCCGGCTTGGAACCAGCTTCCCAGTCTCGGAGTTTAAAGATCTAACCGTTCAGAACACTGATTCGAATAAGAATATAAAGTCCGCCATAGGCCTGGGGCTCGCGGGTGCCATGTTGCTCGGTCCCGTCGGCGCCATCGCCGGCTATCTGCTCGCCGGAAAAAACACCGAGGTGACCTTTATGGCCACAATGAAGGACGGTGCAAAGCTGCTCGCGGCGACCGACAGTGACACCTTCCGGGATATCTCGGCACGCGCCCTGAAAAAATCCCGAGGCGGCCGCCGAGGCCCCCTTTCCAGCTCACTTAACAACGGATCCATTCATTGATCCGCTTGCCCGGCGACGGCGAGAATGTTGCAGGGCACCCGATACAGAACATGCTCCGTGGTACTGCCCACCCATTTTTCCAGCCCCTTGCGATGGGCATTGCCCATGACGATCACGTCGGCCCGGTGATGCGCTGCAAAATCGGCCAATGCTTTGCCTGGCGGCCCTGCAACGAAGTGCTGCCGTTCGGTGGGCACGCCGTAATGATCGGCCAATGCGATGAATGACTTATGCAAAGACTTGCGCACGTCGCTGTTGAAGCCGGGCATCGTCACTGCACCCGCGCCCGCATCGGATATATGTGTCTGCGATAGATCGTAGGCATACAGCAGATGCATTTCTGCATGGCATTGCGTTGCCAATTCGTTCGCAGCCTGGATGATCAGGTCGTTGATTCCAGTGATCTGAGTCTCTGGATGCGACGGATCGACGGCCGCCACGATTACGCGTGGAAGTGGGCAACTGACTTCGCTGACCAGATGGACGGGCACCGGACATTCACGCAGCAGATGCCAATCCAGAGGCGTGATGAAAACGCGTTTGAGCGCCGACTCATGCTGCACGTCCTTGATCACCAGATCCGCCTGCGTTGTTGTCACGTGCTGAAGGATCTCTTGCAGCGCGTCGCGAGTGAACAGCACCTCGGTACTCAGGTTGATTCCGCGTCCACGGATCAGATCGGCTTCATCGTTGAGCCATTTTTCGTTCTCTTGCTGGCAAGCCTCACGAAACCGCGCACTGGCGTGGATCAAACCCAAGATGTTGAAATCTTCGATTAACACCGTGATATGCAGCGCTGCGCCCGTGGCCTCGGCAAGGGCGACGGCCCGCTGCAGTGCCGGCGTGTGACGCATGGTGGGGCCGGCTATTAGAAAGAGTCGTTGATATTGGCTCATGTCACACCTCCAAACGTTCTGGGATATCTGCTAGCCCCCCAGCCTTTCGTCTGTCGCACCGCCAGCGATCTGCTATCGCCTCAATGACCCGGATCGACACAATCAATATACGCCTGGATTCAACTAACCAGCCATGATGGGGTTCATCATACCCACTACGATTAACCCCATCCCGACGGTCAATTGATTGACGACAATTCAACGTTACTTCTTCGCGTACTTCGCGCCGTGCGGATCGTTAAGTTTCACCTGCATCAACTCCCATTCACGCTGAATGATCGAGTAAGGGATAAAGACGCTGACTCTCTCAGCCCCCTTTAACCCGGGGTGAAAACTCACATCATTAAAAGAGGTGGAGAAAAAACCGACATTGATACCGACAATGCTGCCGTCATTGGCGATGACGGGGCCACCCGACATCCCCTTTATTATCGGGGCATCATGAATGGCATAGCGTTCGCCGCTGCCTTCATTGCTATTGATGAAAGGCGCCGAATACACCTTGCCTTGCCCGCTGACGGTGGTCATGTAGGGGCTCGCCCCCACGGCAGTGATGTGTTCACCCACACGCGGTGCGCGCCATGACGGGTAGCGGCCGTCGGCCTTGTGCTGGATGAAAACAAGGTCGCAACCAGTGCTGCAGCTGTATTTCACATTGCGAACGAGAGGGGTGTGGCGAGTGGTGACGGCATAGTCTTCGTTCCATTGCACGGCCGAGGCCATGTACAGATAAGGCAAAGGAAAGCCCGAGAAGACTGAAAAGTATGAATCATTGGCAGGCCCCGACAAGTCGGGCTTTACCATACCGTTGCATCCTGCAAGAACAGCTCCTATTAAAAAGTAGGTCATGAATTTAATCATGATGATCACCGACTTATAAGGAGGATTGGATTTTTATTGTGGCGAAACTTTTGGTTGTCCGGTTCTTGTAGTTTTCCTCGCAGCCTGGTCTGGTGCGTTTATTTATGGCTGAAGTTGTAAAGAATGCGTATGAATAAATTGTGCTAAGACTAATTGCTTTTCGATCCATACAGTAAACTGCAGATATTTGACGCCTGAAAAATGGCAGAACCCTAAATACAAAAATAGAAATTAAACTTGGACACTTCGCGTAAAGCCAATGAAACAGCCACTACCAGCGCAATTTAACTCACGTCGGCATGCCTCGGTAACGCCACGGAAATCATTGCCGCGAAAATAACAAATGCGCTGGATATCCATAAACACGCCCCCAGCCCAAAAGCCTGATAAATCCAGCCAGAGAGCACGGTGCCGATCAGCCGCCCCATGGCATTGGACATGTAGTAAAAACCCACGTCCAGCGACACGCCGTCTTCCTTGGCATAGGACACGATCAGGTAGCTGTGCAGCGAGGAATTCACCGCGAACAGCGCACCAAAGACCATCAACCCGCCTAACAGCACCGCCTGTTGCGACAACCCGGTGTTCAGCCCCAAAGCGATTGCCGCGGGTAGGCCTGCCAGAGCAAGCGCCCACAGAAACGCAGCGCGGCCATCAGGAACATGCCCCCGTTTCTTGCCGGTAATTCGCGGCGCGAACGATTGCACGATGCCGTAGCCGATCACCCAGGTTGCAAGGAATCCACCGACCTTCCAGAAGTCCCAGCCGAAGACGCTGCTCAAGTACACCGGCAACGCCACGACAAACCAGACATCGCGAGCACCGAACAGAAACATCCGGGCCGCTGACAGAATGTTGATCGCCCGGCTTTTGGACAGGATGTCGCGAAACCTGGGCTTGGCTTTGGCCTTGCCTAAATCCTTTTTTAACAGAATCAAGCTGCTGACCCAGATCAGCGCCAGAACACCCGCCATGGACAGCAATGCCCCTTTGAACCCGATCAGGGCGAGCAATGCCCCGCCGAGAAAGAAACCGACACCCTTGAGTGCATTCTTCGAGCCGGTGAGGATGGCTATCCATTGGTAAAGCGTGCCCTGCTGTCCATCGGGCACCAGAAGCTTGATCGAGCTTTTGGCGCTCATTTTGTTCAGGTCTTTGGCGATCCCCGATAGCGCCTGCGCGCCCATCACCCAAGGAATCGTCAGCCAGGCCGCTGGCACCGTTAGCATCAACAACGCCACAACCTGCATCCCCAGCCCAATGTTCATGGTCCGGTTCAGGCCCAATCGAGCGCCGAGATAACCGCCCAGCAGATTGGTGATCACACCAAAGAGTTCGTAGAACAGAAACAACGCCGCGATTTGCAGCGGGCTGTAGCCCAACGCGTGAAAGTGCAGCACCACCAACATGCGCAAGGCACCGTCGGTGAGGGTGAAGGCCCAGTAATTGCCCGTCACGAGCAGGTACTGCCGCACTTGAGGCGTGAGGGCTGACAACGCTTTCATCACCGCGCCTTAAACGGCCAGGCCGACCATTCTGGCCAGTTCGACGGTGCGATTCGCGTAACCCCATTCATTGTCATACCAGGCATAGAGTTTGACCTGGGTGCCGTTGATGACCATGGTCGACAGCGCATCGATGATCGATGAGCGTGGATCGGTGCGGTAGTCGATGGACACCAGCGGACGCTCCTCGAAACCGAGAATGTCTTTGAGTTCGTTCTCGGACGCGTCCTTGAGGAACTGATTCACTTCTTGGACGGTGGTGACGCGCTCGACTTCAAAGACACAGTCGGTCAGCGAAGCGTTGGCCAACGGCACGCGCACGGCGTGGCCATTCAGACGCCCACGCAGTTCGGGAAAGATCTCGGCAATCGCGGTGGCCGAGCCGGTGCTAGTCGGGATCAAACTCATGCCCGACGCCCGGGCACGGCGCAGATCCTTGTGGGGTTGGTCGAGGATGCTTTGCGTGTTGGTCAGGTCGTGGATGGTGGTGATCGAGCCGTGGCGAATGCCCAGTTTCTCGTGGATCACCTTCACCACCGGCGCCAGGCAGTTGGTGGTACACGACGCGGCGGTGACAATGCGATGTTCCGCCGGGTTGAACAGCTGATGGTTGACGCCCATGACGATGTTCAGCGCGCCCTGCTCCTTCACCGGGGCGCTGACCACCACACGCTTGACGCCTTGGTCGAGGTAAGCCTGAAGCACCGCGACGGTCTTCATCTTGCCGCTGGCTTCAATCACCAGATCGCAGCCCGACCAATCGGTGTCGGCAATCGCCTTGTTGGCCGTTACCTTGATGCGTTTGCCGTCGATGACGATGTTGTCGCCCTCGGAGTCGGCCTGGTCATTCCAACGGCCATGCACCGAGTCGAAGTTCAGCAGGTGCGCATGGGTCGCCGCGTCACCTGCCGGATCGTTGATCTGCACGAATTCAAACTCTGGCCAGCGCCAGGCTGCTCGCAGAGCGAGGCGACCGATGCGGCCAAAACCATTGATGCCCACTTTGATAGTCATATTGGTGTGCTCTGTTTCTGTTGTCAGGGGGTGCGCTTCTGGAATCATCAAGCCGGGCAGCAAGCCGCTGCCCGTTCAGGACGGTCACCCATTTCTTCAAGGCGTTTGGCATCAGAGCTCAACCAGTGCTTGTTGGCTTCGAGCACCACGGTCAGCACCTGATGCACCCAGTCCGGGAGATTCGGGTGCAGCCGGTAATAAACCCATTGGCCCTGCCGACGGTCCGAGAGCAATCCGCAGGTGCGCAACTGCGCCAGGTGCCTGGAGACTTTGGGCTGGCTCTCATTCAACGCACAGGTCAGCTCGCAGACGCACAGCTCTCCCTCACGGGCGATGAGCAGCATCATCCGAACCCGGTTGTCGTCAGCCAGGCATTTGAAAACAGTGGTCGGCGTCAGGTGGTCTGCCATTGGGTTGCTCTGGGTTGGTGTACTCATATGCGTTTTTCCGAATATACGTTTTTCCGCATGTAAAATTCAACGGCCAATGTGTCGACTCCTTAATCGCGGCAACGTGCAGCGCAAGGAAGACGGCTGGTTCAACCAGACCGAACTGAAGCAACAGGCCACGCTGGCCGGGATGAACCACAACCTGCTTTATGGCGTGGAACTGGGACGTCAGGTCAAGGACCAATCGGTCTTCAGTCCAAATCGGACATGTAGGAGCCAGGCTTGCCGGCGAAGGCGCTCTGAAGGGCGCCTTCGCCGGCAAGCCTGGCTCCTACAGCAGTTCAAACGTCCGGGCGTTTGTTCGCAGCCAGCAATCCAGTGACAACGATTCAAAGCTCAACTAACCTTCAGCGCGCGGAGAGTGATGAGAATCTCTCGCGTTGTCAGACAACAACAATATGTCGAGGAAAACCCATGCGTAAACTTCTGTTGCTCTCCCTTCTTGCCGCCTCCCCCCTGGCTTTCGCCGGGACTCAATGCACCAAAGCCGACAAGGCCCAATGGCAGGACCAGGCCAAGTTTCAGGAAGATCTCAAGGCCAAGGGCTACAACATCAAGAAGTTCAAAGTCACGAGCGGCAATTGCTACGAGATCTACGGCTGGGACAAAGACAAGCGCAAAGTCGAGATCTACTTTGACCCGGTCACCGGCAAAGTCGTGAAAGAAGAAATCGAATAGGCCCCCTGTGAAAGCTGAAACCCTGCGCCTCTGGGACCCCCTCGTACGCGTTTGTCATTGGTCCCTGGCGGTTGTCTTCATCAGCGACTACTTCCTCAATGAGGAAGGAGACGGCTGGCATCGCTGGCTCGGCTATTACGCCGTAGCTGTCGTGCTGGTGCGCGTGGTGTGGGGGTTCATCGGCCCGCCATCGGCGCGTTGGTCAGACTTCTGGCCGACGCCGACGCGGGTCGTTCAGCATGGCCGGGTGCTGTTTTCCGGCAAGGGCTATCACCGCATGGGGCACTCGCCCATCGGTGCACTGGTGATGGTCCTCATGCTGCTGTTGATGACCGGTCTGGGTATCAGCGGTTTTTTGATGGAAGAAGTGGACTATTTCTGGGGCGAAGACTGGCTACGTGATGTTCACGAGTTTATGGCCAATGCACTGCTCGCATTGGTTTGTGTGCATATCGTCGCAGCGTTGGTGGAAAGCCTGCGCTTGCGTGAAAACCTGCCTCTGTCGATGATCACGGGCCATCGTCGTAAGCGCTAGTGCTCAAAGCTTCCTGATACCGCACATTGCCCTCCCCCTTGCGGGAGAGGGCGGGTGCCAATCTTATGTGTGATGAATTTCCCGATCCTTGGTTTCCGGCAGGAAGAACGTGCCAAGAATGGCCGTCATCACGGCAATAACGATCGGGTACCACAGCCCGTAGTAGATATCCCCCGTGGCCGCGACCATGGCGAACGCCACCGTGGGCAGAAAGCCGCCGAACCAGCCGTTGCCGATGTGGTACGGCAGCGACATCGAGGTGTAGCGAATGCGCGCCGGGAAGAGTTCCACCAGCCAGGCGGCGATCGGGCCGTAGACCATGGTGACGTAGATCACCAGGATGGTCAGGAGCAGCAGCACCATCGGATAGTTGGTCTTGGCCGGGTCGGCCTTCTCGGGGTAACCGGCGTCCTTGAGGGCGGTGCCGAGGGTAGCGACGAAGGCATCGTTGCGGGCCTTGAAGTCGGCGGCCGGCATGCCGGTGCCCTCGAAGCTCGGGATCACCTTGTCGCCGATGCGGACCTGCGCGATTGCACCTGGCTCAGCCTTCTCGTTCTTGTAGGGTATGGCCCTCTTCGCCAGTACGGTCTTGGCAAGGTCGCAGGAGCTGGTGAATTTGGCCTTGCCCACCGGGTCGAACTGGAACGAGCACTTACTCTGATCGGCGATCACCGTGACCGGGTTCTTCTCCTGCGCGGCGAACACGTCGGGGTTACCATATTGGGTCAACGCATGGAAGATCGGGAAATAGGTCAGCGCCGCCAGGATGCAGCCCGCCATGATGATGCCCTTGCGGCCGATGCGGTCGGACAGACTGCCAAATACGATGAAGAACGGCGTTCCGATCAGCAATGAGCCGGCGATCAGATAGTTGGCGGTTTGCGGGTCGATCTTCAGCGTCTGCAGCAGGAAGAACAGCGCATAGAACTGCCCGGTGTACCAGACCACCGCCTGGCCGGCAGTGCCGCCGAGCAGGGCCATGATCACTATCTTGAGGTTTTCCCAGCGGGCGAAGGATTCGGTCAGCGGCGCCTTGGACGACTTGCCTTCTTCCTTCATCTTCAAGAACACCGGTGACTCGCTGAGTTGCAAGCGGATGTACACCGAGACGATCAGCAGCAGGATCGACAGCAGGAACGGAATCCGCCAGCCCCAGGCCTCGAAGGCTTCGGTGCCGAGAATGGTTCGGCAGGCGAGGATCACCAGTAGCGAAAGGAACAGGCCGAGGGTCGCGGTGGTCTGGATCCACGAGGTGAAGTAGCCGCGTTTGCCTTTGGGTGCATGTTCGGCCACGTAAGTCGCCGCACCGCCGTACTCACCGCCCAGGGCCAGGCCTTGCAACAGGCGCAGGGTGATCAGGATGATCGGTGCCGCCACGCCGATGGTCGCATAGCCGGGCAGAAAGCCCACTACGGCAGTGGAGATACCCATGATGACAATGGTGATGAGGAACGTGTGCTTGCGCCCGATCATGTCGCCCAGTCGGCCGAAGACGATGGCGCCGAAGGGACGTACAGCGAAGCCGGCGGCGAACGCGAGCAGCGCGAAAATGAAGGACGTTGTTTCGTTGACGCCGGCGAAGAAGTGCTTGGCGATGATCGCGGCGAGGGAGCCGTAAAGGTAGAAGTCGTACCACTCGAACACGGTGCCCAGGGACGAGGCGAAAATGACCTTGCGCTCCTCCCTGGTGATCCCGTGGTGGGGCGCGCTGCCTGTGGTCGTATTGTCGATTGCGGCCATGATTGTTCTCCGTCTTGCTCTTGTTATAGGCCGGAGTACCTCATTATTTTTTTACCGTACCCAGGCCCCAGGGCTGATGTCATCGGATTACGGATTACGCAAAGCATGCAAACAGGCTGACGGCCTCGCATCGCTGCAAGGTTTCTTGAAGCATAATCGGCTTCGCGCAGATATCCACTCGGTCATCCCGTCCAAACCCCGGCCGACGCGCTGCCGAATGACTATTCAGGCCCGTGAAATCCCACGCGAAGCGTCTGGGTGGCGCCCCGCTGATGCCTGTATCTTCGGGCGGCCATCGCCTGGAACTTCGCAGCGAAAGAATTTCGTATACCCTATCGCCATCTCACTCCAAACGACCGCTGCCGTGAACCTACCCAAACTCAACGCTCCTGACCTTGGCAATACCCCTTCGACCTCGGAAATCATCACCCGTCATCTGCGGGACGCGATCGTCGCCGGGCATTTCGCCGAAGACGAGCCGATTCGCCAGGACGACATTGCCCGCCAGTTCAACGTCAGCAAGATCCCTGTGCGCGAGGCCCTCAAGCGGCTGGAGGCCGAAGGGCTGGTGATGTTCCAGCGCAATCGCGGGGCGATGGTCACGCGAGTTTCCGATGCCGAGCTGGCGCAGATGTTCGAAGTGCGGATGTTGCTGGAGGACAAGATACTGCGCCTGGCCATTCCCAACATGACCGAAGAAACCTTCGCCCGTGCCGAGCGCATCTGTCAGGAATTCATCGGCGAGGACGACGTGGGCCGCTGGGCCGAGCTCAATTGGGAGCTGCACGCTTGCCTCTACGAGCCGGCGCAACGACCGTTTCTGGTCAGCCTGATTCGTTCGGTCAACGACAAGCTGGAGCGCTACCTGCGCATGCAGATGAGCCTGTCGGCCGGCAAGGAACGGGCTGATCACGAACACCGTGAGATCATCAAAGCCTGTCGTGCCGGGGATGTGGATCTGGCGGTGAAGCTGCTGGACGAGCACATTGCCGGGGTCTGCAAGACCTTGTTCGAACACCTGCCTCACGCGCACTGAGCCTTCAGGATGCTGTGCTGATTTCGTCATCGGCACAGGATAAATCCATCAAGCCGACACCCCGTTGCACAGGCCACTCTTTCGTTCACTCATCTGAACGGACGTGGCCCTCCCATGAAACGCATCACTGTGATCGACTCCCACACCGGCGGCGAACCGACCCGTCTGGTGACTGCCGGCTTTCCTGACCTGGGCACCGGCAGCATGGCCGAACGTCGCAAACTGCTCGCCGAACATCACGATCAATGGCGCGCCGCTTGTGTGCTCGAACCCCGTGGCAGTGACGTGCTGGTGGGTGCCCTGCTCTGCACGCCTGTGGACCCGAGTGCGTGTGCCGGGGTGATTTTCTTCAATAACACCGGTTACCTGGGCATGTGCGGCCACGGCACGATTGGCCTGGTGGCGTCGTTGGCGCATCTGGGCAAGATCAGCCCCGGCGTCCATCGCATCGAGACGCCGGTGGGTACGGTGCAGGCGACCCTGCACGAAGATCATTCGGTGAGCGTGCGCAATGTGCCGGCCTACCGTTACCGCAAGGCGCTGGTGTTGCAGGTGCCAGATGTCGGTCAGGTGGTCGGCGATATCGCTTGGGGTGGCAACTGGTTTTTCCTGATCCCGGAGCATGGCCTGCGGGTGGCCGGCGATAACCTCGACGCGCTGACCGCTTACACCTACGCCGTGCAACAGGCGCTGGAGGCCCAGGGTATACGTGGCGAAGACGGCGGGCTGATCGACCATGTCGAGCTGTTCAGCGATGACGATCACGCCGACAGCCGCAACTTTGTCCTCTGCCCCGGCAAGGCCTATGACCGCTCACCGTGCGGCACCGGCACCAGTGCCAAACTGGCGTGCCTGGCCGCGGACGACAAACTGCAACCGGGACAGATCTGGCGCCAGGCCAGTGTCATCGGCAGTGAGTTCGAAGGCTCTTACGAATGGCAGGGCGAGCGCGTTGTGCCGACCATTCGCGGCCGCGCTTTTATCAGCGCCGAAGCCAGTTTGATCATCGAACAGGATGACCCGTTCGCCTGGGGCATTCGTCCATGAACGAGGGCCTTGTGGCCGATGTGATCGTGATCGGCGCCGGCATCATCGGCGCCGCCTGTGCCCAGGCGCTGGCCCGTCGTGGCTTGCAGGTGCTGGTGCTGGACGCCGGCCTGCACGGTGCGACGGCGGCGGGCATGGGGCACCTGCTGGTGCTCGACGACAACCCGGCCGAACTGGCCCTGAGTCAATACTCCCTGCAACGCTGGCGCGAGCTGGCACCGGACCTGCCCGACGGCAGCGCCTACCGCAACAACGGCACGCTGTGGCTGGCGGCCAACGCTGAGGAAATGGCGGTCGCCCATGGCAAATACCTGAACCTGCAAGCCCAGGGCGTGATGTGCGAATTGATCAGCGCCAGTGCCTTGCGCCAGCGTGAACCGGAACTACGCGAGGGTCTGGAAGGCGGTTTGTTGATCAATGGCGACGGCATTCTTTATGCGCCGGCGACAGCCAACTGGATGCTCGACACGCCGAACATCCGTCAGCGCCGGGCGCGGGTCAGCGCAGTCGATGGCAACCGCGTATGCCTCGATGACGGTCACTGGTTGAGCGCCGATGCGGTGGTGTTGGCCAACGGTATTCAGGCCAACGAACTGTGCCCGGAGTTGCCCATCGAGCCGAAGAAAGGTCACCTGCTGATTACCGACCGCTACCCCCGCACCGTCACCCACACCTTGGTCGAACTGGGTTACGTCACCAGCGCCCACAACGCCACGGGGCCGTCGACCGCCTGCAACATTCAGCCGCGCCCCACCGGACAATTGTTCATCGGTGCCTCGCGGCAATTCGGTACCACCGACCCGCAGGTCGAAGGCTGGATGCTGGCGAAAATGCTCAAGCGTGCCGCCGAGTACATGCCGGGGCTGGCCCGGCTCAACGGCATCCGCGCCTGGACCGGCTTTCGCGCCGCCAGCCCCGACGGCCTGCCGCTGGTGGGCCAACACCCGCAGCGCCAAGGCTTGTGGCTGGCCGTCGGTCACGAAGGGTTGGGCGTCACCACGGCCCCCGGCACCGCCGACTTGCTGGTGGCGCAACTGTTCAACGAAACCCCGCCACTGGCCGCACAACCCTATCTGCCCCAGCGTTTCCTCGGAGAACCTGTCTATGCCTGAATTGCTGCTGGATGGCCGCGCCTTGAAAGTGGCCGAGGGCACCAGCGTCGCCGCTGCCCTGGCGTTGGGCAGCGACGGCTGCACGCGCACGTCGGTCAGTGGTCAGCGCCGCGCACCGCTGTGCGGCATGGGCATCTGCCAGGAATGCCGGGTGACCATCGACGGCCGGCGACGCCTGGCCTGCCAGACTTTGTGCCGAGACGGCATGCAGGTGGAGACACGCTCATGAACGAATACGCCGATCTGCTGATCATCGGTGCCGGCCCCGCTGGCATGGCCGCCGCCCTTGCCGCCGCACCCAGCGGCGCACGCATTGTCATGCTCGACGACAATCCGCTGCCGGGCGGGCAAATCTGGCGTGACGGCCCTCAAGCCAACGTGCCCGATCAGGCCCGTCGCCTGCGTGAGCGTTTGCAGTCTTGCAGCAACATCCGCCATCACGCCGGCACCCGGGTGATCGCCAGTCCCGGTCCGAAACAACTGTTGGTCGAAGATGATGACGACGGCTGGTTGATCAGTTACGACAAACTGATTCTGTGCACCGGCGCCCGCGAGTTGCTGCTGCCCTTCCCCGGCTGGATATTACCTGGCGTGACCGGGGCCGGTGGCCTGCAGGCGCTGATCAAGGCCGGTGTGCCGGTGCAGGGTGAGCGCGTGGTGATCGCCGGCAGCGGCCCGCTATTACTGGCGAGTGCCGCCACCGCAAAAAAGCATGGCGCGCAGGTACAACGCATCGCCGAGCAAGCCTCGCGCACCGCCGTCGCCGGTTTCGCCGCGCAACTGCCCCGCTGGCCCAACAAGCTGATGCAATCGTTCGGCTTGTTCGACCGCCATTACCGCACCGCGACTCATGTACTGGCCGCCCTTGGCACTGACCGACTGGAAGGTGTGCGCCTGCAACAGCAAGGCAAAATCGTCGAACTGGCATGTGATCGGCTGGCCTGTGGTTTCGGCTTGATCCCGAACATTCAATTGGGCCAGGCACTGGGTTACGCCATCGAAGGTCAGGCGTTGGCGGTGGATGCCTGGCAGGCCAGCAGCCGCGCCGATCATTATGCAGCAGGCGAATGCACCGGGTTTGGTGGCAGTGAACTGGCGTTGGTCGAAGGTGCAATTGCTGGTCACGCGGCGGTCGGTAACCTTGAAGCGGCCCGCCAATTGTGGCCGCGCCGGGCACGCTGGCAGGGTTTTGCCAAGGCACTGAATCAGGCATTCGCCCTCGCCCCGCCACTCAAGTCCCTGGCCCGGCCCGACACCCTGGTCTGCCGCTGCGAAGACGTGCCCTACGCCGCATTGGCCGGGCACACTGACTGGCGCGAAGCCAAGCTGGCCAGTCGCTGCGGCATGGGCGCCTGTCAGGGCCGGGTGTGCGGCGGTGCGGTGCAGCACCTGTTCGGCTGGCAACCTTCGGCACCCCGCCCACCCTTCAGCCCGGCGCGAATCGAGACCTTGATGTGCCTGGACGACACCCCGCCGGCCTGATTCCCCCTCGGGGGTTTCGGCCACGCTGCCGAGCCTCTATGATCCCGGGGTCGCCATCAGACCCCAGCGCCATGTATCCCTCGCTCAGCACCTTCAAACCCTGCGACCTGCCAACGCTGCTGAACAGCCTGCAGCCGATTGCGCCGCTGCTCGATACCCTCTCGGATGTGGTGTTTTTCATCAAGGACAGCGAAGCCCGCTACGCCTTCGTCAACCAGACTTTGGCCCGGCGTTGCGGTTTCAAACATCGCGAGGAACTGCTGGGGCGCACCGCCGAAATGGTCTTCCCGGAACGCTTCGGCCCGCTGTACACCGAACAGGATCGACGGGTCCTGTCCAGCGGCCGCGAACTGGCCGACCAACTTGAGCTGCACCTGTATTACGGCAATCAACCGATCTGGTGCCTGACCCACAAACTCGCCTTGCAGGATGAACAGGGTCAGATCGTTGGCCTGGCCGGGATCTCCCGCGACCTGCAATCCCCCCAGTCCAACCACCCCGCGTTCCAGAAACTCGCCGCCGTGGATGCGCACATCCGCAGCCACTTCGCCCGCCCCATCAGCCTCGCCGAACTGACCGCCATCGCCGGCTATTCCGTGGCGCAACTGGAGCGTCACTGCAAACGGGTGTTCCAGCTCACCCCACGGCAGATGATTCACAAGGCGCGCCTGGAAGAAGGTTCGCGGCTGTTACTGCACACCGACCTGCCCATCACCGAAATCGCCCTGCGCTGCGGCTACACCGACCACAGTGCCTTCAGCCGACAGTTTCGTGCCTTGACCAGCCTGTCACCGAGCCAGTTTCGCGATAATCCACGCTAGGTGGAGGTGCGCAATTTTTTGTTCCGGATTCATTTTCTGGTGGTTTGGCCGGGAGATAAAGGGTGTTCTTCCGGGCCTCTTCGCGAGCAAGCCCGCTCCCACACTGGATCTTCTGTGAACACATTATTTGTGACCGACACAAATCAACTGTGGGAGCGGGCTTGCTCGCGAAGAGGCCGGTACAGCCACCACAAGGCTCGGTGTCAGACCGCTAAACAAGCACTGTTTAATCGACACTTCCAGACACTCACCCAGGCTACACATCCTTGCGCCGCTGCCTACGACTACGCCAGAATCCGCCGGCTTGTACGCCAAAGGGCCGGGCTCTATCGTTTGCCTGTCGCTGAAAAACAGCGATCGGGTTTGGTAGCCCGGTTTGACTTGCGTGCATAGCGCACCTGATGCAGAGCCTTTTCGGCCTGCGTTTATGGTGGCCATGCGCAGGGCGCCTTCGGGCGCGCCGGTTTTCCAAGTCACCGGTCTACCAACCTTCGCATGGCCACCACCCCTTCGTTTGGTAGCGAGGGTGATGGCTCCTCTTTTCTGATTTGGAGCTTCATCTATGTTCAAACCTACACCCAACCCACCTGAAACCGATCCAACCTCCCCCTACGAATCCCTCGATTCCAAAAAGCTCAACGAAGCCGCCGACCGCGCTCTCGATTACTACCTCAAGCCGCCTATCCCCAAAGACACCAAGCGCAAACCCAGCACCATTTACCATGTCGGCACCGAGGTCGATAGCGAAACCCTGCTGGTCAACGCCTGCGAATCCCTGGCGTCAGCCAGCATGATGCTCAGTGAGTTCGCTGGGTTGATGGACATGCCACATCGCAACATGATGTTGGGGATTCAATCGGTGGTCATGCTCGGGGAGCTGGCGGTGAATCGGGTGCTGGATAACCTCGATCCGCCGTCCTGACCATTGATCTGAGGCCATAGGGCTTTTGTGGCGAGGGAGCTTGCTCCCGCTCGGCTGCGCAGCAGTCGCAAAACCTGAGCATGCGGTGTATCTGAAAAACCGTGACTGCCGGGTTTGGGGCCGCTTCGCAGCCCAGCGGGAGCAAGCTCCCTCGCCACATTGGGTGCATCCCCGCAAAGGGTTAGCCTAATCAAAAGATCGCAGGCTTTGCCAACTCCTTTGCCTGTGGGTGTTCCTTAAAGGGGCGCACCGCACAACCATTGCTCCCATCTGTAACACCTGCCGTTGCGGGCCCAAGCCTCCACGCCATCACTCCCCTCCAGTTGCTCCACCGCAACACCTCTACTTCAAGCCCTGACACTAAATTCGCGCTTCTGCCTGGCAATAGGCACGTTGATTGCTATTGTTAATATCGTATACGAAATCCCCAATACGATATCCAACAGCACTTCACATCAACGAGGCCTCTATGAAAAACCCCGCATTTGCCGTAGCCCTCAGCGCTGTTCTCAGTACCTCCTTCATCGCCACCGCCCAGGCCGACAAGCTCGACGACATCATCGGTTCGGGCAAGCTGCGTTGCGCCGTGACCCTGGACTTCCCGCCCATGGGTTTTCGCGATGCCGGTAACAACCCGGCCGGTTTTGACGTGGACTACTGCCATGACCTGGCGAAAATCCTTGGGGTCGATGCCGAAGTGGTCGAGACGCCGTTCCCGGACCGCATTCCGGCGCTGGTTTCCGGGCGGGCCGACGTGATCGTCGCCTCAACCTCCGACACCCTCGAACGGGCCAAGACCGTCGGCCTCACCGTGCCCTACTTTGCCTTCCAGATGGTGGTGCTGACCCGCGACGACACCGGCATCAACAGCTTCGATGACCTCAAGGGCAAACCCGTGGGAAACACCAGCGGCACTTATGAGGCCATCGCCCTGGAGAAAGACGTGAAGAGCTGGGGCACCGGCACCTTCCGCGCCTATCAGTCGCAAAACGACACGTTGCTTGCCGTCGCCCAAGGCCATATCGCCGCCACCGTGGTCACCAACACCGTGGCTGCCGCCACTCTCAAGTCGGGCAAATACAAAAACCTGAAAGTCGCCGGTAATGCGCCGTACGTGATCGACTACGTTTCCCTCGGTGCCAAGCGCAACGAGTATGGCCTGCTCAATTACCTCAACCTGTTCGTCAACCAGCAGGTGCGCACCGGTCGTTACAAGGAGTTGTTCGTCAAATGGGTCGGCACCGAAATCTCGCCGACCAACCTGACCGTGCCACAGGTCTACTACTAAGGTGTCCGGCATGCCTAGGCCCACTTCTCTGACCGGTCGCAGCCTGGTCGCGGGCGCCGCCGAGGGCGCCCTGCTGTTCGCCGATATCGGGTTGAGTTTCTGGGGCGGGGTCGATCCGTACAGCGGCGAGATCATTGACCGTCATCACCCGCTCAGTGGCGAATACCTGGCCGGCCGCGTGCTGGCCATCCCCAGCGGTCGCGGCTCGTGCACCGGCAGTAGCGTGTTGATGGAACTGATCAGCAACGGTCACGCACCGGCCGCACTGGTGCTGGCCGAACCCGATGAGATCCTGACCCTGGGCGTGCTCGTGGCACAGACCATTTTCGAGCGTTCCCTGCCGGTGCTGTGCATCGGCCGGGAGGCCTTCGCCGCCCTGCGCGGCAAGGCCTTCGCTCGGGTCGAGGACACAACGCTGAGCCTGTTCGAGCACCTGCCGGGCGATGCCTGGCAGGCACTCGACAGTCCTTTGCCGACCACCGATATCGCCACCGCGATCGAACTCACCGAACACGACCGGGCGCTGCTCGACGGCCAGAATGGCAAGGCCGCGCAGGTGGCCATGCAGATCGTCCTGCGCATGGCCGAACTGCAAGGTGCCCGCCATCTGGTGGATGTCACCCAGGCGCACATCGACGGCTGCATCTACACGGGACCGGCGAGCCTGCGTTTTGCCCAACAATGGGTGCAATGGGGGGCAAAAGTGCGAGTGCCCACCACCCTCAATTCGATTTCCGTGGATCAGCGCCGCTGGCGCGAACTGGGGATCGACCCGGCACTCGGTGAACCGGCCAGTGCCTTGGGCGATGCCTATATGGCGATGGGTGCACAGCTGAGTTTTACCTGCGCGCCCTACCTGCTCGACAGCGTGCCGAAGGCTGGCGAGCAGATCGTCTGGGCCGAATCCAACGCGGTGGTCTACGCCAACAGCGTACTCGGCGCACGCACCCTGAAGTACCCGGACTACCTGGACATCTGCATCGCGCTGACCGGTCGCGCCCCGTTGATCGGCTGCCATTTGGACGCGCAACGCAAGGCTGGCCTGCAAGTCGAGTTGCCTGCCTTGGGTGAACTGGACGACGCCTTCTACCCGCTGCTCGGTTACCACATCGGTACGCTGGCGGGCAGCCGGATTCCACTGGTGCGCGGGTTGGAAAACCGCCAGCCGAGCCTGGACGACCTCAAAGCGTTCGGCGCGGCATTTGCCACCACATCCGCCGCACCACTGTTCCATATCGCCGGAGTAACTCCGGAAGCACTCGACCCGGCGCAGCTGCTAGAAATGGATCAATCCATACCCGTGGAAAAAATCCGCCTGAACGATCTACTGGTCAGCTGGCGCGAACTCAACAGTGCCCGCGACAGCCGGGTGGATGTGGTCTCGCTGGGCAACCCGCACTTTTCCCTCAGCGAGTTCGCCCACCTCGCGCGATTGTGCCTCGGTCGGCACAAACACCCTGACGTGGTCCTCGCCATTACCTGCGGCCGTGCCGTGCTGGAGCAGGCTCGCGAAGCCGGGCATATCGCCGTGATCGAAGCCTTCGGCGCGACCCTGGTCACCGATACCTGCTGGTGCATGCTCGGCGAACCGGTGATCCCGCTGGCCGCAAAAACCTTGATGACCAACTCCGGCAAATACGCCCATTACGCACCCGGCCTGGTGGGCCGCAAGGTGCATTTCGCCAGCCTCGCCGAATGCATTGATGCCGCCTCTAATGCCACCGCCAGCGGGCGCCTGCCGGCGTGGCTACAACCTGCCGCCCTACTGGAGAGCCCTGCGCATGTTTGACTACAGCTTCCAATGGCGCTCAGCGCTGCGCGCCCTGCCGGACATGCTTGCCGGTGCCCTGGTCACCTTCGAGACCGCGGCACTGTCGATGATCTTCGGCGTGCTGATCGCCCTGGCCCTGACCGTGATGCGCGAAAGCAAAAACCCGCTGCTGCGCGGCATCGGTAACGGCTGGGTATCGATCGCGCGCAACACCCCGTCGCTGTTCCAGATCTACGTCCTCTACTTTGGCCTCGGCTCGCTGGGCCTGCACGTCAGTTCATGGCTCGCCCTGCTGGCCGGGATCACCTTCAACAATGCCGGGTATCTGGCGGAGAACTTTCGCGGTGGCCTCAAGGCCGTCCCGGACACCCAAGTGCGCGCTGCACGTTCGCTGGGCATGAGCGCCTTTCAGGCCTATCGCATGATCATCGTCCCGCAGCTGCTGCGGATCGTCTTCTACCCGCTGACGAATCAGATGGTCTGGGCGGTGCTGATGACGTCGCTGGGGGTGATCGTCGGGCTGAACAATGACCTGACCGGCGTGACCCAGGACTACAACGTCAAAACGTTCCGCACCTTCGAGTTCTTCGCCATTGCAGCGGTGCTGTATTACCTGATTGCCAAGGCGATCGTCGCGGCAGCCCGGCTGATGGCCTGGCGGTTGTTCCGTTACTGAGGAGCTGTGCATGTTTGCCACCGGATTTTCCTCCAATGACCTGTTGTTCCTGCTCAATGGCGCCTGGGTCACGCTGCAACTGACGTTCTGGTCGATCATGCTCGGCACCCTTGCCGGCTTGCTCTTCGGCCTGCTGCGGGCCTTGTTGCCTCGGGCCAGTTTGCCCCTGGCCTGGGTGCTGGACGTGTTTCGCAGCGTGCCGTTGCTGATCCAGTTCGTGCTGTTCAACTCGCTCAAAAGCATCGTTGGCTTGAACATAAGCGCCTTCAGCGTCGGCTGCATTGTGCTGGGGGTTTATGCCGCCGCGTACTTCACCGAGATCGTGCGCGCTGGTGTGCTGTCGGTGCCGTTCACCCTGCGCCGGGCCAGTCGCTCGCTGGGCCTGAGCTTCCTGCAGGACCTGCGCTGGATCGTTCTGCCGATGGCCACCCGGGTGGCTTTTCCGGGCTGGTTGAACCTGGTGCTCGGCGTGATGAAAGACACCGCGCTGGTGATGTGGATCGGCATCGTCGAACTGCTGCGCGCCTCGCAAACCATCGTCACCCGCATCCAGGAACCGTTGCTGGTGCTGTGCATCGCGGGCCTTATTTACTACGTCATGAGCCTGGTGGTCGCACGCCTGGGCGCTCGTCTGGAAAGAAGGTGGCAAGAAAATGATTGAGATCGACAACGTACATAAATCCTTCGGCGACCTCGCCGTGGTCAAGGGTGTCAGCCTGACGGTGAACAAGGGCGAGGTGGTGTCGATCATCGGCGGCTCGGGCTCCGGCAAATCGACCCTGCTGATGTGCATCAACGGCCTGGAACCGATCCAGAAAGGCAGCATCCGCGTCGACGGCGTCGAGGTCCATGACAGCGCCACCGACCTCAACCGCTTGCGGCAGAAAATCGGCATCGTGTTCCAGCAATGGAATGCCTTCCCGCACCTGACAGTGCTGGAAAACGTGATGCTGGCGCCACGCAAAGTCTTGGGTAAAAGCAAGCGCGAGGCCGAGGAACTGGCGGTGCAGCAACTGACCCACGTGGGCCTTGGCGACAAACTCAAGGCCTTCCCTGGCAAGTTGTCCGGCGGTCAGCAACAACGCATGGCGATTGCCCGCGCCTTGGCCATGTCGCCGGACTACATGCTGTTCGACGAAGCCACGTCGGCCCTCGATCCGCAATTGGTCGGCGAGGTGCTGGACACCATGCGCATGCTCGCCGAAGACGGCATGACCATGGTGCTGGTGACCCACGAAATCCGCTTTGCCCGCGATGTGTCTGATCGTGTGGCGTTCTTTCGCAATGGCCTGGTGCATGAGATTGGTTCGCCGGATCAGGTGATTGGTAATCCGGTGCATGCGGAGACTGCGGCGTTTCTGAAATCGGTGAAGTAACTGATGGCCCCTTCGCGAGCAAGCCTCGCTCCTACAGGGTTGGGTGGTGTACACAAAGTCGGTGACCGCCACAGATAAATGTAGGAGCGAGGCTTGCCCGCGAAGGGGCCCGCACAGACAGAAAAAGGAGCAAACCATGCGCTCATCGAAAGTCATTCACGTAGTCAGCTGTCACGCCGAAGGCGAAGTCGGCGATGTGATCGTCGGCGGCGTCGCCCCACCACCGGGCGCCACGGTGTGGGAACAATCGCGCTGGATCGCCAAGGATCAGACCTTGCGCAACTTTGTCCTCAACGAACCTCGCGGCGGCGTGTTCCGTCACGTCAACCTGCTGGTGCCGGCCAAGGATCCTCGGGCGCAGATGGCCTGGATCATCATGGAACCGGCGGACACGCCACCGATGTCCGGCTCCAATTCGTTGTGCGTCGCCACGGTGCTGCTCGACAGCGGCATCCTGCCGATGACCGAACCGCAAACCCGACTGATACTCGAAGCGCCCGGCGGCCTGATCGAGGCCGTGGCCGATTGCCGCGATGGCAAGGTCGAGCGGGTAGAAATCAAGAACGTGCCCTCCTTCGCTGATCGCCTCGACGCCTGGATCGAAGTCGAAGGCCTTGGCTCGTTGCAGGTCGACACCGCGTACGGCGGCGACAGTTTTGTCATCGCCGACGCCGAACGCCTGGGCTTTTCCATTCGTCCTGATGAGGCTGCCGACCTGGTGGCGGTCGGGCTGAAAATCACTCGCGCGGCCAATGAACAGCTGGGCTTCGTCCATCCGCTGAACCCGGAGTGGTCGCATATTTCCTTCTGCCAAATTGCCGCGCCCATCGTCATGGAGAACGGCATTGCCACCGGAGCCAACGCGGTGGTGATCCAACCCGGCAAGATCGACCGCTCGCCCACCGGCACCGGCTGTTCGGCGCGCATGGCGGTGCTGCAGGCCAAGGGGTTGATGCAGGTGGGCGAGCGCTTTATTGGCCGCTCGATCATCGGTTCCGAATTCCACTGCCGCATCGATTCCCTAACCGAAGTGGCCGGACGCCCGGCGATCTACCCATGCATTTCCGGCCGGGCCTGGATCACCGGCACCCACCAATTGCTGCTCGACCCGAGCGATCCGTGGCCACAGGGCTATCGCTTGTCAGACACCTGGCCGGGTGCCTGAAACGCCCCCAGACCAACGGCTACCAAAAACCCCTGACCAATTGAAAAAAACACTAGCCGAGTCACTGGCATTTAAAATATCGTATACGAAATACAAAAACGAACCGGAGGCAACAATGAGCAAACGTATTAACTGGAGTGGCGTCTTCCCCGCGGTGACCACTCAATTCAACAATGACTTCACCATCAACCTGGAAAAAACCCATCAGGTGATTTCCAACGTGATCCGTGATGGCGTCTCAGGCCTGGTGGTGTGCGGTTCGGTGGGGGAAAACACCTCATTGACCGCCGAAGAAAAAATCGCCGTGACCGAAGTCGCGGTCGACGCCTCCCGGGGTCGCGTGCCGGTGATCTGCGGTGTGGCCGAGTTCACCAGCGTGCAAGCGGCCAAGGTCGCCAATGCCGTGCGCCGGGTCGGCGTCGACGGCGTGATGCTGATGCCGGCTCTGGTCTATGGGTCCAAGCCGTTCGAGACCGCCGAGCACTACCGCTACGTGGCGAAAAATGCCGACGTACCGCTGATGGTCTACAACAACCCGCCGATCTACAAAAACGACGTCACCCCGGACATCCTGATTTCCCTGGCCGACTGCGACAACGTGGTGTGCTTCAAGGATTCGTCCGGCGATACCCGTCGTTTCATCGACGTGCGCAATGAAGTCGGCGACCGTTTCGTGCTGTTCGCCGGCCTCGACGACGTGGTGCTGGAAAGCATCGCGGTGGGTGCCGAGGGCTGGGTCTCGGGCATGTCCAACGTGTTCCCGAAAGAAGGCGAAACCATCTTCCGCCTGGCCAAGGCCGGTCGCTTTGCCGAAGCCATGCCGATCTACGAATGGCTGATGCCGATCCTGCACCTCGATGCCCGTGCCGACCTGGTGCAGTGCATCAAGCTCTGCGAAGCCATCGCCGGTCGCGGCAGTGCGCTGACCCGTCCGCCACGCCTGGCACTGCCGCAAGCTGATCGGGTGTTCGTCGAGCAGATCATGGCCAAGGCCTTGGCCAATCGTCCGGAGTTGCCAGACGTCGGTCTCTGAGTGATTGCCGGGCGGGTCTTTGCGGACCCGGCCCGGCTGCCTGTTTTTGCGCCCCTACAGGAAACGCCAGCATGTCCAATCCTCTACACACGCAAAGCGCAACCACCCCCTCGGGACTCAAACGCGTAGTGGCCGCCGCCATGGCCGGCACCGTTGCCGAGTGGTACGAATTCTTTCTCTACGGCACAGCCTCCGCACTGGTCTTCGGCCAGTTGTTCTTCCGCCAGACCGACAGCCCCATCGACGGCATCATCGCCGCCTTCGCCCTGTACGCGGTCGGCTTTCTCGCTCGTCCATTGGGCGGCCTGGTGTTCGGTCACTATGGTGACAAATTCGGCCGAAAACGCCTGCTGCAATTGAGCCTGGTGGTGGTCGGCATCACCACTTTTCTGATGGGCTGCCTGCCCGGCTTCGACCAGATCGGCTATGCCGCGCCGGTGTTGTTGGTGCTGCTACGGCTGATCCAGGGCTTTGCCTTTGGTGGTGAATGGGGCGGTGCGATTCTGCTGGTGTCCGAACACTGCCCCGACAACCGTCGCGGCTTCTGGGCCAGTTGGCCGCAAGCCGGGGTGCCGGCCGGCAACCTGGTGGCCACCGTCGCCCTGTTGCTGTTGTCGTCGAACCTGTCGGAGGAACAATTCCTCGCCTGGGGCTGGCGCGTAGCGTTCTGGTTCTCGGCGGTGGTGGTGCTGATCGGCTACTGGATTCGCACCAGTGTCGATGACGCGCCGATCTTCAAGGAAGCCCAGGCCCGTCAGGCGCAGACCAAGCAACAACAGCTGGGCGTGGTCGAAGTGCTGCGTCATCACTGGCGCGCCGTGCTGGTGGGGATCGGCGCACGCTTTGCCGAGAACATCCTCTATTACACCGTGGTCACCTTTTCGATCACCTACCTCAAACTGGTGGTGCACAAGGACACCTCGGAAATTCTGCTGCTGATGTTCGGCGCGCACTTGGTGCACTTCTTCCTGATTCCGTTGATGGGGTATCTGTCGGATATCGTCGGGCGCAAACCGATCTACCTGACCGGCGCGGTGCTCACCGCGTTCTGGGGCTTTGTCGGTTTCCCGATGATGGACACCGGCAACAACTGGCTGATCATGGCGGCGATCATTCTGGGCCTGGGTATCGAGTCGATGACCTATGCACCCTACTCGGCGCTGATGGCCGAAATGTTCCCGACCCACGTGCGCTACACCGCCCTTTCACTGTGCTACCAGGTGGCGCCGATTTTCGCTGGTTCCCTGGCACCGCTGATCGCCATCACCCTGCTCAACAAATATCACAGCTCGACACCCATTGCCTGGTACCTGGTGGGCGCCGCGCTGATCTCCATCGTGGCCGTCGGCCTGACCCGGGAAACCCGTGGCAAGTCGTTGCACCTGGTGGATGTCGAATCCGCTGCGCGCATTGCTGCCCTGGATAGCGCCGCGCCGGCCACACGCCGGGGTGATTCATTGGCCTGAGCCCTGTAGGAGCGAGGCTTGCCCGCGAACGGGGTCGGACATTCACCATTGATGTCGTCTGACACACCGCCTTCGCGGGCAAGCCTCGCTCCTACAGGTCCCGATCACTTTTTTGATAGGAGTTTTCCATGCCCGAGATCATCGGCCACAACTACATCGGCGGTGCCCGCAGCGCCGCCGGCAGCATCACTCTGCACAGCCACGACGCCAGCACCGGCGAAGCGCTGCCCTTCTCTTTCATGCAAGCCACCGTGGAAGAAGTGGACGCCGCCGCCCAGGCCGCTGCTGCCGCTTACCCGGCCTTGCGCAATCTACCGGCAACTCGCCGTGCAGAATTTCTTGAAGCGATCGCCACGCAACTGGATGCGCTGGATGATGAATTCGTCGCTCTGGTCACCCGCGAAACCGCGCTGCCGACCGGGCGCATTCAAGGCGAACGCAGTCGTACCAGCAACCAAATGCGCCTGTTCGCTCAGGTTCTGCGCCGGGGCGATTTCTATGGTGCGCGCATCGACCGCGCCTTGCCCGAACGTCTGCCACTGCCACGGGTCGACCTGCGCCAATACCGGATCGGCGTCGGCCCGGTGGCCGTATTCGGCGCCAGTAATTTCCCGCTGGCCTTTTCCACTGCCGGCGGTGACACCGCTGCCGCCCTGGCCGCCGGGTGCCCGGTGGTGTTCAAGGCCCACAGCGGACACATGGCAACCGCCGAACGCGTGGCCGATGCAATCATCCGCGCCGCCGAGCAAACCGACATGCCCACAGGTGTGTTCAACATGATCTACGGCGCGGGTGTCGGTGAAGCGCTGGTCAAGCATCCGGCAATCCAGGCCGTCGGTTTCACCGGCTCGCTAAAAGGTGGTCGCTCTCTCTGTGACATGGCCGCCGCACGGCCGCAACCGATCCCGGTGTTCGCCGAAATGAGCAGCATCAACCCGGTGCTGGTATTGCCGGAAGCCCTGCTCGCGCGTGGCGAGAAAATCGCCGGTGAACTGGTGGCGTCGGTGGTCCAGGGGTGCGGTCAGTTCTGTACCAATCCGGGGTTGGTGATCGGTATGCGCTCCCCTCACTTCAGCGCTTTCATCGCGCGGCTCAGTGCCTTGATGGCCGAACAACCGGCGCAAACCATGCTCAACGCCGGCACCCTCGGCAGCTACGAAAAAGGCGTGCAGGCCTTGCTCGACCATCCAGGAATAACCCGCCTGGCGGGCCAGAATCAGCACGGCAATCAAGCGCGGCCGCAACTGTTCAAGGCCGACGTCAGTCTGCTGTTCAAGGGTGATCCGCTGTTGCAGGAAGAAGTGTTCGGCCCGACCACCCTCGTCGTCGAAGTGGCCGACAAGGCCGAGTTGCGACAAGCGCTGAACAGTTTGCACGGTCAACTCACCGCCACGTTGATTGGCGAAGCACAGGACCTGAAGGAACACGCCGATCTGCTGGTACTGCTGGAACAAAAGGTCGGCCGGGTGCTGTTCAACGGCTACCCCACCGGCGTCGAAGTCTGCGATGCCATGGTGCATGGCGGGCCTTATCCGGCGACCTCCGATGCCCGTGGCACCTCGGTCGGCAGCCTGGCCATCGAGCGCTTCCTGCGCCCGGTGTGCTACCAGAACTGCCCGGACGCCCTGCTGCCCGACGCCCTGAAAAACGCCAACCCGTTGGGCATTACGCGTCTGGTCGATGGCAACAGCCACCGCGAACCGCTGTAAAAACATGACCTCCCGTAGGAGCGAGGCTTGCCCGCGAAGGCGTCTCGACATTCACCATTGATGTCGTCTGATACACCGCCTTCGCGGGCAAGCCTCGCTCCTACAGGATTTTCATCGCATTCAAGCCAGCAATGCGTTCAGGTCGTTGTACAGCGTCTCGGGAATCTGTACTCCCTCCACCATACTGCGCGCCCGCGCCGCATAACGCCGTTGCGACGGCAAGCGCGCGCCCTGCCCTTCAATGCCCTGAAACAACACTTCGGCCCGGGCCAAATGTTCCTCGGTGGCCGCACCCAGAAAACGTCGCGGGTCCAGCGCGATGATCAACTCGCCATGGTAGGGCGATGACTTGCTGCCCGCGTCATAGGCCAGCGATTCGGCACTGGTCAGATCACCGATCAAAGGCCCGGCGATCAACTCCACCATGGCCGCCAGCGCCGAGCCCTTGTGCCCACCGAACGTCAGCATCGCGCCGCTGTCGAGCACGACGTTGGCATCGGTGCTCGACCGGCCCTCAGCGTCCACGCCCCACCCCTCGGGAATCGCCTTGCCGGCACGCCGATGCAACTCGATATCACCACGGGCAATCGCACTGGTGGCGAAGTCGAACACAAACGGATCCTGCCCCGCACGGGGCCAGCCAAAGGCAATGGGATTGGTGCCAAACACCGGCACACGTCCCCCGGCCGGTGCCACCCAGGCATGGCTCGGATTACAGGCCAACGCCACCAACCCGGCAGCGGTCAACTGCTCGATCTCCACCCACAGCGCCGAGAAATGCACACAGCGATTGATCGCCAACGCCGCAATCCCGTTGGCCCGGGTTTTCTCCGCCAGCAACCCAAGCCCCGCCTGAAACGCCAACTGCGAAAAACCACCCCCGGCATCCACACGCACAATCGACGGCGCCTGGTCGATCACCTGCGGCTCGGCATCGGCCGACACCTTGTCGGCCCGCAGGGAATTCACGCAGCCCAGAATCCGGTACAAACCGTGGGAGGCACAGCCATCGCGCTCGCCGGCGATCACCGTCGCCGCCACCGCTTGCGCGTGGGCCAGATTAAAACCGTTGTGCAACAGGATCGATTCGGCCAACTCGCGGGCTTCGATCAGGGTCAGTCGGATCATGCTCATCTCCTTGGACAGACCGGTCAGGGTGGTCTATCCACAGAGATGTGGCTTGATGGGATTGGGCGCGAGGGATGACGAAATTGGCACAGGGGCACCGCGTCTTTCACCCCAATTCACTTTGCCGGATCAGCTTCTTATCAATCTTCCCGACACTGGTTTTAGGAATCTCGGCGACGAACTTGAACTGCTTGGGGATCGCCCATTTGTTGATGCGCCCACGCTCGACAAACCCTTGCAGATGCACCTCCAGGATCTTGCGGTCGAGATATTGCCCTGGCTCGCACACCACCAGCGCCATCGGCCGTTCGCCCCATTGCTCATCGGCAATGCCCACGACCGCGACCGACATCACCGCCGCGTGTTCGCTGATCAGGCTTTCCAGTTCCAGGGAGCTGATCCACTCCCCGCCCGTCTTGATGACATCCTTGATTCGATCTTTGATTTCCACCCCTCCCAAGGCGTCGATGGAGGCCAGATCGCCGGTGTGCATCCAGCCGTTGTGCCATAGCTCGGCGCCCTTTTCGGGCTCCTTCAAATAGCCTTGGGTCAGCCAGGGGGCGCGCACCACGATCTCGCCCAGAGACTCGCCATCGTGGGCAACGTCATTGCCATTGGCGTCGATGATTTTCAGGTCGACCATCGGCACCGGCGTGCCAGTCTTGATGCGGGTGGCCAGTTGGGCTTGCGTGGATTGTTCGAGGTCTTCATCACGCAGGTAGGTCAGGCACAGCAATGGGCAGGTTTCCGACATGCCGTAACCGCTGTGTACCTGAATACCTTTGGCACTCGCTTCGCTGGCAATTCCCAGCGTCAGTGCGCTGCCACCCAGAAGCATTTTCCAGCCATCGAAACGGGTCTGGTCTGCTTCTTCACAGCTCAGGATCATTTGCAGAATGGTCGGCACGCAGTGGGAAAAAGTGACCTTCTCCTCTCGATACAGCCTGACCAGGCTGTTGGGTTCGTAGCGGCCGGGGTACACCTGCTTGAGCCCCATCAGGGTGGCGACATAAGGCACACCCCAGGCATGCACGTGAAACATCGGGGTAATCGGCATGTACACATCATCGGAACGCAGCAACGGCAGGCCTTGATAGACGCCCAACGTGCCCACGGCATTCAAGGTGTGCAAGACCAATTGGCGGTGGGTGAAATACACGCCTTTAGGGTCGCCAGTGGTGCCCGTGGTGTAGAAAAGGGTCGCCACCGAGTTTTCATCGAAGTCGGGAAAGTCGTACTGGTCTGCGGCCCTGGACAACAGGTTTTCATACTCCCCCAGCACCGGTAACGACGTGTCGGTTGCCGTGTCGTCCGTGAGCTGCAGGTAACCTTTGACGGTTTCAAGCCGGCCCTGAATCTGTTCAACCAGCGGCAGGAAATCATCATGCACCAGCACCAGGTCGTCCTCGGCATGGTTCATGGTGAAGAGCATCTGATCCGGCGAAAGACGAATGTTCACGGTATGCAGTACCGCACCGATCATCGGTACGGCAAAAAAGCATTCCAGGTAGCGATGGCTGTCCCAGTCGAGCAAGGCCACGGTATCACCGGCCTTGACGCCGGCAGCGGTCAAGGCGTTGGCCAGCCTGCGGATCCGCTGGTTGAGGGTCTGGTAGCTGTAGCGCAGTTTGTCGGCGTAGACGATTTCCCGTCCCGGTTCGTAGCGCACGCCGGACAGCAACAATTGCTTGATCAGCAAGGGATAGGCATAGGCGCCGTCGGCGGGCGGAATTATTTTTGTCGCCATCATGGTTGTGGTTCCCGGTCCTTTTTACGTGGGCTCAGAACTGCTCTGCATCCAATTGATAAAGGCATTCGCTGCCAGCCTTGGCCGACGCGCTCAACGAGTGGATGCGTGGCAGCAGACGAGCGAAGTAGAAGCGCGCGGTGGCCAGTTTGCTGGCGTAGAAATCATCTTTGGAATGCGTGCTCATGGCAGCCTTGGCCATTCGCGTCCACATGTAGGCGTACGCGGTGTAGCCGAACACGTGCAGGTACTCGACCGACGCCGCGCCGATTTCATTCGGGTTGCCCTGGGCTCGGTCCAGCAGCCATGCGGTCAGTTCGTCGAGGGTGTCGACGGCGGCGTTCAACGGTTTGGTGAACTCACCGAGGTCAGCGCAGGCTTTGGCGGTAAAGTTGCGGATTTCCGAAGCGAACAGCCGGTACAGCGCCCCGCCGCTTCCGACTATTTTGCGCCCGGCCAAATCCAGTGACTGGATGCCGTTGGTGCCTTCGTAGATCTGCGTGATGCGCACATCGCGAACCAGTTGCTCCTGGCCCCACTCGCGAATGTAGCCGTGGCCGCCGAAGATCTGCTGGCCATGCACGGTGGTTTCCAGGCCCATGTCGGTGAGGAACGCCTTGGCCACCGGGGTCAGCAGCGACACCAGCTCTTGGGCGCGGGTGCGGGTTGCCACGTCATCGCTGTACTTGGCGGTGTCCAGTTGCAGGGCCACGTAGCTGGAGAACGCGCGCCCGCCTTCGTTCAAGGCTTTCATGGTCAACAGCATGCGTCGTACATCCGGGTGCACGATGATCGGGTCGGCGGCCTTGTCCTTGTTCTGCGCGCCTGTCGGCGAACGGCTTTGCAGGCGGTCACGGGCGTATTCGACGGCGTTCTGGTACGAACGCTCACCCAACGCCAGACCCTGGATCCCCACGCCCAAACGTTCGTAGTTCATCATGGTGAACATGGCCGCCAGGCCTTTGTTCGGCGCATCGACGATCCAGCCGGTCGCCTCGTCAAAGTTCATCACACAGGTGGCGGAGGCCTTGATGCCCATCTTGTGCTCGATGGAACCGCAGGACAGCGAGTTGCGCTCACCCAGCGAGCCATCGTCATTGACCAGCACCTTGGGCACCAGAAACAGCGAAATTCCCTTGGGACCGGCCGGTGCATCCGGCAACCGCGCCAGCACCAGATGAATGATGTTTTCGGTCAGGTCGTGCTCGCCGCCGGTGATGAAAATCTTGCTGCCGCTGATCTTGAAACTGCCGTCGGCCTGAGGTTCGGCGCGGGTGCGAATCAGGCCCAGGTCCGTGCCGGCATGCGCCTCGGTCAGGCACATTGAACCGGTCCAGGTGCCTGCGTACATGTTCGGCAGATAGCGTTCCTTGAGCTCCTGACTGGCGTGGGCATTGATCGACAGGCACGCACCGGCGGTCAGCATCGGGTACAGGCCGAACGACAGACTCGCCGAGTTGACCATCTCCTCGACCTGAGCCGAAATCGCCTTGGGCATGCCCATGCCACCGAATTGCGGATCGCCACCAACACCCACCCAACCGCCTTCGGCAAAGGCCTGATAGGCCGCGACAAAACCGTCCGGCGCCTGGACCGCGCCGTTGCTCCAGGTGCAGCCCTGCTCGTCGCTGCTGCGGTTCAGCGGTGCGATAACTTCGCCACTGATTTTGCCGGCCTCTTCAAGGATCGCGGCGGCCGTTTCTTCATCGATCACCTCGGCCAGGCCAGGCAATTGGGCCCATAGCCGGGACACCTGGAAGACTTCGTTGAGTACGAAGCGCATATCGCGCAAAGGAGCTTTGTAATCAGACATGGTTGGCTTACTCGGAAGTGGTCAGGGCATGGGGCATACCCTGGCGTTGAGAGGTGTCGGTTTCAGTGGCTTGCGCCACTTTGGCTTGCGGAACGGGGTGACGCAGCAGGAAGTACGACAGGGCAGGAATCAGCACCAGCGCGCCGAGCATGTTCCACAGGAACATGAAGGTCAGCAGGATGCCCATGTCGGCCTGGAACTTGATCGGCGACCAGACCCAGCACACCACGCCGGCCGCCAAGGTGATGCCCACCAGGCCTACCACCCGACCGGTAAACGACACGGCGTTGCGGTAAGCCTGACTCAGCGGCAGGCCCTGACGCTGGTAATGCAACTGCACGCTGAGCAGGTACAACGCGTAGTCCACGCCGATGCCCACGCCCAATGCGATCACCGGCAGGGTCGCGACTTTCACGCCAATGCCCATGGCCACCATCAACGCCTCGCAAAGGATCGAGGTCAGGACCAGTGGCAACAGGGCGACCAGGGTCGCGCGCCAGCTGCGGAAGGTGATCAGGCAGAACAGCGTCACCGCCGCATAGACGTAAAGCAGCATGGTGCGATTGGCCTCGCGCACCACAATGTTGGTCGCCGCTTCAATCCCGGCCGACCCGGCCGCCAGCAGGAACTGGCGATCTGCGCTGTTGTTCTCCCGGGCGAACTTTTCGGCGATGCCCACCACGGCATCCAGGGTCTCGGCTTTGTGGTCCTTGAGGAAAGTGATCACCGGCATCAGCGAACAGTCGGTGTTGAACAACTCCGGGGAGTTGACCGAGGCTTGCTGCGCGGCGTAGTTCAGCACGTCCTGATTGCGCTGGATGCTGTTGAGCTTGGGGTTGCCTTCATAAGTGCCGGCGGTGATTTGGCGCACCGCGTTGACCAACGACGCCGTGGCCTGTACGCCCGCAGACTGCTGCAGCTCCCAGGCCAGACGGTCGGCGAGGACCAGCGTCTTATAGTTCAAGCAGCCTTCCGGCGCGGTCTTGATCATCACCGCGAACAGGTCGCTGGACAGCGCGTAATGGCTGGTGATGTAGGCGTTGTCACGGTTGTAGCGAGAGTCGGCACGCAACTCCGGTGCGCCACTTTCCAGGTCGCCGATCTTCAACTGCAAGCTGACCATGAAGCCGCCGATGCCCATCAGCACCGCGACCAATACCGCACCCGTGGCCCACTTACGCGTGGTGAAACGGTCGAGCAAGTCCCACAGTTTGCCGAAGCCTTTGTGCCCGTCTGCACGGGTGTCGATTTTCAGCGCACGCTCGGCCGCCTTGGTGCCAACGCCGACATAAGACAGCGCCACCGGCATCAGCAACAGCGAGGTGAAAATCAGCACCGCCACACCGATGCTGGCGGTGATCGCCAGGTCCCGGATCACCGGAATATCGATCAGCATCAGCACCGCGAACCCGACAGCATCGGCCAGCAACGCGGTGACGCCGGCAATGAACAAACGGCGGAAGGTGTAGCGTGCGGCGATGAGTCTGTGGGTGCCACGGGCGATGTCTTGCATGATGCCGTTCATTTTCTGCGCCGCGTGAGACACACCAATGGCGAAGATCAGGAACGGCACCAGCACCGAGTAGGGGTCGATGGCATAGCCCAGCCAGGCGACGATGCCCAGTTGCCAGACCACCGCGATCAGCGAGCAGCCGACCACCAGCAAGGTGCTGCGCACGCATCGGGTGTAGGCGTAAATGATGATCAGCGAAGTGACGACGGCCAGGCCGAAGAACATCATCACCTGGATCAGGCCATCGATCAGGTCGCCCATCAGTTTGGCGAAACCGATCACCCGGACTTTGTACTGGCCCTTGCCCTCCTCCCCGGCCTTGCGCGCAGCGCTGTCACCGGCGAATTCGATCTTGTCGCGCAACTGCTCTTCAAGCATCTGCGAAAAGGCGTGATAGTCGATGCGCTGACCGCTGGCCGTGGCCTTGTCCAGCAGCGGCACGATGAGCATGCTCGATTTGTAGTCGCTGGCCACCAGACTGCCGACGATACCGGCGCGGGAAATGTTCTGGCGCAGCTGTTCTATTTCTTCCGGCTTGCCCTGGTAGGTATCGGGCATCACCGGGCCACCCTGGAAACCTTCCTCGGTGACTTCGGTCCAGCGCACCGCCGGGCTCCACAACGACTTCATCCAGGCACGGTCGACGCCTTCGGTGACGAACAACTGATCGTTGACCTGTTTGAGCACGTCAAGATAAGCGGGATCGAAAATATCGCCCTGGGTGTTCTCCACCACCACCCGTACCGAGTTGCCCAGACCGCGCAGCGACTGGCGGTTTTCCAGGAAATTCTGAATGTATGGCTGGCTCTGCGGAATCATCTTTTCGAAGCTGGGGCGCAGCTCCAGGCGCGTTGCGGCCATGTAGCCCAACACCACGGTGGCCAGCGCCATCAGCAGCATGAACAACGGACGGTAGTTGAACACCAACCGCTCCAGCAGGTTGCCGGAATGGCGGTCGAAATCCCGCAGATCGCGGATCACCGGCATGGTTTCTTGTTTGATATTGCCCATGTCTGGGTTCTCGCTCTAAGGGTTCGAGGGCTTATCAACGGACAGCGTCCGTGCACCACGGCTGCCAACCACCACCAGCGCACCGTCGGCGGACTGAGTGGCGCCGGTCACCGGTGTCGGTGCCTGTTGCTGAACCAGATGCAATTGCGCGTCTGTGCCCTGGCTGACCAGCATCTGCCCGCCCTGGGTGAACAAGCGGTAGTTGCCACGGCCATCGACCAGGCCCGCGGTGATGCTGACGCGCAGGCCAGTGTCCAGCGGAGTCCAGCTGAGACCGCCATCGGTGCTGCGCAGCACATTGCCGCGCAAGCCATAGACGAGCACTTCCCCGGGCTTGCCGAGCACACCGAAAAAACTGCCTTGATAGGGTGTCTGCACGGCGGCGAAGCGCTGTTGGGTGTCATCCCACTTGAGCAGCAGCCCCTGCTCTCCAGCGATGTACAGCGCATCGCCAGTGGAGGCGATGGCGTTGAGGTGAAAGCCCTGCGGGTTGTCGGTGCGGTCCTGGAACGGTGTCCAGCTCTGGCCGCCGTCCTCGGTGCGCAAGATCAGGTTGAACACCCCGACCACATAACCGAGGCGCTCGTTGGCGAACCAGACATCGAGCAACGGTTTGTCGGCGCCCTGCGCCATCAGGCGCTCACCTTCGGCGACAAGCAGTGGCCATTGTTCGTTGCCCGGTTCTGCACTGGCCAACGCGCCGTAATGCTTGACCAGCAAGGCCCCGATCTCGCGGCCGTCCAGTTGCTTGCGCCAGGTCGCACCCGCGTCACGGCTGTGCAACACCACGCCGTCGCCGCCCACCGCCCAGCCTTGGGTGGCGGAAGGAAAACTCACGGCATTGAGGTCGGCACTGACCGGCACCGCTGCCTGATGCCAGTGTTTACCGGCATCATCGGAATACAGAATGTGGCCACGCTGCCCGACGGCAACCAGACGCTCGCCGGCACGGGCCATGCCAGATAGCGGGCTGTTGACGGCCAAGGCGCTAACCCTGGCCGGCAGATCCAGCACGTCGACATAAGCGGACGCCTGGCTCAGGCCCTGCAACGTTGCAAGCAAGGCGCCGAGCGCCAACTGCAGATAATTTTTGTACGAACACATACCGCGTCCTCTTCGGAAAACCGCGTCGGGACACACGTCCGTGTGCCTGACGTTCCAACCTGGCGCCCGAAACGATCGGCATGCACCGACCGTCGTGCGGTCCCCTGCCTGTCAGGCAGTGGACTGCACGGACGCTTTGTCACGGTTTGCTTAGCGAATCCCGTTACCGGCCAGGGACTCAGGCGACCACTGCGCCTTGGAAAGCGGATCGATGTACTTGATGCCGCCGTAAGGGCCGACCACACCGTTGATGTTGTAGGAGCCACCCACCAGGTCATAGATCATGAAAGGCGTGGAGTCCGGGATCTGCTTGTCGTAGCTCTGGCTGAGGAACGCGAAGGAGCCACGGTACAGCTGACCACGGGCGTCATATTGGTCAGAGGCCAGAGCGGTCCAGCTGTCTTCATCGAGGTAGAAGCGACGCTTCTGATAGATGTGCCGGGCGCCAGACTTGAGGTTGCCCTCCACCACCCAGACCCGGTGTTTTTCCCAGCGCACGTAATCCGGTGCCAGGTGATTGGCGGTGGTCAACGATTTGGGGTCTTGGGCATAGGTCAGCTTGTAGGTGTTGTAGGGCACGATCATTTCCTGCTTGCCCACCAGCTTCCAGTCGTAGCGGTCCAGTGCACCGTTGAACACGAAAACATCGTCGTAGGTGCCGGCACCGGCGGTGCCAGGGTTAGGCGTATCGTAAGCCAGGTTCGGTGCCAGCTTGACCCGACGCTGGCCCGGCAAGTATTGCCAGGCGCGGCGCGGTTGCTGCAGCGGGTTGGCGGCGTCCTTGAGCATCACCGCTTCACCGGCCCGGCGCGCAGGGCCGGTGTAAGACAGCTTCATCTGGTAGTACACGTCGGCGCTGCTGATCGGCTGCGCGAGGTTTTCGTAGATCGGATAGGAAATGAACGCCAGTCCGGTGGTCGCCAGGCTCGGCACGCCAGCGGAGTCGACGTTCCAGGAGTCGTACTTGGAGTTGATGTTGACGCCCTGGTAACGCAACAGGAAGTTCCACATCGCCTCGTTGCCCGACTGCGGAATCGGGAACGGCACGCCCGGCAGCACGTTATCGATGGCCAGACCGCCTTCGAGGGACTTGGCGCCGCTGGCATTCTTCACGCCGTTATCGAGGATGGCTTTTGGCAGCGAAACGGTGCGGTGGGTCGGGTAGACATTGACGTGGAAGCTTGGGAAACGCTTGGCCAATTCCACCGTGGTTGCACTGAGCAAGCCCTTGTACTGATCGACGTTCTTGCCGTCGATTACCAGCAACGGTTTTTCGTTGACGAAGGGATCCGGACGCATGCTGTCACCGGATTTGAAACTGGCCGGCGGCGTGGTCAAGCCACCGTCATAGGCGGGAATGGAGCCATCAGCGTTCCCGGCCTTTTCGGCCCCGACCAGGGTCAGGCTGCTGCCCAACCTGGCAGCGTCCTGAGTGGAAACAGCGGCCTGTGCCTGGGCGGCAAGGACCATGGCCAGCGAAGCGGCCAACACGGTTTTTGCGAATTTCATCTTGTTATTCTCCTGCTTGCATTGAGCAAATCAGTGGTGCATCAAAAAGTGGTTTTCATCGTCAGGTAAACGGCGCCACGGTCCTCAGTCGTGGCACCACCACCGGAGAAGGCCGAGTAGCCGCCGCCGTAACACGCGTAGTTTTCATTGCCGCTAAAGGCATTGGGGGTGGAGCCGTCGCCGCTGCCGGCATTGGCCGCGCCGGTGCTCAGACCGCTGGCGTCGCACTTGTCGGTCTTGCCGAAGGAGTCCACGTACTTCAGGTCGATGAAGTATTTGTTGTACACAACAGCACCCACGCCCACGGCATAGTTGCCGGTGTCTTTGGCACCGCCACCGGACACCGGTGACACGCCGTCGAGACCGACGTTGATGGACATCGGTGCGTTGAGGTCGACACCGGGAAACACCTGATACCAGGTCGGTGTGAAGTTGACCGCGATGCCCCAGTTGTCCCGGGTCGGCTGGTCGATGCCGCGATAGGTGTCCTTGCCCTTGTAGAGCGCTTCGTTCTTGCTATCGAGCTTGAGCAAGTTGCTGTAGTACAACTCGGCGAGCAGGCTGGCCGAATCGAACACCGGGGTTTTCGGGAAGGTCATCAGGCCGTTGAGCGTCCAGTGCAAGGTGTCGCCGGTGGCGGCCATGCTGTCGCCCTTCTGCGGGGTGTCATAAACCACACCGGTGGCCGCCGTACGCGCCGGCAACAGGCCAAGACCAGCGCCCAGGCCTAGCGGACTGTTAGTGCTGACAACCGCCGGAATACTGGCCAACGGCATGTTGTGACGAATGTTCAGGTCCGAACCGACGCTCACCCCGCCAACGTCCTTGGACAGGCTCAGGCCAACGATCTTGATGTTGTCGGCATAGGCCATTTGATAGGTGGCGGTGCTCAGCGAGTTGAGCGTGTTGATCACCGCAGGCACTTGCCCTGCCGGCCGGGTGCCGTTGGGGTTGGCCGAACTCAGGCCTCTGGCATCCAGCCAGGCTTGCGGCAGGATTTCCGAGGTTTCGCGGTAGTAAACACCGAGGGTGCCATCCAGCCAGGCCGGCGACCACTTGGCCATCACGCCCCAGTCTCCGCGCTTGTCCGGCGTCAGGTCGTGACCGCGACGCACATTGGTCAGCCCGTTGCAGGGCGCCAGACCACAACCCAGCGGACTGCCCGGCACCACGCCATTGGTGTTGCCCAGCAGGAATGACTGCGCACCGAAGCCGACCAGATCGGAACCGCCATAGTAAGTACCGGCTTCAGGCAGGCGCGCAGCATCCCAATCGAGGAAATACTGGGCACCCACGGTCAACTCGGGATTGACGGTGAACGACATCGACAACTGGTTACGCGGAACGAACAGTTCCTTGGCTTCGGTACCGGGCGAGGCAGCCAGTTTGGCCAGGTCCAGGCCCGATTGGCCGTAACTGTTCGAATGCACCGGGTTGAGAATGGTTTCACCCCAGAACACGTTGTGCTGACCGGCCTTGACGCTCAACAGCGACTCCTCGCCCACTTCGGTGCTGTAGAACACGAAGGCATCGAGGATTTCGCCGGATGGACCGGTGTAGTAACGCTGGGCGTAGTTGCTCAGGTGCGGGCTGCCATTGCCGACATTGTCGCCGGTGACCCCGGCCAGGCGCGGATCGTTGGCAACCAGACCCGACCGTGCGTCATTGCCGTTGACGAACGGGTTGGAATTGGAACCGGTGTTCTCGTAGGCCTTGTCGTACCAACTGGCGGCGCTGACGCGAAAGCCCATGTGGTTCTGGTAGACCACATCCATTTCGGTCAACAGGTCAACACGGTTGGTGATGTTGGTCCCGGCCTTGCGGAAGTTGTAGTCGCCATCGTTGTTGTTCGGTGTCGCCAACATGCGCTTGTCGGCGCTTTCGGTGCGTACGCCGTAGTTGTACTTCACGGTGTTATCAAAACGCACGGTCCAGTCCGGGTTACCTGTGTCGAGTTCGACCGCCTGCGCGACCGGCACGGCGGCGGCCAGAATGGCCGAGGCCAACAAGGTGTAACGCGAGGGTGCGAACCCGTGACTCTTATTGTTGTGCATTGCGTTGTCTCTCCGCCTTTTTGTATTTGTTTTAAGCGCAGCCGCCCTCGCGCAACCCTTGTTTCAGGGGTTTGCGTTTTTCAGGAGTGAGGGCAAATACCGGATGGCTGGAACCAGCCGGCGCCTGAACTAGCGATCCAGCTCCAGGATGAGTGCTTCGGCTTGCGGCCAGTGGCCAAACCCTGCTGCCGGATTGAGATGACCCACCTCGCCCAGGTTGAGCAGTTCACTGCCCCAGCCTTCTGCCAGGCGAGTGGCGGCATCCAGGCTGGCAAGGTGGTCGTTGGTACTGACGGCCACCAGACTGCGGAACGGCAGTGGCTTTTTGGGTAGAGGATTCCAACCCTGGGTACGCAGGGTTTCGGCAGATGGGTAGCCTTGGGGCCATTGGGCATCGAGGTCCGGAGGCGTGGCCAGCAGCGCGCCCTTGATCGGCCGACTGTGCTGCGCCGCCCAGTGCGCGACCATCAGCACACCGGCGCTGTGAGCGACCAGGATCACCGGCCCGTCGATCTGCTCCAGCGCGTGCTGGATCGCTTCGACCCGCTTGGCGCAATCGAGCTTGTCGGTTTCCACGGGCGGCACACTGCGTACCTTGCAGAGCCTTGCCTCAAGCAGCGTTTGCCAATGCTCGGCAACGTGCTCACGCAGACCCGGTACGATCAGAACGGTGGCGGCAGTTTGCAGTTTGTCCACTTCAACACCTTCGCTTTCTCGATGACTCGACTGGCTCTATACGCCAGGGGCTTTTTGTAGGACTGACATTAAAGAGCCCCCACCCGAGGTGCTTTTCATTGGACGTCAGGCACTTTTCTTTTCATGACAGATTTGCAGATGCTGGTGTGCCCCGACCATTGGTCGAAAAACCCCGCAGCTTCTCTGCGGGTCACTGTAATCAATGGGTGAGCGTCGATTGCTCGACAACAACGCAGGGGCTTCTGGACAGAATCGGGCGAGCGCCCCCGACAACGTCACAACTGTTCAATTGCTGATGTGCTGGATATAGTCGCCACGCTCATCCGAATCGCAACTGGCCCAGGAAAGACCTTCGCATGCCCAAGCTTGTTCGCGCCGCTGTCTTGACCAACTACCTGGAGGTCACCCAATACCTGGGGTTCAACCCACGTGATGTGCTGGCCGGCGTCGGCCTGAGCAAAGCGCTGCTGCAAGCGCCCGAACACCGCATCCCCATTGATGCCGCCGTACGCCTGCTGGAAGATTCGGCCGCCGCCAGTGGCTGCCAAAGCTTCGGCCTGAGCATGGCCGAGTCGCGTCAGCTTTCGGACTTCGGTGTGGTCAGCCTGCTGCTCAGCCACCAGCGAACGCTGCGAGATGCCTTGCAGGTCGTGGTGCATTACCGTCATCTGATGAACGATTCATTGGCCATTTTCATTGAAGAGGCCGGCAAGATGGTGATCATTCGCGAAGAGGTGGTCACCGAATCGCCGATGCCCAGCCGGCAAGCCACCGAACTGGCCATCGGCGTGATGTTCCGCCTGTGCGCCGCGCTGCTCGGCACCCACTGGCACCCTTACAGCGTCAACTTCACGCACCAGCCTCCCGACAACCTGCAACTGCATCGGCGCCTGTTCGGTTGCAAGCTGGAGTTCGGCAGCGAGTTCAACGGCATCGTCTGCTCCGACGCCAGCCTCGACGTGACCAACCCCAATGCCGACCCGGCCATGGCACGCTACGCGCAGAGCTACCTCGACTCGCTGCTCAGCCACGAAGGTCCTTCGATGCTGTTCGAGGTGCGCAAAGCCATCTACCTGCTGCTGCCGATGGGACGCGCCACCATCGAGCAGATCGCCCAGACCCAGGGCATGAACGTACGCACCCTGCAACGTCGCCTGAAAGACGACGGCTGCGCCTTCAACGACCTGATCAACGACGTGCGCCGCGACCTGGTGTTGCGCTACCTGGAAAACCCGAATTATTCGTTGGGCCGAATCGCCGACATGCTTGGCTACTCCATGGCGAGCTCCTTCACACGCTGGTTCATCACCCAGTTCGGCATGCCGCCCGCCGCATGGCGCAGCGCGCAAAAGCACCCCGTCAAAGCACCGTCGGACCTGAGCACTCTGCCCGGCTCCAGCGAACCCTGAAGCGAATGCAAAACAGGCAAAAAAAACGGCGACTGCTGGCACAGTCGCCGTAAAAGAACCGGTGTTATGACACCGGCCGAGGAGTCCCACTGCAATGTGGAGCGAGGTCCGGCCCTGTAGGAGCTGTCGAGCCTGCGAGGCTGCGATCGACTGCGAAGCAGTCGTGAATCCGGCTGACGCGGTTTGCCTGATGCACCGCAGGTTCTGGTTTTACGACTGCTTCGCAGCCGATCGCAGCCTCGCAGGCTCGATAGCTCCTACGGGATAGCATTACGGCTGACAGTATTTTTTAACGGGCTTAAAGACCCCAGCGCAGCAACAGCAGCACCAGCACGACAAGGAACACCGTCTCCCCCACCATCAGCAGGATCGGCTTAATGCCCACCGCCGCCAGCTCCTTGAGCTGGGTTTTCATGCCCAGGGCGCTGATGGAAACCACCAGGCACCAGCGCGACAAGTCATTGACCGATCCCTGCACCACCGGGGCTATCCAGCCGGTGCTGTTGATACAGGCCAGAATCAGAAATCCGACGGCGAACCATGGCAGCAGCGGCGGCCGTTTGCCGGCCGGGTCGGCGCCTTGCATGCGGGTAATCATGGCGGCGCAGACGATCACGGGCAGCAGCATGGCAACCCGCATCAGCTTGATTACCGTGGCCGTATCGCCGGTCTCGGTCGACATGCTGTAACCGGCGCCGACCACCTGCGCGACATCGTGGATGGTCGCCCCCAAGAACACGCCCGCCACTTGCGGCGACAACGACAGCCAGTTGGCAATCATCGGGTACACGATCATCGCCAGGGTCGACAGCGCCGACACCCCGATCACCGTGAATAACGTTGCGCGTTCTTTCTGCGGATGGTTCGGCAATGCCGCCGCCAGCGCCAACGCCGCCGACGCACCACAAATCGCAGTGGCCCCGCCAGTAAGCATGCCGAACAAGCGTTGAAACCCCAGCGCTTTGGCCGCAATCACCGAGACGCCGATCGTCACCACCACCACAATCACCACCAGCGCCACAGGCTTCCAGCCCAGCGCGGCAATCTGTTCGAGGGTGATGCGCATGCCCAGCAGCGCCACGCCAATGCGCAACACCGTACGTGCCGTGAATTCGATGCCAGCCTTGCAGGCGCCATCACCGGCCAGAAAGTTCAGCGCCATGCCCAGCAACAAGGCGAACAGCATCACCGGCGCGCCGTAATGCTCGGACAAAAAGGACGCGGCCGCCGCCACGATCAGACTGACGACAAAACCTGGCGCCAATTCGCGCGTTCGGCTGTGGATACGGGTGAGAGCGATAGTGCTCATGGCACGGACTCCTCGGGAACGATGACGATGAATACCTGGCCGTCAATGATCTCGACGGGGTAGTTGGCGACTTTGAGCTGGGTTGAATTGAGCAAGTAACCGCTGCGCAGATCAAAGCGCAGGCCATGGGCGCAGCACTGAATCACCCGCCCCTCAAGACGCCCGCCACACAGCGAGGCGCCCTGATGCGGGCAACTGTCGTCAATGGCGAACAGGTCACCTTCGACGTTGAATAACGCCAGGCTTTTGCCATCGAATTCGAACAGCGCACGACCACCCGCCTGCGGGAGTTTTCCGGCAGGCACGGGAATACGAAGACTCATGCCGGTTGCCGCTTGCGAGCACTTTCGAGCAAGGCTTCGCACATCGCGTCCAGCAGCGCTTCGGCAGGCTGTGCGCCCACCACCGTCAGGCGCTGGTCGAACTGAAAACTGGGTACACCGCTGGCCGCTCCCGCCTCGTTGCCGACGTAAGGATCGCCGTCACCTTGCAGAAAGGAGGCCATCGCCGCAGCGTTGAAGCCACACGAGCGGGCGATGACCAGCAAGGTGTCCGGGCAGCCAAGATTTTCGCCAAACTGGAAATAAGCCGCGAACAAACGCTCCAGCAACACATCGCATTGGGCGCTATTGCCCAGCGCCCTCGCCCGCTCCAGCAAGCGATGGGCGTCGGCGGTATTGGGCATGTTGGGAATACGGCTCAAATCGATGGGCACGCCCACCGCCATCGCCGCCTGCTGCACCTGGGCCTGGCGCATCGCTACCGCTTCAGGACTGCCCAGACGCTTGAGGTAAAAATCGGCGAAGGGTTCACCCTGTGCCGGCAGCTGCGGCAGCAATTGCACCCCGTGCCACACCGTGGTGATTTCCACGTCGGGTTGCTGCACGCGCAGCAGGTCTTGCGCGCGCTCCAGTTGACGCTTGCCAATCAGGCACCACGGGCAGATGAAATCGAAAAACACATCAATACGTAAACGACCACTCACAACTTCACCTCTAACGCCGCTTTGCCAATCGAATCGAGGACTTGCTCGCCCTTAAGCCGGGCAATGTCCTTGTGGTAATGACACTTGGCATAAAAGAACACGGCCGCCGCCGCGATGCTGACCAGAGGCACCAGCTGAAAAGCAGCCTGCAAGCCGATGAGGTCGGACACCCTGCCGGTGATGAACGGCCCGGGCGCCAGCCCCAGCATATTGTTGGCCAAGGTCAACGTGGCGAAGGCCGTGCCATGGACCGAGTAATGGGTCAGGTTGGCAACCATGGCTCCGCAAGGGCCGGTCGTGCCGGCGGCAATCAACATGCCCAGGCAGATCAGCACCAATTGTCCAGCCCCCGCCGGCAGAGCGAACGCCGCTGACAGCAGCAGGCAACTGCCCAGGCAATAAGCGATGGCCAAAGCGACTTTGCGCTCCGGCGAATGGCGGCACAGACGGTCACTGAGCATGCCGCACAGGATCATCCCAGCACCGCTGCACAGCACGATGATCGCCGCGAGGCCACCAGCCTTGTCGGTGGCCATGTCGTAATAACGATTGAGGTAACTGGGCATCCACACAATGACGGTGCCGCCGACGAACAGTTGCAAGCCACTGCCGATGTAGGCCGCGATCACCGAGCGGCTGGAAAACAGCGTACGCAACGGACGCTTGACCGCGGCAGCTGCCTTGTTCGCCGCCTGAGCGGTACGTTGCGGCGCAATGCGTGCTTCCTTGACGATGACCGGGTAAAGCACCGCCAGCAGCAGGCCAAACAGCGCCATGCCGGCAAACGACCAGCGCCAGCCAAGCTTGGCGGCGATTGCACCGCCCAGCGCCATCCCTAACACCGAACCGAACATGCCGCCCGCCATGAACGCACTGGCCAGGGTTGCACGCATGTGTTTTGGAAACACCGAGATCACCACGGCGATGCCGACGCTGCCGTACGCCGCTTCGCCGACGCCGACCATGAACCGTGCAATGAACATCTGCTGATAGTCCTGCGCCAATGCGCAGCCCAGCGTCGCCAGGCTCCACAGCAAAGCCATCAGCGCCAGGCTCTTGACCCGGCCGAAGCGATCCGCCAGCAATGACAGGGGAATGGTCAGCAACCCCACCATCAGCGCGACAATGCCACTGAGCAGGCCGAGCTGGCCGTCGCTCAGGGCCCATTCGCCCTTGAGCATCGGGAACACCGCGTTCAACACCTGACGCGACATGTAATCGGAAATCAACAAACCGAACGTCAGCGCAAAGACGATCCAGGCGTACTTGCGCGCAACGCCGACGCCACTGCAGTCATCATCGTCTGCGGCGATTGGGTGAAAGGCCATGCAGCCTCCTCAAAGCTTCGTTTTATTGTTGTTATCAAGCGTGTTGCAGTGCAGCGAGCGGGAAGCCATTGCCCCCCGCTTCGTCTGCCGATCAGCCGCGTTGCGGCACACCTTTCTGCCCGGCCTTGCGGTTGGGGGCCATGCCATTGGCCAACAGGGTTTCTTCGATGCTTTGGTACTGCACACCGATGCGGTAGATCTCACGGGCTTCTTTACCCGTGGCGATTTCGCGACCCAATTCATGGGCGATGCGTACGGTTTGCTTGATCTGCGCAACCGAGCCGAAACGATCGCCCTTGTGATCAATAATAGTGTCTTCATTGCCCACACGCGGGTGCATACCCATGGCCATCGACATGGTGTTGAACGGCATCACGTTTTTGAGCAGCGACTCGGAGGTCAGGGTGCAACCGTCTGGCGCGCGGTGGATGAAGTTGAAGAAGTTGAACGGATTGGGGCCATCGAAACCGCCGCCGATACCGATCCAGGTCAGGTTCAACGGGCCCTTGTAGACACCCTTGCGCACCAGACGCTCGAGGGTCTCCATGGCATGCATGCCGGTCAGCTGGAAGTGCGGCTGGATGCCGTTGTCCGTCAGACGCTTGAGGTGCTCGGCGACCCAGGCCGGGCCGGCCGGTACGGTCATCTCGCTATACGCCGCCTGATAGGCAGGATTGGCCAGGGACGTGCCTTCCAGGTATTGCGGATACAGCAGTTCCATGATGTTCATCTGGGTGGTGTTGATGGCCACCGTGACCTGATCCGGTTTTGGCGTCAGCTCGGCCAGCATGTGCCGGGTATCGTCAGACAGCCATTTGGCGGCTTCGCCATCGCTTTCCGGCGCGAAGGAAATCGAACCACCGACCTGGATGATCATGTCCGGCACGGCTTCACGCACACCGGCGATCAATTCGTTGAACTTGGACAGACGCTTGGAACCCTTGCCGTCCAATTCACGCACGTGCAGGTGCAATACCGTTGCACCCGCCTCATAACACTCAACCGCCTTCTGCACCTGCTCGTCCATGGTCAGCGGGATGTCTTCGGGGAAGTCTTCCGGCATCCACTCGGGGCCATACGGGGCCACGGTGATCACCACCTTTTCCATGTTTTCCGGGTGCAGGGAATCGTCGAAGAATTGCATGAGTTACTCCTATTCTTATGATTGTTCCGCCCACCCGGGATCGTGCCGGGCAGGCGTGTTTACGAGTGCGAATGCAGTGGCGGTCGATCAGTAAGTCTTGTCGCCGATGATGCCGGCGCGTTCCATCTTGCGATGGCACGGCGGGTAATCCATGACGGCGTAGTGCTGGGTACTGCGGTTGTCCCAGATGGCGATGCTGTTGGGTTTCCAGCGCCAGCGCACCTGATACTCGGGGATGTAGGCCTGGCTGATCAGGTAACGCAGCAGTTCACCTGCGCCCGGGTTGGCGTCCTGGCCGAAGCGCACCCGCTCGGGGGTGTGGTAGTTGCTCAAGTGCGTCGTGAAGGCGTTGACGAACAGCACCTTTTCCCCGGTTTCCGGGTGGGTGCGCACCACCGGGTGCTCGGCATCCGGATACATCGCCTTGAGCGCCAGACGCTTTTCGATCGGCATGGCGGCACCGAAACTCGCCTCGATGCTATGGCGCGCGCGCAGGTCGGCGATCTTCACCTTCACGTCTTCGGGCAAGCGCGCATAGGCCTCGACCATGTTGGCCCACATAGTGTCGCCGCCCACCGGAGGGCACTCTACGCAACGCAGCACACAGCCCATCGGCGGCGCCTCGCGCCAGGTCGCGTCGGTGTGCCAGGCGTTTTCGTAGCGGTCCATCGGCTGGTCCGGGTTCTTGTAGATGCGCACCAGCCCGGGATGATCCGGATCACTGCCGGCCACCGGATGATCCTCCAGTTCGCCAAAGCGCCGGGCGAATGCCACATGCTCCTCGCGTGTGATGTCCTGATCACGCAGGAACACCACCCGATGCTTGAGCAGCTGAGCACGAATCTCGGCAAAAAGACCGTCGTCATGGACTGCATCGGCGAGGTTGACGCCCACCAGTTCCGCGCCAATGTTGCAGGTCAATTGTTCGACTTTCATGGCAGACAACTCCCTTAAATGACGAAAATCGATGAGCCCGTGGTTTTGCGTGATTCCAGGTCGCGATGGGCCTGCACGGCATCCTGCAAAGCATAGTGCTGGTTGATCTCGATCTTGATCCGGCCGCTGCCGACATGATCGAACAATTCGCCCGCCAACGCGGCTTTTTCCGCCGGATCGGCGATGTAATCGGCCAGGGCCGGACGGGTCAGGAACAGCGAGCCTTTCATCGCCAGCAATACCGGATCGAAAGCCGGGATCGGGCCGGATGCCGTGCCGACGCACACCATCAAACCGCGACGCTTGAGCGAGTCCAGGGAACCCATGAAGGTGTTCTTGCCGACACTGTCGAACACCACGTTGACCCCAACGCCGTCCGTCAGCTCGCGAACGCGCTGGGCGACGTCTTCATGGCTGTAATTGATGACATGCTCGCAGCCATGGGCCCGGGCAATTTCACCCTTTGCCTCGGTGGACACAGTGCCAATGACGTTCAGGCCGAGCAGCTTGGCCCACTGTGAAACAATCAGGCCCACACCACCGGCAGCGGCGTGCAACAGAATGCTGTCGCCGGGCTTGAAGTCGTAAATGCGTCGCATCAGGTACGACGACGTCAAGCCGCGCATGGTCATGGCTGCGGCAGTCTCGAAACTGATGGTTTCCGGCAGCTTGATCAGCGGCGCGGCCGGGATCAGACGCTCGGTGCTGTAGGCGCCCAATGTATTGAGAAAACCGGTGTAGGTGACGCGATCACCGACTTGTACGTTGGTCACCCCTGCGCCGATGGCCTGGACCACACCGGACGCTTCAACCCCCATGCCGTTGGGCATCGGGATCGGGTAAGTGCCATTGCGAAAGTAGGTGTCGGCATAGTTCAGGCCCACCGCCACATGACGAAGACGAACCTGGCCTGGACCGGGATCGCCGACTTCGACCTCTTCATAACGAAGGACTTCGGGACCACCGGTTTCGTAGAAGCGTACGGCTTTGGCCATTTTTTCTTATTCTCCAGTCTCAAGTTGGGCGTGCTGCGTCGAATTGCGCTGATTGGACTGTAGGACGCCGCCTGGTGAGTCGCTTCTCATCAGACGACAATGGCTTTTCATTTCATGACAGCGGGCACTGCATCAACAGCTGCCATGGATGACTTATCCAGTGCCTCTCGATACCCTGCGGGTACCTGATGGTGTTCCAGGTCAAACCACCTCCCTCCAGACGAGCATGTAATGAAATCCCCTGCAGGTTTGCTGCTGTCGGCTATTGAGCTGGACCGTACCAGCGCCATCCCCCTGTACCGCCAACTCTATTTGCAGATTCGCAAGCAGATTCTCAGCGGAAAGATGCAAGGGGGCGTGCGCCTGCCGTCGACGCGGACCCTGAGCAAAGAATTGGCGCTGTCGCGGATCACCATTCTCAATGCATTCGATCAGCTGATTGCCGAAGGCTTTTTGGCCTCGCGCACTGGGGCGGGCACCTATGTCGGCAATGAGTGGGAGAGCCGAGGGATTGCCGACGAAGAGCAGCGCCAGCCACCGCGCCTGTCCGACCTGAGCCAGTCCATGCTGTCGTTGCGCAGCAGTCACTTTCGCGGGGGCGGTGCAAAGCTGATCGGGGTCGACTTCATTGAACAGGCCAAGACCTTTCGGTGGAGCTCTCCCCTTGGGCTTGAAATCGTTGAGGGTTGCGACTATCAGTGAGGTTCAATCCTTCGAGGGCAATAACATGCCAACGACTGAAGAATCGATAATTGCAGCAGCAAGGCTGCGCGCCGCATACCGGGGAGAAAACGAGGCGCTGGCTGCGGCTTCAGCGCTCGAGGCCCTGGGAGTGCTGAAAAAAACTTTGAAAGGAGATAAATACCAAGAGGCGCTCGAAAGACTGTATATCGAGTATTCAACCTCTTGATCCACCTGTGCCGCCTTAGCGGCGGCACATTGTTCACTTATTGAGGACAGTGTGAACTCGCATCACCTCGGAAGACCGCAAGAGCAACACCGCAGAAACGAGAAGGAACAACCGACCTGGCTTCACTTGCTGCCAGTACGTGACCACTCATCTCCCCTGACGCCCGCTGCACTGGCGACTATCAGCGCCACTACACAGGCAACCAACGAGAACAGAGCAAAAGCCCCCATCACATGCAAGTAAGGAAGTACGTGATTCCACGCTCGAGCTACCCCCAGGAAAGCGGCAAATAACCAGCCGCTCATAGAGAGAGCCCCCAAGAGAGCGAGGCGAGTGCGGCCGGAGTTGCGTAACAAGACAAAGGGGGCCTTCTGCAGCAGCGGGAAACCGATCCGATGCAACAAAACACCATTGAGGCTAAGCAGCGCGACAACACTCACCTTGGCCCAGAGCTTTTGATTGAGCAGATACGCGCTCCCCTCATAGAGGTAACCCTGTAGCACCAGCAGCAAGCCACTTCCCCAAAGAGCCAATAGCGCGAGCGTGACGATTTTTTGGGTCTCGTCGAGATACTCACGCTGTATCTCACTCAACACATCCTTGCGCCAGCTCCATAGCTTTTGATCCGCCTGTAACACCCTCCCCAGAGCAATACAGGTGGCAATCAGATGACCATACACGAGTAGCATTTTGAGCATTACCTGGACCTTATTTTTATATGGGCAATGCACTCCCTCGCACCCTCGATATGAAACTAAATGATACAGATTCATATTTGTATCAACAAGTTACACAATCAGCCATCCATCTGGAAGCGGCTGTTTTTGCGGGGTTTTTCCTTAGCCCGGCGCTTGCGGAGCTGACGAGTCTGCTTGGTTAACGTCAGCGAGCCGACGGGTGGGGGCAATGTGCCCCAGCCAGCGGGCCGATGGTGTCGACACAACCGAAGATCTCGTCGTAGTAATCGTCATCGGGGATGTCGTTGCGTTGGACCTCAAACGATGTGGACACCGTCTCTGCTAAAATCTTGCCCGGCCCGCCCAGGCTTGATACAGCCCGCCAAAATACAAAAGCCCAGCACTAGACTGGGCTTTTAGATGAGCGAGGATCGCTTATCAAACCACTCAAAGGATGAACACGATGAGCCGCACTAGCCATATCTGTCTGATGGCAACCTATAACGAGTGGATGAGTGCCAAGGTCTATGAAGCAGCCAGGGGCTTGTCCGATGAAGTGCTCTCGGCGGACAGGAAAGCTTTTTTTGGCTCTATTCTCGGGACTCTGAACCACTTAGCGGTCGGAGATACAATCTGGCTGAAGCGATTCGCCAAGCACCCAACGAACCACTTGGCACTGGAGCCGGTGAGGCAGCTTCCTGATCCGAAAAGCCTCGATCAATTGTTGTTCTCTAATATTCGAGAGCTCTCAGCGTATCGAGAATGGCTCGACCGAATAATCATCAAATGGGCTCAATCCATTACGGAGTCCGATTTAGACAGCCCCTTCAATTATGCAAACATGAAGGGTGTAGTGTCCGCTAAGGATTTTTACAGCCTGGTCATGCATTTTTTTAACCATCAGACCCATCATCGCGGCCAAGTTACAACTCTGTTTTCGCAGGCGGGTGTCGACGTAGGCGATACGGATCTAGTCGTTTTGATTCCATCCGAGTCCTGCACTTAGCAAAATCCAGCATTTAGACTGGGCTTTTCACGTCAGGACATGCGGAGTTTCAGGCCACCATCCCTATCAAAATCCGCATGTTCATTGTCCGCTCCCCTGCTTTTGATTTGCCTGCTGCATTTTTCTATAAGCATCAAAGCACAGGACCCGAAAGAAAGTGGAAAACTGCTTCACTGAGGCTTCCTTGCCCTCCTTTGTTTCCTCCACGGGATAAAGCTCAGCAGCAGAGAACATTGTCTTGGTCAGTCCTGTTTCATCTTTAATCGGATCGTAGTCGGGGATTAGCGACTTAGTCTCTTCAATAGGACGCTCGTACTGCCTGCCATGCATTATGTAAGCTGCTGTCAAAGCAGGCTCCGTGCACCCGCCTGGGACCCCTGAAATCCTGATTGTTTCCGCTCCCGCATGCAAAGACAGAAGCATCAATGCCAGAGCTGGAACGCCTACTACTGTCACAAAAAACCGCATGATTCTTTCTCGCCCGAAAAGTGGGGACCCTAGCGTTTGCCTTTACTTGGATCGGATCACGATCGTAGATGCGAGCATGTCACCAAGCCGTTTTCGCGAACCAAAGAAAATAAATATCCAGTCAAAAATACTCAGAAACGGCGTAGTGATGTTGCGTACAAAAGATTGATATAGATTGCAGTTAAGGTAGCTGCGCTCATCAATCACGGACATCCCCAGCAGCTTTTTACCCAAGCTCTGACCGTTGGGCATTGCATCGGAAAACAGGTAATACGCCGCGCCTGATCCTAAAGCCAGGAGGGCGACCACGGTTGGCGGTAAACCAACAAACTCGGCTGCTCGCCCTACGGCATAGAACAGAAAGAAGGTGGTTATGGAGTCAATCATTTGTCCTCCCCACCGACGTCCCAGGCCAGCCAGATTTTTGGGCTTCTGGTACTCGCTTTGGGTGTTGCTGATTTCCATGCGTTGTCACTCCGTTGGTATATGGATACAGGAGTATCGGCACCACGTTAGCAACATTGAATTACATCGTTTCACCAGCGACCTACCGCAGCATGTGATTGATTGCGCATCTTTGTGTCTGAGAATCAGATGTGCTCTGCGGATACATCGTTGTACATACGATGCCGACAACCTTCCCTTGGTCAGAATTGATCTCACATACTCATAACGGGCAGCACACCCTAGTGCAGCTTCGATGAGCTAGTGGACTGGCTTGGTTCCGTCGTATTGAATGCGGAGCCATGTAAGGGCGAAGGTCAGCCCCATAGCTAAATCGTTCTCTCAGGCTGTCAGTACCAATAGAAGACCGGCAGCATCACCAGTCATACCCGGGCGCTGAGCTTGGACATTTGATTGAAGCTGCGAACACGGTCAGCAACCGATTCGCGTGGACCGGTGCTGACAATTTTGAAGAAGAAGCAGGCGTGAGAAATCGAGAAGTCACGTAAATGTCACGCGCATGAAAAAGGCCAATGCTGTGAACATTGGTCGTTCACTATTTGTATTAGCTGCGAAAGGGAGCGTTCGGCCGGTGATGCTTCAACGAGTTGATTAAACAGGTCGATTGGCCCAAGCCTTCCGGAATCTGTGGATTCAGTTCGCAGTATCGGTTGAAGATCTGCCGGGCCTGAACAGTTTCATATCATTAGCCGTTAAAAAAACTAAACCAACTCACCCGCCAACCGTTCCACAAACGGCTCAAATTCCGAAAGCGTGACCATCAGTTCCTGATACTGGGTCAGACCCAGTCGCTGACGGCTCGATTCACGCAAGTTCACATCCGAAGGGTCAGTAAACAAGACTCTCTTCGAAGTGTCGGCCGCCAGGATGCCAGCAATCAGCATCGATTCGCAGTCCGCACGCTCCGATATCTGCGCGACAAAGTCACGGTGATCGACGACGCTGACCGACATGCCTAAGCGATTGGCACAATGGGCCACCAACGCCTCGAACGTTACAAACTCAATGGCCGTGACATCCACTTGTTGTGCCAGCAAATCGAAGGCTTCGGGCGCCGCGACAAAATGACAAATCCAGTTGGCCAAACGGTCTGCCGGCAGTAAACCAATGTACCCGTAACCCGCGGGCACCTGCCCGAGTCGTAGGCATAATTTCAGCAACAGGTGCACCAGGGATTTTTTATGGCTGTAGCCCATGCTCACCGACGGCAAGACATCATCGATCCGATAGATCTTCGCTCGCATCCCTTGCGCCTGGGCGTCCAGAATCAATCGGTCCGCCAGGTATTTCGTATAGCCGTAGCCATTGATGCCGTTCGACCGGGCATGCTCATCCAGCTCGGCTCCCGTCACCCCGACCTGACCATCGAGCGAGCATCTGGCCGCCAACGAGGAAACATGGTGCAGGCGCTTGAAGGTCGACTCGTTGCAAAACCGGATCAACTCGGCAGTCCCCTGCACGTTAGCGGCATACAGATGGGAAGGCTCGGACAAGAAATTCACTTCAGCGGCGCTATGGATGACCTCGTCCACGCTCTCGGTCAGTTGTATCCACTCTTGCGGATCGAGGCCAATGCAGGGTGACCTCAGATCCCCGAGGACAGCCTTGAGTCTGGTGGTATCCAATACTCTTCCGGTGAAGGCATTGGCGTAGATGGACATCAACCGCGCCTGGGCTGACTCAAGGGTGTCACCGCGCAAAAGTACCGTCACCCTCAACGCGGTAGAGGTCAGCAAACGCTCCAGAATATGGATACCGACAAAACCGGTCGCTCCAGTGAGCAGAATTTCCTGGATGCGCCTCTGCGACTGCCCCCAAGGTCGCAAGGTGTGGCTGTACAAAGGCGCCATTTCAATGGCTTTGGTGCCGGCGTTGCCATCGAACAATGCCGCGCCAAGGCTCAGCGGTGTCGGGTGGCGGTAGAGGGTCTGTAAAGCCAAAGTCCGGTTGAAGCGCGCGCCTATCAAAACCTTGAGTGAAACAGCAGCCAATGAATCCCCGCCCCACTCAAAAAAATTCGAGTCCTGACAAAAACAATCGCTCAACAGCACCTGACGAAAGCACTCAAGCAACTGATCCTGCGTCGAGACGGCCGGGGTGGGCGCCTGGAAAAACTGCCAGCTCCCGATGAATGCGGCTGCAATGGCGGTGTAATCCAGTTTGCCATTCGGACTGACCGGCAACGTTTGCAGGTGCAGAAAGTATTGTGGGATGTGCGTCAGGGGCATAAGCCGACCGAGTTCTTTTCGCAGTTCACAGACATCGATCGCACGCTCTGCGGTGTAGGCCAATGCCAGCGTGGCGTCGCCCTGTGCAGCGTTGACGACGACTGCCGCGGCATCGCGCACTTGGACAAAAGCTTCGCGAAAACGCGCGTTCACCTCATCGAGTTCGATTCTGACACCCCGCACTTTCACTTGATGATCGTGGCGTCCATGAAACTCCAGCAACCCGTCTTCACGCACCCGCGCCCGGTCGCCTGTTCGATAAACGAAAGCCCCCGGCACATCGGGAAACAGGTTTGGCACAAAGGATTTTTCCGTCAGCTCGGGCTCGTTAAGATAACCGTTGCCCACACAGATTCCCCCCACCACCACCTCGCCGACGATGCCGTCTGGCAGCACCTCCAGTTGCGGCCCGACGATTCGCACGTAGGTATTGTCGATTGGGCGTCCAAGGGGAATAGCTCCGGCATCAGTGTCACGCACCTGGTGAAACACCATGCCGATAGAGGCTTCCGTATGCCCATAGGTGTTGATGATGTGCACACCGGGCAGGATCCGGCGAAAGGAATGGACGGAAACCGGGTCAATGGCCTCACCGCCGATCAGCACATACTGCAGGCTCTGCAAGTGAGATGGGCAGATTGCCCCTTGCTCCAACGCCCGCACAAGAACCTTGAAAAGCGATGGTACAAAATCCGTCATCGTGACCTGGTGACGACGAATATGCTCGACAACGCAGTCCAGATCCCACAGCTCACGCCGGTACGGAATAATCGTTGTGCCGCCACTGGTCAGAGGCCATAGCAGTTGCCAGATCGAGGAATCGAACAGCGGCGCACTATTTTGGTAAACCACATGCCCATCGCCAAAGTAGCGACTCATGTAGCGGAATTGATTGGCCACCCCGGCGTGATGATTCAAGGCACATTTGGGCGTCCCGGTCGTGCCTGATGTAAAGAAACCATAGAGGTTTGTGTTGGCACTGCTGCGCGATGTCCGTGGTGGCAGTGTCGCATCGTCACAGTCAGTGCTGACCTCCAGACAAGTGAGGCCGCAAAGCTCGGGTCTGGGCGCTTCACCTCTGGGCACATAAACAAACCGGGCACGGGTACTGGCCAATACGGCGGCCATGCGATTGGCTGGCCAGGACAAGTCGATCGGTATGAGCACGGCACCGACCATCATCGCGCTTAACCAGACCACCGATAACTCGACACCTGCATCGACTCCGCACAACAGGCACTCCCCCCCCTGCAATCCAGCCTCCTCCAGAGACGCTGCGTTATGGCTGGCCATAAGCATCAGGTGACGGTAGCTGACACGCTCGGTGCCGCTCACAACGGCAATGTGATCCGGCGTTGTCGAGTGACTCTGCAAAACCATTTCCAGGACGTCGCAAGACAACTCGACATCAAAACCAAAGGCAGTACTCAGGGGAGCGCCAGACATAAATAAATCCCTTTATTTGCAAACTATCCCAGGCTTGCTGATACACGGATCACAAGCTGACGGTGGTGGCCAAACGTATGCTCAGTCCAATCAAAACTGCGCCCATGACTCGATCCAGCCACTGTCCTGCATTGGGGTGGGTGCGAAGCCTTTCTGTGGCTTTGGCTGCCACCAGGACGAACGAAACTTCAACGACGATGGCAACCAGGATTACCAGGCTGCCTAATAAAAAGATCTGTAGCGCGGGAGCCCCCATGGACGGCTGAACGAACTGAGGCAGGAACGCCAGAAAGAACAAAGCGACTTTCGGGTTAAACACGTCGATAAGAATGCCCTGCTTGTAGGCTTGCCATACACCGTATTGCTTGACCTGCGCGTTGTCCTGATCATGAACGGACCCCGTGGAGGGCATGACACTTTTCACGCCCAAGTAGAGCAAATAAGCTGCACCGGCATACTTGAGTGCATCGAAGGCATTTTCCGAAGCGGCAATTAGAGCGCTGACACCGCAGGCCGCCAGAACCACATGGACAAAGGCACCGCTACAGACCCCCAGCGCCGAGGCGATACCGACTTTTTTTCCTGAGGATATCGTCCTCGACAAGATGTAAAGCAGGTCGGGCCCTGGAGAAATATTCAACAAGAGTGCCGAAAATAAAAAAACAAGCCAAAACGTTTCATTGTCCACAGTCACTTCCAGCCGCCTTAATCAAACAACAGAGGATTACTTAACCAGCTTCAAACTTTTAGCATCAGACTTGACTGTTTCAATGCCGTCCATTTCCCTGGCAACGAGATCCTCGTAGCGCTCTCTCTGGCGCACGACTTGATAGTGCTCGCCCATGACCACCACTTCAGCCGGACGAACTTTCGAGTTGTACTGGCTGGCCATGCTCATCGCGTAGGCACCCGCCGAAAAAACGGCCAGGGTGTCATGTTCCGAAAGCGTCGGCAGCGGACGCGACAACGCGAGAAAATCCCCTGTTTCACAAATCGGCCCAACCACATCCACCGGCGACAATGCCCCGTCTGGCCGGGGTTGCGAAGGATTGGTCGCGTGCGTCCAGTGCCCGTTGAAATCGCCATATCGGATCGGCCACATGGCATGGTGGGCACCGTAAAGCGTGGGTCTGAGCAAGATGTTCATGCCGGCATCGACAATGACGATCTGACGGTCCCAGCCATCCTTGATGTATTCGACGCCGGTCAACAACACGCCGGCATTGGCGCTGATAGAGCGACCGGGTTCAATCACGAACCGCAGGCCGCGCGCCTTGAGTCTCTTAAGCCGGTGAGAAATGACGCTGCCCATTTCCTGCAACGAAATGCTATTGGAATGAGAGGCTTCGTATATGGCTGGAAAACCACCACCGATATTGATCGTATCGACGGTGCCGCCCGCCTGTTCCACCTCATCCAACAGCGTCTCGATGACGTCTATGCAAGCCAGATAGGAAGCGCTGTCATGGATAGGCGAGCCAATGTGCGCATGGATTCCGAAAACGTCGACGTTGCCGTACAAACCCTCTGCGTAAAGCCGCGCCGAACGCGTCACCGGAATGCCGAATTTGGTCTGACGTCCTCCCGTAGATGTTTTTTGCGGGGTATCACGGTCAGCAACGTCGGGATTGATCCGAATAGAAACCCTGGCCCTGCAGCCGCACTGACCCGCAATAGCATCAATCCTTGCCAGTTCCCCCTCAGACTCAACATTGAACTGATAGACGCCTGCCTCCAGTGCATATTTGATTTCCTCCGCAGACTTGCCCACCCCGGCAAATACAATGGTTTCGGGGCGAGCACCGGCCAGCAGGGCTCGATAGATTTCGCCACCACTGACGACGTCCAGACCTGCGCCGTGCTCCACCAGAAACTTCAGGATGTTCAAATTGCTGCAGCTTTTGACTGAGAAACAAATCAGCGGGTCAATCAGTAAAAAAGCATCGCGCATGTTTTGCAAGTGCGACGCCAAGGTACTCAATGAATAAACAAACAAGGGTGTGCCCAACTTTTCAGCCAGGCTGTCCAGGTTCACCCCTTCGGCATGCAGAACACCTTGTTTGTAACTGAAACCGTCCATTCGAACCTCTCTGAAAAACCCGGCAGTAAAATAGTCATTGCATGTTTTTTAATGTCAGTCGTACGGCGACGCGTCGACAAATCAATTCAACCTGCCGCTCTCGCGCAAATAAGCAATAACGCTGTCGGCACTGCTCTCAGGGCTCTGCGGTGTCCCTCCGATCAGGATATCGGGGGCCACGGGGCGTTCGTATGGCGAGTCTATGCCGGTGAAATTCGTGATTTCACCCCTCCTGGCCTTGCTATACAGCCCTTTGGGATCACGCCGTTCACACACTGCCAACGGGGTGTCGACGAAGACTTCGATGAAGTCCGCTCCCAGCAACGTCCGAACCGTACTGCGGTCCTGTTCGAAGGGAGATATCAGCGCCGCGAGGACAATGATTCCACTGTCCAGAAACAGCTTGGTGACTTCCCCCACGCGCCGGATATTTTCAATACGGTCATCGGCGCTGAACCCCAGGTCACGGCACAAGCCATGGCGAATGTTGTCGCCATCGAGCACCACCGTGACGTACCCCAACTCGAACAACTTCGCCTCCACCAGCCTCGCCACTGTGCTCTTGCCGGCCCCACTGAGGCCCGTGAACCACAAGGCACAAGGCTGCTGACGTAATTGCCGCGAACGCATGTGCGGCAGGATCGCTCCAGCGTGCCAGCCAAGATTTTTCGACATACAGCGCCTCACTCAAAACGAAACAGCGTCTCGACTCAGTTTGAACATCACAGGTAAGACAGGAACTTCTTGTAGACAACCAGGTTGTCGTCATAGAAGGACTTCAAGCGCGGGTCGTTATCGACACGTACCGCATAGTGCTTGCTGACCGGTCTTATGGAGGTGCTCTGGGCCGCATCTTCATGCCAGTGCCGAGTGCGCTCCCACACTCGGCGATGACCGGGTTCCCACTGCAAGGATTCGGGTTTTTGTTCAATGCCTACTTTGCGGCAAAAGTCCGCGATAACGTTTTGCGGAGCCAGCACCAACTGGTTGGCATCGACAATGACCGGATCATGTACGCCTCTCGCTCTGGCGGCGCAGTACAACGCATCAAGGTGCTGGTAGCCGACTTGTTGTGAGGTCAACTGCGGGTTCATTGCATAGTGCGAGTTGATGACTTGCTCGGGGTTTCTGATCATGAACACATGGTGCGCGTCGTCCGGATAAGCACCTTCATCGATAAACCCTGCATAAGAAAATTCGCAGGTGTCTTTAATGAACACATTGCCCTTGTCCAATAACGTTCTGACATGCGCGAACAACCTGTCCGGCGAATCTATCCGGTGCGTTTCACCCTGTACTTCATGGGTAAAAACATGACCGGCAGCCAAATCGCACAACGGCTCATGCAGTACCGTGAAATCGCCCCTGGCTTCAATCATTCGCACGAACGCCGTTGACAGCGAGCGCGGCGGCGCCCACAAGATCACTAACTTGTTTGTCATTCCCTTGACCGCTCAGCTCGGGTAACTGAAAGAGCACAGCAAAGGTATCCCTGCGCTCATGTGAATCGCCAGTCGGATCAGGCAGATTCAAGGATGTTTTCGGTGATCCAGCGTTGCCCGCCATGGGCAAAGCGATACTGCTGCGCCGTGAATCGATTCCGGCTGTAGTTGTAAACACGGTCAACCAGATAGCTGCCCTTGTATAACTTCACGTCCACATAACCATCGGCCCATTGCACTAACTCATTCACCGCTTTGAAGGCCGCCTGAGTGGCCGGATCGTACAAACGACCGGCATACGTCTGCCGGGCAATGAACGTCGAACTGAAACGCAAGACTTCCCAGGAGTCTTTATCGACAGTCGCCTGATAAAGGCTCTTCAATGCCGTGGCGATCAAATCCAGACCGGGTGACTCATACGTGCCCCGCCCTTTCGTGCCATTCATTCGATTCTCGAGCACTGCCTTGATCACGACACCATTGCGCCCGGCGATTTCGTTGGCCATCGCCACCGCTTCATAATGGGACAGGACCTTGCCGTTGATTTCCACCGGGTAACCTTTCTCGAACCGGATGGTGCAACGTTCTACCTGTTCGGGCGCCTGCTCCGGGCGCACCCCCATGATTGGCTGGACGCTGTCCGGGGAGTTGGCAATGGACTCAAGCTCAACACTCTCATGGGACACGCCGCCGAGATTGGCATCGATCGAATGGGCAGCCTTGTCACGCAACAACTGTTCGTTCTTGTCTATTACCGCCCGGCCCATATCGCTACGGGTCTTGAAGCGTTCAGCCGTCGCACTGTCCTGCCAGGGGGAATAGGGCATGATCTGCGGGGCAAACATATTCAGGTAGTACGTGAACCGAAATTCGTCGTTGCCACCGTGCACGGCTCCGTGGGCCAGGACGTTGCATCCCTTGGCGCCAAGCGCCGCGACCAGCCCCTTGACGGTGACGGCACGGGCAATGCCGGTGGTGTTCCAGTAGCCACCATCGTAATGCGCCTGCGCCCTGACAGCGTTCAGGCATTCAGTCGCCATATCTTCCTTCAAGTCGACAACATGGGCGGCATTGAGCAGATCGATATTACGGGTACAGAATTGATGGGCCTCTTCATTGGGCTGGCCGATATCAACAATGAACTGCTCGAAATCAATTTGCTCATTCTCGAGTAGCTGGCTAATGAACAGACTGACCAGGCCACCCGATGAGCACACGCCTACTTTGCGGTTCTTCAACTCTGAAATTTTCATGACATTCCCTTGATCAAGATAGAAGACACTTCGTAAGAAATGTTATTGCGACCACTCTGTCGGCGTTCGGTCCCAGCGATGACCTGCAAGACGCTGCAGAAGTTCGGCGTCCAAGGAACCTTTCGATGAACACGCCAGGTTCTGCGAAAGGTTCCTTATCGCCCGCATGCCGGGGATAACCGTATGAATGTCCGGATTCGAAAGGATGAAGCGCAATGCACACTCAGCCATTGACACCCCCTCGGGAATGTCTTTTTTCAACACCTCGACTCTATCGACGGTGGCGTGCAGGTTCTCCGGAACAAAGTAACTGTTACGCCAATCGCCTTCCGGCCACACGGTTTCTTTCGTCAATACCCCCGTCAAGGACCCCTCGTCGAACGGCACCCTGGCGATCACGCCCACATTGTGTTTTTTGCAGGCAGGAATAAGGTGGTCCGTGGGCGCCTGGTCAAAGATGTTGTAAATAACCTGAACGCTGTCAATCAATCCCGTCTCCAGTGTCTTGATGACATTGTCAGGCTCCCACCGATTAACACTGATGCCGATGCCTTGAATAACCTTCTGAGACTTCAGGTCATCAATCACCCGCATCCAGCTTTCATCTTGTGCCCAGTCGTCTTCCCAGACATGAAACTGCATCAAGTCAATAGAGTGCATTCCCAGATTGTTCAGACTCTTATCAACAAACTCTCGAATATGATCGGAGGGGAAAACATCATTGAGCCGATCGCCTCGTTTGGAAGGCCACTCCCTGTTCTTTGGTGGAATCTTTGTGGCAACGACAATCTTTTTATCGGGATTGCTCTTGAGCACTCGGCCCAGCATGTGTTCGCTGTGCCCACGGCCATATATCCATGCGGTATCGAAAAAATTGCAGCCTTTATCGACAGCCAGTTGCAGAGCCTGCATGCCTTGTTCATCGGCAGAGCCGGTCCAGCCTCCTTCGCCGCCGGCAATACCCCACATGCCATAACCCACCTCACTGACTTTCCAGCCAAGCCTGCCAAACGTTCTGTAATTCATCGTGTTATCCATAACCACCAATAATCCAGAGCACTTGCTTAAGTACTGAACTTGCTTGCTGGCTATTATCTGCAACGTACAGTCAGATTAAAAATATCAATTTACTCAGTATCGATTCATATCTGATATGGTTAAATCCTACCCATTACTGAGGCAAGGATCGCCATGGCAACGTTGAACTTCAGGCATATCGAGATATTCTGGGCGGTCATGACGACAGGTAGCGCGACAGCCGCCGCAGCCCTGCTGCGCACCTCACAGCCGACAATCAGCCGAGAACTGGGCAGGCTTCAGTCAGTGACCCAGTTGACGTTGTTCAAACGCGCCAATGCCAAACTGATCCCGACCGAACAAGCGCTGATGCTCTTCGACGAAGTCAAAAGGGCTTATTTTGGCCTTGAGCGGATAGCCAAAGCGGCTGACGCCATTCGCCAGTACAAGCACGGGCAAATCACCATAGTTTGCCTGCCTGCTTTCTCCCAGGCCGTGGCGCCCACTGTCTGCAAACATTTCCTCGATCAATACCCCGGAGTGGGAGTCAGCATCACTCCCCAGGACTCTCCCCTGCTCAACGAGTGGCTTTCTTCACAGCGCTTTGATCTGGGGCTTATCGAGGACACCATTGCCCCCCGTGGCACAGACCTGGAGACCATCTTCACGTCGGACATTGTCTGCATCTTGCCCACCGACCACCGACTGTGTGAAAAAGCCGTCCTGTACCCCGAGGACTTTGAAGGCGAACACTTTATTTCTCTGGCGACCAACGATCCCTATCGCAACAAGATCGACAGTTTTTTCGACAGTCTCGGAATCAACAGACAGTTGGTAGTTGAAACGCACAGCGCAGCGGCAGTCTGCGCGACGGTGGCCCTAGGGGTCGGCATCGCAATCATCAATCCACTCACAGCACTGGCCTACGCCAAACTTGGGCTGAAAATTCGCGGGCTGTCACTTTCCATTCCGTACACCGTCAGTGTTGTTCGCCCGCAGCATCGCCCCTATTCGCCGCTGGTCGACAATTTCATCAGCTCATTGAGGCATTGCTGCCAGGTGCTGACCAGTCAGCTCCAATCAATCACTGACAGCGAAAACAGACCGCACCCAGACCAGTGACAGCTCACCCGGCCTTATCGAAGCGAGCTTTGGAGAAAGCCGGGGCAATGTGCTGCAGCGACTCGCCAAGAACCGCCCAGGACAGCCACTCCCCCAACCCAGTTGCGAATTTGAAACCGTGCCCCGAACATGCAGACACATAGAACACACCCGGCAGTAGCGCCGACTCCCCCAAGATAAACGACTCATCCGGGCTCATGGTGTAGATGCATTTTTTAGCGGCATAGGGCGTTGGGTCCAGGGATGGAAAAAGCGCTGCCACACACTCGGCGATTTCCTCCCTTGCCGAGCGGCTGACGGGCTCCAGTTGGGTCCCCATATCCAGATCCGTTTGCTGACTGTTATGAAAACCTATCTTGATCCCGGGTTCGGTCTCAGTGATCTGCGGGGTACCGTACAGCAAGCGGCCATCGGAGAGTTCATACAGGAAAGCCGGAAAATTCTTGAAGCTGTCGGCGCTGCCCGGCCTGGGGCTGAACCAATAAATCGGGACGCTTTTAGGGCGCAACAATCCGGCCAAGTCGGGGATCAAACTATCGGTCAAGGTGCAGCCGGTCGCTAGCACGACCCGCTCCGTCTCGATGACTTCGCCATCAGACAATCGAATCAAAAGCCTGCCTTCGCTGCGATGTATTTCAAGAACATGGCTACCGAAACGAATCTGGGCACCACTACGCACGGCAAGATTGAGCATGTGCAGCCTGCTGGCGTCGGCTGCAATCGTGTAAGCGCCTTCCTCGACAATACCTTCCATGTCTGGCTGCACCCGAAAGGCCGGAAACATCTGCGTAATCTGTTGTGCATTCAGTTGCTGATGGTCAATCCCGCCTGCCCGCGCCGTGGCGGCACTCTTGGGTACCACGCCTGAACTCTGCGGCCCGATGAAAAGGCCACCGCTACGCCACAGCAAAGGATGATCACTGGACGCCTCCAGTTCGTGCCAAAGATCATTGGCTTGGGAAAGCAAAGGAAGGTATTGCGTGCCCTCCCAATACGCTTGCCGGAAAATTCGGGAGCCACCGTAGGATGAACCCAGTCGATTGATCGGCGCTCCAGCATCGATACCCAGAATGTTGGACTGGCGAGTCGACAGGCGCCACAACGTGGCGCTCCCGACAATGCCCAGCCCGATGACGACAGCGCTATATTTTCGACCCACTTTCTTCAACTCCATTTGATCCAAGGAAGCCTTTCAATACAGGTTCAAAGATGACCAGTATCATGCCGAACGCAATAGCCGCAAAAGCCAGCAACGTGTAAGTCGAGGCTGGTTGCCCGTAGATCTCGACAGCCACAATGAACTGGGTCAATGGCAGGATGAACTGCAACAGCCCCATGGCCGAAATGGGCAAGCGCCCGGCAGCAAACGAAAACAACGCCAGCGGAATGATCGACACCAGCCCGCAGCCAATCAGCAGCGCCTGTTCATACCCGCCGAAGCTGGCGGGCAAGGGTATGAACCCATCGAACAGAAACAGCAGCGGGCACAGCGCGCAGGCAAGCACCAAGGACTCCACAAACAACCCGTTGAGCGGGCTCAATGACGTGAGTTTTTTCAGCCAGGTGTACAGCCCCCATGTCACACCGATGACGACATAGACTCGGGCATCCAGATCGCCGCTGCCTGTGACCAGGAAAAGGACACTTAAGCAAACGATGCCCAACGCAACCGCTTTCAGGGGGCTGAGCCGTTCCCGATAGACCAGCAACCCCACTGCAATACTCACCAAGGGGGCGATCAGGTATCCCAGCCCGCTTTCCAGCACCCGACCGTGAATCGAAGCCCAGATAAAGGCCCCCCAATTGGTCGCCACCAGTACCGCAGCACAGCCATGAAGCACTACTTGACGCAGCTTCAGTCGGTGAAACAGCGCGAGCAGATCTCGCTTCACCCACAAGATCAATGTGACGGTCGCTAGCGAAAGCACCACTCTGTAACCCACCAGAGCAATAGCATTCATGTCATGGAACACCCTCCAATAAAGCGACGACAGTCCCAGAAACAAGTTGGACAGTCCGGCAGCGAGCATCCCGGTCAGAAAAGGTAAACGTTTATTGCCCGTTGCCATCGATTGACCTTCTGCTGAATGTCAGCTCCAGGATTTCATAGGACCAAATGATGTCGCCCTGCTCGTTAAAGCGACAATACGCGGCGCCCTGGCGTGTCCAATCGACGATTTCCTCGTGGATCAATCCCTGAAGTTGCCGCCACTGCTGCGTGTACAGCATCAGCGGAAACTCATGTCGCTCCAAAAGGCACCAGTCAATGTGGTAATCGGCCTCGTGCTTTTGACACAAGGCATGCATCACGGCAGGAATACCCACCAGCGAGTTCAGGCCAATAATGAGTTTTGCGCCTGGCTTGAGAAATAATGGCACTTCATCAAAAAAGCGTTTGAGCGTGCGATCGCCATAAAACATCGCCTCAATGGACAGCCCCTGAGCCGACTCGGTACGTTGCAAGGCCTGTAGAAACGCCGCCGAAGGGGTTTGCCAGCCAGGAGGGTTGAACAGAATCACATCAAAGGCGTCGTTGGTGGGATCCAGGCCATCGAACAGGTCACTGTGGATAAATCGGACATCGCCCGTGCCAAGATTGGCAACCTCATTGATCCTCGCCACATCAATCGCCTGGGGTGAAATGTCCGTGGCCGTGACTGACTTCATACCCAGGCGGCGCAAGAGCAGCGAATGCACGCCACTGCCCGTTCCTATATCGAGAAAACGAGCATCGGCGTATTGCCTTCCGAAACGCCTTGTCAGTAATGAACCAAATGCTTTGCCGGCCGCGCTGACTTTGAACACTTCAGGGTGATCCACCAGTGTGAGGCACTGACCCAAACCAAAATAGAGCGAGTAACTGACGTCCTCCGCCGGTGGAGAATCGATGTTTGGAGAGGCTGATTGCAAATTTACCTGGGCACTCATCAAGCTATCCTTTTCTCATTACTTTCCGAGTTCTACCGAGCGACGCGCCGCAGCCCGTAACGCCGCTTTGACGATGCCCTTGATATCCGCATCAACAAACGTGTCGATAGCACGCTCCGTCGTACCGCCTTTGGTTTGTACATCCTTGCAGACTTGCCAGGCGGGCTTGCCCGTTTCGCGTATCAACCGGGCAGTGCCGTGCAGTAGCTGAGTTGCGATCAGTTCAGCCTGACGGGCATCGAAACCTTCCTCATGAGCATATTCCTGCAAGGCGTCGGCAAAAAAGGCGACCAGCGCTGGACCGCCGCCTGCCAGGGCCGTGCCTGAATCAATCTGCGCTTCGTCCTCAACACGAATGACCAAGCCGATTGCACCGAACACCTGCTGTGCAGCAGCTGTCAGTTCGGGACGGGCTTGCGTCGGGGCGTAATACAGTGTCACGCCTTCACCCACCTGTGACGGTGTATTGGGAATCGAACGCACGACGTTGCAATGCCCCAACTCACGGGTCAGCGTATGCAAAGTGATGCCGGCCATGACCGAGATGACCGGGCCGCGATGTCGTTTGAGCAGCTCGTTTTGTACCAATGCCTGTTCGAACTGCTGTGGAGGGACAGCCAGAACAACAATGTCGTCGTCCTCAAGTCTTTCGAGGCGGGTACTGACCCGGAAACCATCAGTGGAATATTTGGCGCTACGCTCGGCATCAACCTCGACAACACGAAGACTTTCGGTACCCTTCATCTGCTGACGAAGGCCGTAAAGAATGGCCCCCCCCATATGCCCTGCGCCCAACATATGTACCGCTCTCATAAACAGTCCTTTATGTATGAATAGAAGTATCGCACCACTTTACGGGCCAAGAAAAAAGCCAGTAACGCTTGCATAAAATTCCATATCAAATCGAGGACTGTCAACGCATATCAGATATGCATAACGGGTAAAACAATTGATATTGTTCAACGCATAACAAGGGGGTGTAAATTATAAAACTAATCTTCATAGCTACCACACAACACAACTTCCTAACTGCACACTAAAAAGAAGCTAACTTTTCCATTGAAAAATCCTCAAACCTCTAGTGTGCCACCTCAGAAATAAGATCCCTATTGATCGGTGAAGCCAGTGCCTCACGGGCGCATTGTATTTTATTCAAAACATCCTCTCCCTTTGCATTCCAGATACAGCCCAATGACGTCCCAGAATTTCTCTTCGATGTTTGGACAAAACGCCAAAGTGGACTTCAGGCCCAAACGGAAACGGCGAGGATTCCACCCAGAGCCAGGCGTTTTGTAGGGGTAAAAACGACCAAAAATAAAAAAGGGTCGCAAGGTAAAATCTCGCAACCCGTGACGAATCGCTCGCAGGTCAGATCGCAGTGGCTTGGACCATTCGCAATCGCGTGAATGACGGTCAGACAAAGTCTTGGTGGGGCGAGGGCTAATTGGCGGTTAGCGACTCGAGTTCTTTGATGGTGATTTTGGCCATGAAATGGATTCCCCCCTACTTTTCCCCCCACAAAAACGTCGGCTCTTGATGGGCGTTCCTGGACTCTCGTAGAGCAGAACACCGCTGGAACTCAAGTAAATACTATCTTAGAAAAATCCAGAGTAAAATTTTGGAGTTTTCAAGAAGTATGAAAAAGGAGATGGGGTGCTAGGGGGCGAGTGTTCGAATCACTCCGTTCCGACCATATAATTCAAGGCTTCCCCCCAACGTGTACGCGCGAGGATATCGCGATATTTTTCAGTTTCGGCCATATGTATCTCCGGGCGTAAAAAAGCCCGCACTTGGCGGGCTTGGGGAATACCTCAGCTACTTGTTTACTCAGCACTCATTTTCAGAAAAAGAATCGCTCCAGGACGTACTTTTGACGCCCGAAATCGATAGTTGGACATCCATCCCCCCCGAGCTACCATCAGGGAATGGATGATACTGACCTGGGCAAAGTATGAGCACCGAACCTAAGCACGGATGGAAATGGGCTTACCAAAAACTGCGTGGGATGTACTTTTCACGCGGGACAGCCTTCTACAGAGCAACGCTTTATTCCCTTCGGGGCGATACGGGGTCGTTCTACGTTGATCGCAGCTGGGAGAAGGTGCGCCTTCGACGGTGATTGCATCACTCGTTTTGCGACGTTCTGATCGATATTTTCAACCACGCCGCGGCAAAGGGACTGTACCCGGACATCCCCGCCGCCAGTACGATCAATCGCAGCGAGAAGAAACAGCGCAAACGCCATACTGTCGAAGGTCTTAAAGCGATCAGGGAAAAGGCGCCAGCCTGGCTACAGAACGCGATTGGTTTTGCGCAGGGACAAAAAAGCCGATCTATTTGATCGGCTTAAGTGTCTGATTCTACTCAGTAAATATGGTCGGGACGGAGTGATTCGAACACTCGACCCCTAGCACCCCATGCTAGTGCGCTACCGGACTGCGCTACGCCCCGACTAGGCGTTGAATCTGTTCCTCATCTCGAGGAACGCTCAAGAATATATCGCAAGCTTTTGAAAACTGGAAGTATTTAAAAGCAGGAATTTATTTCTTGAGAACCACCAGCACATCTTCCAGCTCGGCGATCATCTGGCGGATCATTTGTTTGTATTGGGTGGTATCGTCTTTGGCTTCATCACCGGACAAACGCAAGCGTGCGCCGCCGATGGTAAACCCCTGATCGTAAAGAAGCGCGCGGATCTGCCGGATCATCAGCACGTCCTGGCGCTGATAATACCGGCGGTTTCCGCGGCGTTTGACGGGGTTGAGTTGAGGAAACTCCTGCTCCCAGTAGCGCAGCACGTGCGGTTTTACGGCACATAGCTCGCTGACTTCACCAATGGTGAAGTAGCGTTTGAACGGGATGACGGGTAGCTCGTCGTTATGACTTGGTTACAGCATAAGCCTCAAC
>NZ_JBIVCD010000014.1:50332-123675 GCF_044746425.1 Pseudomonas sp. NPDC086112 | reverse complement strand
CGTAGCAACCTTCAGGACGTAGCGGACCGCCTGGCATCCCGTGCTTTGCCCTGGATGTTGCGAGCATCGAAGCGCTGGAAGAACAGCGCAAGACCGTCCAGACCCGCACCGAAGCTCTGCAGGCTGAACGTAACGCGCGCTCCAAGTCCATCGGTCAGGCCAAGCAGCGCGGCGAAGACATCGCGCCGTTGATGGCGGACGTCGAGCGCATGGCGGGGGAGTTGAGCACCGGTAAACTCGAGCTGGACGCGATCCAGACCGAGCTGGATTCGATCCTGCTGGGCATCCCGAACCTGCCGCACGAATCGGTGCCGGTCGGCGATGACGAAGAAGGCAACGTTGAAGTGCGCCGCTGGGGCACGCCTAAGGCCTTCGATTTCCCGGTTCAGGACCACGTGGCCCTGGGCGAGAAGTTCGGCTGGCTGGACTTCGAAACCGCCGCCAAGCTGTCCGGCGCCCGTTTCGCCCTGCTGCGCGGCCCGATCGCCCGTCTGCACCGTGCGCTGGCGCAGTTCATGATCAACCTGCACATTAACGAACACGGTTACGAAGAGGCCTACACCCCGTACCTGGTGCAGGCGCCTGCGTTGCAGGGCACCGGTCAGCTGCCGAAATTCGAAGAAGACCTGTTCAAAATCAGCCGCGAAGGCGAAGCCGATCTGTACCTGATCCCGACCGCTGAAGTGTCGCTGACCAACATCGTCGCTGGCGAGATCGTCGATTCGAAACTGCTACCGATCAAATTCGTCGCCCACACACCGTGCTTCCGCAGCGAGGCCGGTGCATCGGGTCGCGACACTCGCGGCATGATCCGTCAGCACCAGTTCGACAAGGTCGAGATGGTGCAGATCGTTGAACCATCGACCTCGATGGAAGCGCTGGAAGGCCTGACCGCCAATGCCGAGAAAGTCCTGCAACTGCTGGAACTGCCCTATCGCACCCTGGCGCTGTGCACCGGCGACATGGGCTTCAGCGCGGTCAAGACTTACGATCTGGAGGTGTGGATTCCAAGCCAGGACAAATACCGCGAAATTTCGTCGTGCTCCAACTGCGGCGATTTCCAGGCCCGCCGCATGCAAGCGCGTTTCCGCAACCCGGAAACCGGCAAGCCTGAGCTGGTTCACACCCTGAACGGTTCCGGCCTGGCGGTCGGTCGTACCCTGGTGGCGGTGCTCGAGAACTACCAGCAGGCCGACGGTTCGATCCGTGTGCCTGAGGTGCTCAAGCCGTACATGGGTGGCCTTGAGGTCATCGGTTAAATGGACTATCTGCCGCTGTTTCATAACCTTCGCGGCAGTCGTGTATTGGTCGTCGGCGGAGGGGAGATTGCCTTGCGCAAATCCCGCCTGCTGGCCGAAGCCGGTGCGCTGCTGCGGGTGGTTGCACCGCAAATCGAACCGCAACTGCGCGAGCTGGTGGTCGACAGCGGTGGCGAGTGCCTGGTGCGTGGCTACGCCGAAACGGATCTGGACGGTTGCGGGCTGATCATCGCCGCCACCGACGACGAACCGCTGAACGCGCAAGTCTCCGCCGATGCTCATCGGCGTTGCGTGCCGGTCAACGTGGTGGACGCGCCGGCCCTGTGCAGCGTGATCTTCCCGGCGATCGTCGACCGTTCTCCATTGATCATCGCGGTTTCCAGCGGCGGCGATGCGCCGGTGCTGGCGCGGTTGATTCGCGCCAAGCTGGAAACCTGGATTCCTTCCACCTATGGCCAACTGGCCGGTCTGGCGGCGCGCTTCCGTACTCAGGTCAAAGGTCTGTTTCCGGATGTGCAGCAGCGACGGGCGTTCTGGGAGGATGTATTCCAGGGCCCGATTGCCGACCGGCAACTGGCCGGGCAGGGCGCCGAGGCCGAGCGCCTGATGCTGGCGAAAATCAATGGCGAAGCACCTGTCGCTACCGGCGAGGTTTATCTGGTGGGCGCCGGGCCGGGTGACCCCGACCTGTTGACCTTCCGCGCCTTGCGTTTGATGCAGCAAGCCGATGTGGTGCTGTATGACCGTCTGGTGGCGCCGGCAATTCTGGATTTGTGCCGTCGCGATGCCGAGCGAGTCTACGTCGGCAAGCGCCGCGCCGATCACTCCGTGCCTCAGGAACAGATCAACCAGCATCTGGTGGATCTGGCCAAGGCCGGCAAGCGCGTGGTGCGGTTGAAGGGCGGCGATCCGTTCATTTTCGGGCGCGGTGGCGAAGAGATCGAAGAGCTGGCGGCCCATGGCATTCCGTTCCAGGTCGTCCCGGGCATTACCGCAGCCAGTGGTTGCGCGGCCTATGCCGGGATTCCGCTGACTCACCGCGATTACGCGCAGTCGGTGCGGTTCGTCACCGGGCACCTCAAGGACGGTTCCACCGATTTGCCGTGGGCTGACCTGGTCGCGCCGGCGCAAACCCTGGTGTTTTACATGGGGCTGGTGGGCCTGCCGATCATCTGCGAGCAGTTGATCAAGCACGGTCGCGCGGCCGATACCCCGGCGGCGTTGATCCAGCAAGGCACCACGGTCAATCAGCGGGTGTTTACCGGCACCCTGGCCGACCTTCCTCGGCTGGTGGCGGAGCATGAAGTACATGCGCCGACGCTGGTGATCGTCGGGGAAGTGGTGCAACTGCGCGAGAAACTGGCGTGGTTTGAAGGGGCTCAGGGGCAGGTCTGAATACCGAGTCGCCCCATTCGCGGGCAAGCCTCGCTCCTACAGGGTTAATGGAAAACCGTAGGAGCGAGGCTTGCCCGCGAAGAGGCCCTCAAATCTTGCACAAACCTCAGGCCTTGCGCCAAACCCCTTTCCCGCTCAACCGCCCCCGATCATGAGCCGCAGTGAAGTCCTGCGCCGGCCCTTTAGGCACGATCCCGGTCGGATTGATGGTCTTGTGGCTGCCGTAGTAGTGATTCTTGATGTGCTCAAAACTCACCGTTTCGGCTATCCCCGGCCACTGATAAATCTCCCGTAGCCAGTTCGACAGATTCGGGTAATCGGCAATCCGTCGCAGATTGCATTTGAAGTGGCCGTAATACACTGCATCAAAACGAATCAGGGTGGTGAATAGCCTGATGTCGGCTTCGGTCAGGTATTCACCCGTCAGGTAACGATTCGCGTCCAGCAGCTGTTCCAGCCGATCCAGCTCAGCAAACAATTCATCGAACGCTTCTTCATAAGCCTGCTGCGAGGTGGCGAACCCGGCGCGATAGACGCCGTTGTTCACCGCTGGATAAATCCGCTCGTTCATGGCGTCGATTTCGTTTCGCAAGGGGGCCGGGTAGAAATCCAGGTCGTTGCCGGTCAAATCATCGAACGCGCTGTTGAACATGCGGATGATCTCCGCCGATTCATTGTTGACGATGCGATTTGTCTGCTTGTCCCAGAGCACTGGCACCGTGACGCGACCGGTGTAGTCGGCGGTATCGGTGGTGTAGCGCTGGTGCAGAAATTTCAGATCGCCAAGCTTGTCGCCAGTCGAGCCGTGAGCCTTGTCGAAGGTCCAGCCGTTCTCCAGCATCAGAAAGCTCACCACCGACACATCGATCAGGCTTTCCAGGCCTTTGAGCTTACGCAGAATCAGCGTGCGATGGGCCCACGGGCAGGCGAGGGAGACGTAGAGATGATAGCGACCGGCCTCGGCGGCAAAACCACCGACACCGGTCGGGCCTGGCTTGCCGTCGGCGGTCAGCCAGTGGCGACGCTGCGCCTGTTCACGCTGGAACGTGCCGTCCTTGCTTTCATACCACTGATCTTGCCAGCGGCCTTTGACTAACAAACCCATGTTCAAAACTCCTCAACCAATAAGCGTTGGAGAGGAGTCTATGCGCATAGGTTCGAACAAAAAGCGCAAAGGTTGGGCGTTTATGATCGGTTAAATCGATCGATCCCGGGCGTCCCAATACTGCTGGGCGGTTTCGAACGCTAGCTCGCGGGGCTGACCGAGGCCGCGCAAGGCCAGGGCCATGGTCGAGATCAACGCCATTTGCGGGTAGCTGTCGACCACGTCGCCACGCCACACGGCTTTCAAATGCTCCGGTTCCAGGCTGGCCGGTTTGACGTGGCGCTGGGTCGACATCTGCGGCCACTCTTCATCCCAGCTTTCGCCGCCGGTGGTGCCATACAGATGACTGTCGGCATCCGGGTTAATCTCGATTTCACCGCCATCGCCCTTGATCACGATGGCAGTGTCGCCGAGCAAACCGCTGGCCTCGCGATGTACGGCCTGATAGCCGGGGTGGAAAATGCTCTGCAGGCCGCAACGGGCGCCCAACGGATTAAGAATCCGCGCCAGGGAATGGATCGGCGAGCGCAGGCCCAAAGTGTTGCGCAGGTCGATCATTCGCTGAAGTTGCGGGGCCCAGTCCACCAATGGCATGAACGCCAGACTGCCCTGATCGAGCGCTGCGCCGACCTGCTGCCAGTTGCGGCACAGTGGAATGTTCAGCGTCTCGAGCAGTTGTTCGCTGTACAGCCGACCGGCCGTGTGCGCGCCGCCGCCATGCATGAAGATGCGCACGCCGTTCTGCGCCAGGCACTTGGCCGCCAGCAGGTACCACGGTAAGTGACGCTTCTTGCCGGCATACGTCGGCCAGTCCAGATCAACCGCCAGCGCTGGCGGATTCAGGCGTTCACGCACGGCTTCGGCGAACCCGGCCATTTCCTCGGCGCTTTCTTCCTTGTGCCGCAACAGCATCAGGAACGCGCCGAGCTGGGTGTCCTCGACCTTGTCGTCGAGCAACAGGCCCATGGCCTCGCGGGCTTCTTCGCGGGTCAGGTTGCGGGCACCGCGTTTGCCCTTGCCAAGAATCCGCACGAACTGGGCGAACGGGTGCTCGGCGGGCGTTTCGAGGGTCAGTGCTGGATAGTCGGTCATAAGCAATTCGTCGGTTTGGGCAGGCCCGCCAGTTTCGCGGCGAGTTTGGCAGGGGTGCCTTTGAACAGTCGGTTCAGGTGCAGGCTGTTGCCCTTGTCGGGGCCGAGTTTCAATGCGGTGTACTTGATCAGCGGGCGGGTCGCCGGGGACAGCTGGAATTCGTCGTAGAAACTGCGCAGCAGTTCGAGGATCTCCCAGTGTTCCGGGCTCAACTCGATGTCTTCGGCAGCGGCGAGGGCGACGGCCACCTCGGCAGACCAGTCGCTCAGTTCGACCAGGAAACCGTCCTTGTCCAGTTCAATGGCGCGGGCGCCGACCGTCAGGGATTTCATAGCCAACTGTTGACCTTGTCGTAGTGAATCGACAGTTCGACGAAGGCCGGGTAGTCGATGGCCTCGGCCCAGTCCGGGATTTGCAACGCCCGTGCTTGAGCATCTTCGGCCAGTACGAACAACTTCAGGCCGCGGGCGTGCAGCGCGCTGAATGGCGCGGTGCCTGGCTGCAAGGCATAAGCCGCATCGCCACTCAGCAAAAGCGCATCGTCGACGCCGATCACGCGCAGGCAACTGCTCAGGCGGTCGTCGCCGAAAGGGGAATGAGACAACACATGCAAAGTCGACATCAGAGGGTGATCACCTGGTCGTAACGGTCAATAAGGGCGGTGATTTCCTGGGCGGTCAGCACCTGGGCTTCTTCAAGTGACAGGTTTTCAGGGTCCAGGCCACGGGTCGCGGCGCTTTCGCCGCAGACGAACAGGTCTTCGACGCCAAACATCGGCAAGGCTTGCAGGTTGGCGCTCAGGTCTTTCTGTTGCAGGGCTTTGGCGTTCTGTTCATTGGCGAGCTGGAACACGCCGTCATCGAGAAACAGCAGGCCGATCGGCAGATCGAAGGCACCGCCGGCCAGCACGATGTCCAGCGCTTCACGCGCATTCGGCCCGGACCACGGCGCCTGACGGCTGATAATCAGCAAGGATTTAGCCATCTCACGTGCCTCCGAAACAGATCAAACGGTCAGCGTCCTGCACCGCGTCATGCAACTGGCCGAGACCGGACAATTCCCACGGCGCACCCACCGCTATCGCTTCACGCTGATAGCGCTGGGCTTCTTCCTCGTTCAACACCCCACGGCGCAGGGCGGCGGCGATGCAGACCACGCCATCGAGTTGATGCTCGGTGACAAAGTTGTGCCATTGCTTGGGCAAATCCTGCTCGTCCTGAGGCGTGACCACGCTGCCGGACGCGTTGTAGACGCCATCCTGATAGAAAAACAGCCGGACAATCTCATGCCCGCCGGCCAGCGCGGCCTGGGCGAACAGCAAGGCACGGCGCGAGGAGGGTGCATGGGCGGCGGAAAACAGCGCAATGGCGAATTTCATGATGGGCTCGATCAGCAAAACTGCGCCCATGATAAAGCTTTATCGGCGGGGCGGCGAAGGGCGTTTACCTGAAGACCGAGTCGCTGCCTTCGCGAGCAAGCCCGCTCCCACACTGGATTTATGTCGAACACAAAACAGTGGTCAGCCGCAGGTCCAGTGTGGGAGCGGGCTTGCTCGCGAAGACGGACTTCCCGGCAACATAAATTCAGGATCTGATCACCTGCTCAGCGCGGCATATAACCCAACTGCCAACGCCGCGGTATCTTCAATGACAGCACCCCCAGCGCCCCGGCCAGCAACCCACTGACAAACAGCGCCTTGAGCCCAAGATGATGTTCCAGTAAAGCACCCAGCACCGCGCCGGCAAACATCCCGGTCCATGGGACCAACTGCACCCGCCAGCCATTGCGCCGCTCGCCAAGCATCCACCGCCCCAGCCCTCGGCCGAACCGCGACAGCGCGCCGGTGACGTAGGTCAGCCCGACCGGCAGTCCATTCACCTCTTCCACGGCGGCATTGAGCATGCCCATGGCAATGATCGTCGCCAACAGCGCCGGCAGTTGCCTGTCATAGGGCCAGGCCGCGGCGCCGCACAGCAACGTGGCAATGCACAGCATCAATGGCAGCGCCCGTCGGCCACCGAACCGGCTGACGACAATGCCCAAGGCATTACCGATGACGAACGTGGCCACGAGAATCAGCAGACGCAGGGTCAGCCCGAGATCGCCATCGCTGATCGCTACGGCAAGGCGTGTGGTGTTGCCGCTCATGAAGGACACGAAGTCGCCGCTGGCCATGAAGCCGATGGCATCGGTCATGCCGGCGAGCACCGACAAACCGGCGACCAGCGCCAGGCCGATGCGTCCGCGCCATTTATGGGTATGCAGATGCCCCGGCGTGGCCCGGGTGCCTGACGGAGAAGGCAGCATTGAAGAGGACTTCCTTGAGCAGCGATGATTATTTGGTTAGCCCATATAACTCGCAATACTCCAGCCAGTCCATGCCGGCCATCTCCGCGACTTCCTTGTGCACCTCCAGGCGTTGGGCCTGGTAATCCTCAGGCGTGGGGGCAGTCAGTTGCAGCGTCAGCTCCCAGGCAAACAAACCCAGGCGCTCAGCCTCGGCTTCGAACGCTTCATGCAAGCGCTCGTCGCGGTACTGCGCCACTGTCACGCCCTTGGCCTGGGCCAACAGTGGATTCAGGTTGTCCAGTTCGATGCGCAGCTCAGGACGCTCATCGAGAAACTTTTTCAGCGCCTGCTCGTGTTGCTGTTCGGTTGCCGCCATGGTCACTCCTTGGAAGACTGCTTTTTGCTCGCCTTGGCAGCCGCGGCCAGACACTCCAGAGCAAATTGCTCGGGGTAGGTCATCTGGATCGGCGTGGTTTCGCCTTTAACGGTTCTTTCGCCATCGAGAATGTAGCGAATCCGCTTGTCGGTGACGCCAATTCGCTTGGCGATCCAGGACGGCGTCTGACCGATCTGGCTGATCAGCTTGTCGGCGTATTCAGCGGTCGGTTTGTAGTATTCGGCGTTGGGTGTCATGACCTTTCCAGAAAAATGCGCCCGGAAAAAATGGGCGATGCGGCGTTAATGGCGCAACAGGGTGCGCGAATCGTTGCGCGGTGTCGCGGTATAAATGAAGTAAAGCAGAACGATACGCTGCGTCGCAGTGATACAGTCCGCTTTTTCCTGATGAGCGAACGCAATGCGAATTCTGATGGTGGCGCTGGCCGCAACCTTGCTGGCGGGCTGCGCCGGATCGGCGATGAATGACGCCCGCACCAAAACCCCGTACAAAACCCTGACCTCGGACAAACCGGAAAAAATCGTCGCCCAGTGCGTGCAGTTTGCCTGGCAGGACGAAGCGGTGTTCGGCGTCGATGCGGGCGCTTATTTGCAGCCGGGCAAGAAGGGTGGCTCGACGGTCTACACCCGTTCGGCCGAGTCCTTCGTGGACGTGAGCACCGACGCCTCGGGTACAGCGTTGAGCTACTACGCGCAGCATGACGATTTTGTCGCCAAACGCCGATTGGCGGCGTTGGCGACCTGTCTCTGAGCAGTCTGCAGTTTGAGGCTCAATCTCCAGACGATCGGCCGATGCCATTCCAATGTGGGAGCGGCGGTGCGGCGATCCGACTTGCTCGCGAAGGGGCCTTCAGGGGCGCCAAAAGCTTCGCGAGCAAGCCCGCTCCCACAGGTTGCGCGTCTTAATCAGTGTTAATGAGGCGCTTCTGAAAAAAGAAGCGCTTATGGCCCGGCGGGTAATCGGCGATGTGCCCCAACTCGCTGTAACCATGCTTCTTGTAAAACTCCGGCGCCTGGAAGTCGAAAGTGTCCAGCCAGATCCCCACGCATTCCTTTTCCCGCGCCAGGTCTTCGGCCATCTGCATCAGCTTCGAGCCCATCCCTTGTCCCCGGGCCAGCTCCGGCACCGACAACAACTCAATGAAAAACCACCGGTAAAACACTCGGCCATAAAGCCCGCCGAGAATCTCGTCGCTGTCATTGCGTACCAGCAAAGCAATCTGCTCTGACACCGTGGCCCCGGCCTTTGAGGCGTTATAGGCACGCAGCGGTGTGAGGATCGCCTCGCGTTCTTCCTGGGAGGCATTTTTCGACAATTCGATTCGCAGGGTCATAGGCTACACATCCTTATGGCAGTGAACACGGAGCCTATCCCGGATGTGGCGATTGTTCTATCCCCCGCAACCGAAGGAACCCCGGGGACTCCAGGAATGTCTAGCCTGAACAGCATCATTGCTGAACGCAGCCAATGAGGACAGCCCGTGAACATTTTTGAAGCCTTGCGCGAAAGCCACGACCGTCAGCGCCGTTATGCCGATGCGCTGATTCAAACCCAGGGCGACACCCCGGAACGGATCGAGGCTTACAAACGGCTCAAATCCGAGCTTCAGGCCCACGAAACCGCTGAAGAACGCCATTTCTACATGCCGCTGATGGCGTTCGACAACGGCGTGGATCTTAGTCGTCACGCCATCTCCGAACACCACGAAATGGACGAGATGATGGAAGCGCTGGATGCGACCGAAATGTCCAGTCCATCCTGGTTGGCAACGGCGAAAAAGCTCTCGGAGAAGGTCCATCACCACCTCAAAGAGGAGGAGCAGAAGTTCTTCCAGATGGCCGGCAAGTTGCTCGACGAGCAACAGAAAGAAACCCTGGCCGGGCAGTATCAGAAAGAATACAAGGCGCAACTTTCCTGAGAGTGAAGCGCAAAGCTGTTCACTTAGAATCAGTCGCCGGGCTTTTCTGTTTTCGCCTAACATGGACGCTTTCTGACGAACATAAGGATGGATTGTCATGTCGAACACAGCCGAGCGGGTCAACATCATCGAGTCCCAGGTGCTGTCCCACGACTGGTATCTGCTGAAGAAAATCACTTTCGATTACTTGCGCAACAACGGCGACTGGCAGCGTCAGACTCGCGAAGTCTACGACCGGGGCAACGGTGCGGCGATTTTGCTGTTCAATCGCGAGAAGAAAACCGTCGTACTGACCCGCCAGTTCAGGCTGCCGGTGTTCGTCAACGGCCACGATGGTTTGCTGATCGAAGTGGCGGCGGGGCTGCTGGAAGGCGTTGCGCCTGAAGAGCGCATTCGTGCTGAGGCCGAGGAGGAAACCGGCTATCGCGTCCACCATGTGCAGAAGGTTTTCGAAGCCTACATGAGCCCCGGTTCGGTGACTGAAAAGCTGCATTTCTTCATCGCCGAGTACGACGCGTCTTCGAAGGTCAGTGATGGCGGCGGGCTGGAGGAAGAAACCGAAGAACTGGAAGTACTGGAGTGGAGGTTCGACGAGGCGCTGGCGGCGTTCTATCGCGGGGAGATCTGCGATGCCAAGACCATCATGCTGCTGCAGTATGCGGCGATGAAAAACATCTTCGGAGCGGTTTGAGCAGGATTGGATTGGCCTCTGAATCGAGAGAGCGTTCAGGCACAATGGTTGAGCATTTCGGCACAGTAACCAGCCTTTGCTCTCTCTAAACTCGTGCCTCACGCCAACACTCAGATGAGGTCACGATGAACATCAGAATAATCCTATCCGCATTGTCCATGGGGGTCGTGCTCACGGGACACGCTGCCGACTTCTCGCTGACGAGCCAGGATATTGCTGAAAACCGCCCGTTGACCAGTCGCGAGGTGTTCCAGGGCTTCGGTTGCGAAGGTGGTAATACTTCGCCCGAGCTTTCCTGGCGCAACGCCCCGGCGGGCACCAAAAGTTACGCGATCACGGTCTACGATCCTGATGCGCCGACCGGCAGCGGCTGGTGGCATTGGACGGTGGTCAACTTGCCCGCTTCAACCAGCAGTTTGCCAAGAGGGGTCGGTTCGAACCTGCCTGCCGGTGCAGTACAAGGGCGAACCGATTATGGCCAGCCGGGATTTGGCGGGGCTTGTCCGCCTGCAGGCGACAAGCCCCATCGCTATCAATTCACCGTATGGGCGTTGAAAGTCGATAAGCTACCGCTCGACAACCAGGCCAGCGGCGCCTTGGTGGGCTATATGCTCAATGCCAACGCCTTGGCCAAAGCGACCATCACTTCAACTTACGGACGTTAAGAACAATGCGCCCTTGTGTCGGCATACAGCACCGGGAAAACATTATCGATGCGTGTGTCATACGGGCGCGACAGCCCCATACATTGCAACGGGTGCCGATATTCGCCACCGCCTTGTGTCGAGTGCGGCAGGGAGAAAAACTGCTGCAATGGGATGACCGTCAGATGCGTGCAGGGCCGCAACATCTGATTCTGATGCCGGCCGGGCGCGAGCTTGGCATCTCGAACTTCCCCGGCCTTCACGGTCACTACATTGCCGATGTGGTGACCTTTCCCGGTTCGACACTGCGTAACTTCAGCAGCCGATATGGCCAGCAGATCATCAGCCATCGCCATGCCCAGAAGACAGACCTATGTGTTCCTCTGGATCGGCATACGACACAGGCATGGGATCAGTTATTGGCCTCCATCAATGCAAACGCGCCGGATGCATTGCGCACCCATTATGGGGAAGCGGTTCTCCTGAGCCTGTGCCTCGGCGGCCAGGCCGGGCCGCTGCTGATGGATCGTAACGATCCACTGTGCGAACGGGTGCAGCAACTGGTAATGAGCAGCCCGGAAAGAGACTGGACTGTTGCGCACGTGGCACAACACCTGAACCTGGGGGAGTCGACATTGCGTCGCCAACTGGCCAATGAGGGGAGCAGTTTCAGGAATATCCTGGAAAACGTTCGGCTGGCGACGGCGCTGCAATGGTTGCAAACCACGTCTCGCCCCATCGGTGAAATTGCCGGTGCCAGCGGTTACGCCTCGGCCTCACGTTTTGCAGTGCGCTTTCGCTCACACTATGGCCTGTCGCCACGGGAATTACGGGCGGCGATTTAGGCAATTCCTGTGAGATGTACCCTGTCTTTTTGAAACTGTGCGTTTTGTGGCGAGCGAGCTTGCTCGCGCTGGGCGTGAAACGCCCCTTGTCGAAGATTTTGCCAGCGCTACGCACTGGAGCGGGAGCAAGCTCCCTCGCCACTAGGGCTCATTAGCTCAAAAACAAATCATCCATCTTGCCGGTCCCTGACCATTCGCAGCCCTCCAGCGTCAGCAACCGCTCTTTCGCCTCAAGCCCACCGGCAAACCCCGTCAGTTTCCCCGACGCACCGATCACCCGATGACACGGCGCGATAATCGAAATCGGATTCTTGCCATTCGCTGCACCCACCGCGCGAACCGCGCTGGGATTGCCGATCTGCCGGGCAATCTCGCTGTAGCTGCGAGTTTCGCCAAATGGAATCGTAAGTAGCGCCTGCCACACTTTTTGCTGAAATTCCGTCCCGGCAAAATCCAGTTCCAGTTCGAAACGGTTACGCGTGCCAGCGAAGTATTCCTGCAACTGCTGTGCGGTGCGCACCAGGATCGGGTTGTCCGCTGCTTCAGTCATCGGCCCCAGCCTTACCCGGCCTGGTTTGTCGTTTTCCCAGAGGATGGCCGCCAGTCGTGCGTCTTTCGCCACCAGTTTCAATTCGCCGACCGGAGACGCCAGGGTGGTGAAGGTGTAGGACATGCCGGCGGACTCCGCAAAAGTGCTGAACAGGGGGCCCAGCATACTGCCTCGTCGGGGAGGCGCAATACGCAATCCCAGCCATACTTGCCTACTGCTCTTGAACCGTTCCCGCTGTTTTTGAACAGAACCTAAAAACAAAAAGAGACCGACTCATGAAGTTCGAACCTTTTACCAAATCGCTCGTGGCAACCGCATTGGCGCTGAGCTGCCTGACCGCCCACGCGGCCTCCGTTGCCCCGGTCGCGGCCGAAAACGGCATGGTCGTCACCGCCCAGCATCTGGCCAGCCACGTCGGCGTCGATGTGCTCAAGAATGGTGGCAACGCCGTCGATGCCGCCGTTGCAGTAGGTTATGCGCTGGCGGTGGTGTACCCCGCGGCGGGCAACCTGGGTGGCGGCGGTTTCATGACGATTCAATTGGCGGACGGGCGCAAGACCTTCCTCGACTTCCGTGAAAAAGCCCCGCTGGCCGCGACCCCCGACATGTACCTCGACAAAGCGGGTAACGTCATCCCGGACCTGAGCACACGCGGCCATCTTGCCGTTGGCGTGCCGGGCACTGTCTCGGGCATGGAACTGGCCCTGAAGAAATACGGTACCAAACCCCGCAAGGAAGTGATCGCCCCGGCCATCAAGCTTGCCGAAGACGGTTTTGTGCTGGAGCAGGGCGATGTCGACTTGCTGGAGTACGCCACGGACGTCTTCAAAAAAGACATGCGCGACTCGGGCTCGATTTTCCTGAGCAATGGCGAGCCGATGCAGGTGGGCCAGAAACTCGTACAAAAAGACTTGAGCAAAACCCTGCGGGAAATTTCCGAGAAGGGCGCCGACGGTTTCTATAAAGGCTGGGTGGCCGACGCTATCGTCACTTCCAGCCAGGCGAACAAGGGCATCATCACCCAAGCCGACCTCGACAAATACCAGACCCGCGAACTGGCGCCGATCGAGTGCGATTACCGTGGCTATCATGTGGTCTCGGCGCCACCGCCAAGCTCCGGTGGCGTGGTGATCTGCGAGATCATGAACATCCTCGACGGCTACCCGATGAAAGACCTGGGCTTCCGCTCGGCCCAGGCGATGCATTACCAGATCGAAGCGATGCGCCACGCGTATGTGGACCGCAACAGCTACCTCGGCGACCCGGACTTCGTGAAAAATCCGATCGCCCATTTGCTGGATAAAAACTACGCGACCAAAATCCGCGAAGTCATCGATCCGCAAAAGGCCGGCGTGTCCCGCGAGATCAAACCCGGCGTGGCGCCCCACGAAGGCAGCAACACCACCCATTACTCGATCGTCGACAAATGGGGCAATGCGGTGTCGGTGACCTACACCCTCAACGACTGGTTCGGCGCCGGCGTCATGGCGAGCAAAACCGGGGTCATCCTTAACGATGAAATGGACGACTTCACCTCGAAAATCGGCGTGCCGAACATGTACGGTCTGGTGCAGGGCGAAGCCAACGCCATCGCCCCAGGCAAGGCGCCGCTGTCGTCCATGAGCCCGACCATCGTCACCAAGGATGGCAAGGTTGTCATGGTCGTCGGCACCCCCGGTGGCAGCCGCATCATCACCGCAACTCTGCTGACCATCCTCAACGTGATCGACTACGGCATGAACATTCAGGAAGCGGTGGATGCGCCGCGTTTCCACCAGCAATGGCTGCCGGAAGAAACCAACCTGGAGAACTTCGCCACCAGCCCGGACACCAAGAAGATGCTCGAAAGTTGGGGGCACAAATTTGCCGGGCCGCAGGACCCGAACCATATCGCAGCTATTCTGGTAGGTGCGCCTTCGCTGGAAGGCAAGCCAGTGGGCAAGAACCGCTTTTATGGAGCGAATGATCCACGGCGTAATACCGGGTTGTCACTCGGTTACTGAAACAGGCGATCACCGGCCATTTCAGCTCCCTGGGTGGCCCTGATCTCCGTAGCAGCTGCCGAGCCCGCGAGGCTGCGTTCGGCTGCGAAGCAGTCGTAAAATCGGCAACCGCGTTTATTCAGGTAAGCCAGCATTTGCTGGTTCGCGACCGCTTCGCGCTCGAACGCAGCCTCGCAAGCTCGACAGCTGCTACAGCTGCTTCAGCTCGACAATTGTTGCATGAAGAAGGGAGTTGAAATCCGTCTCCGAGCCACCGACTTATCAAGGAAGGAAGCCATGAGCACCGCACTCCTGATCATCGATGTCCAACGCGCGCTGTGCACCGGCGAGTATGAATGCTTCGACATCCAGCGCGTCATCGACACCATCAACGACCTCAGCACCAGAGCCCGGGCAACCAACATCCCGGTGATCCTGATCCAGCACGAAGAAGAGGGCGACCTGTTGCAATACGGCAGCGAAGGCTGGCAACTGGCCGAGGGTCTGAAGACTTCACCCCAAGACCTGCGCGTGCGCAAAACCACCCCGGATTCGTTCTACCAGACCCACCTGCATGAACAGCTGCAAGAGCTGGACGCCGACCGCCTGATCATCTGCGGCCTGCAAACCGACTACTGCATCAACGCCACCGTTCGCCAGGCGCATCAATTGGGCTACGACGTCGTGCTGGTGGCCGACGCCCATTCCACCATCGACAACGGCGCGATGAGCGCCGAAGACATCATCGCCGAACACAACAAGGATCTGGCGCACCTGACCGGCTCCGTGGCACGGATCGACGTGACGCCGGCCAGCGAAATCAAACTCTGAAACAGCGCCAACCCCACGGCGGGGAGCTTGCGTGCCAGGGGCTGGACGCATTCGCTGCGCCTGTGGCATGGTCAAAAAAATAATACGCCATGCAGCGAACAGGATCAGAACATGGGGGAGGGTGATGAGGTCGGCGCCAAGGCGTCAATGGCAACGCTGCAAGCGTTCAACCTTTGCATCTTGCACCTGGGGCGTCTTGCCCGAGATCGCGGTGCCTCCCGCTTCATCACCGACGGCCTGCAGGCGTTCAGCCAACTGGTGCCCTTCGCTTCGGCCTGGTGGGGCGAAATGTCTGCGCCGGGCGTCGATGTTTCGACCAGAAACTGGATGCACGGGCGAATCAATCTGCCTGAGTCGTTTACCGCCGAGTGGCACACCTGTGCGCGCAACGACAAATTCTCCGATGACACCATGAGTCGACCCGGTGAGGTTGTGCGCGACAGCGGCTTCACCGACCCCAATGAAGACGTGAATGTGTTCGCTCGGCGCCACGACCTCTACTACCTGATGTGCATCACCTTCGAGTTACCCGAAAGCGGCTTGATGTTCTTCGTCTGCCTCTACCGAGGCAGGGATGCCTGGGCGTTCAACGACAGCGAGGCCGATCTGTTTTCGGCCTTCTGCGACCATCTGTTGCAGCTGTGGCGATTCCAGGTGCAGGACATGATCCGCTTCGACACGGGCAACGGCGCGTCGGACTTTGGCGTCGCGCGCATGGACGGCAGTTTGCTGTACGTGGGAGCAACGCTGTGTGCAGCCATTGAACGTGAGCTACCCGGCTGGAACGGTTCAATGCTTCCCGCGCAGGTGATCGCGCAACTGCCAAAGGCACCCTGCGTCATGCGCCTGGGCCGCTGCGCCCTGACACTGAGCCCTAACGCCGAGCACGTTATCCTGTCGCTCGAAACCCAATCGCGCGGGGCGATGCTGGCGCCACGGGAGCGAACGGCAGCCATGCTGTTCGCCGCCGGCCATTCCTACAAGGAAATTGCCAAAATCCTGGAGTTGAGCCCTGCGACAGTCCGCACTTATTTGCGCAACTGCTACCTGCAACTGGGCGTGAAGAGCAAAGTGGAACTGGGTTCTGTCCTGCGTTCAGCGATGCCAGTCAGTTGAGCGCAATCCCTGTGGGAGCGGGCTTGCTCGCGAAGACGGCGGTACAGTCAACATTGATGTTGCCTGACCCACCGCTTTCGCGAGCAAGCCCGCTCCCACAGGGGAATTGAGCTCATACTTCTAAGGCGTATTAATGTGATCCAGCACCCGGTTCGCCGTGATCTCCGCTACCATGATGCTGTTCGAAATGCCCGGCAGGGCGTAGCGCGACTCACCCTCCAGATGATCCACCAACTGATGGACCATCACATCGACCGAGGCCAGCGTCTCGACCAAAAAAACCGCGAGAGTTTCGGCTGTGGCTTGTGGGTCCACGGAAAACATTGTGCTGGGTGTACGCGCGGTGGCTTTGATGTCGGCATTCGACGGGAAGTGGAAGTCGAGGGCGCGTTCGGCGGCCTCGTTGAGCTTTTTTGAATCGAGAGATTCGTAGGGGGATGCCGGGTCTGTGACCGGCGGGTTCGGCGTTATCTTGAACATACTTCGTGCTCCAAAGTAGTGGCGCCGTCACCGAGTCGCTGCTAAACGAAGGGTGGCAGCTGTGCGCAGGTTAGCAGACCGGGGAGACACGAAACCGGCGCGCCCGAGGGCGCCCTGCGCACAGCTACCATGAAGTGCAGGCATGAAACTACCTGACTGTCTGGAATGCAAATGCGCTTCGTATCACCACGGGCTGCTAAACCCGATCACTGACGATCACTGACGATCACTGACGATCAGTGACGCGAATCAAGTTACCGAGTGACCCCACAGCGCACAAGCCGGCGGATTCTGGTGCAGCCGTAGGCAACGGCGCAAGGTTATGTAGCTTTCAGGACGTAACTTTGATGGCACTTAAACAAGGAGCCTCTGGCGATGTTGAATTATCTTGTGCGCGAGTCGTACAGGCAGGCGGATGGTCTAGAGGCGATCTAAATGTTAGGTTGAACCAAACGAATTGCGAGCTTCAAATGACCCCCGAAGAAAAAGCGACAGAAGAGGCTGCCTTTGAGTTTGCTCGGGCCAATAGGGCTTCTCTTGCAAGGGCAATTGCTGACACCAGCATCTTTGCACCAGAGGATTTCCCTATAATGGTTTTTATGGCCGGGTCGCCCGGGGCTGGGAAAACTGAGATTTCTAAGGCCTTCGTCGAATTTTTTGAAGAGGGTGATGAAGAATATGAGGCTCAACGGGTGCTTCGCATAGATCCTGATGACTTCAGGACCTTGATCCCAGGCTACACGGGTTGTAACTCTTATCTGTTTCAGAGGGCGGTTACAAAAATTCTCGAAAAGGTGTTGGATCGAGCTTTTGAGAAACGAATTTCGTTCATTCTTGACGGGACGATGGCAAATATAGGTGTCGCAAGACGCAATATTGACAGGGTCTTGGGTAACCGAAGGTTCGCCCAGATTATGTACGTTTATCAGAGGCCGGAATTGGCCTGGCAGTTCGTAAGGGCCAGGGAGATAACTGAAGGCCGCAACATTCCCATGGATGAGTTCGTCAGACAGTATCTGGCAGCTAGAAGGAACATTGTCGACATCAGACGATCCTATGGGGAACATCTGGTCGTGAATTTACTTATCAAAAATACTGATGGGACTGATGCCGCGTACGCAGGTGATGTGACCGTCGACCAGATTGACGACCTGATACCTGAGACCTATGATCATCTTGAGCTTATCGAGCTCCTAACCGAGGCAGAGAAAAATGAGTGCAGCTAAGACCGGAAAATCCAGTCCTTTGGCTGAATTTTTCTGCAAGGCTTCCCCCGAGACCAAGCGGGACGTATTTATAGTGGCGATGTCTAAAGCGATCGCCTCCCAGCGTGACGTGCTGGATAAGGCGGAAGCTATCAAGATGGCGCGAAAAACCGAGAAGGCTTCTGCCTAAGGCGAATGTGTCATTGACCAAAAAGCCCAGCTATCTGCTGGGCTTTTTCGTTCCTGGGGATTCGTAAAGACGAGAAGGGTCCGCAACACGACGCCCCGACTGCCGGCTGGATCAAATCCCTCACGGTCTCCCAAGGCCTCATCGCCGAGCAAGTCGCCAAGGGCAGCTACAAAAACTCCGCCTCGTTCTACCTCCTAGATGCCGCCAACAACTCCATGCTCGGTGTCTACGACCTGCGCCACGCAGACCGCGATGGCGAACAAGCCGTCATCGAGTTCAGCGGCGTGTCCGTCGATAACAATGTTGACTGTGCCGCCGTCTTCGCGAGCAAGCCCGCTCCCACAGGTTCCGCCGCTACACCAGATCGGATGCCTGTCATCTAATTACCTCACCCCTCCTCATTTGTAGAGGTCCATCCGACGCCTGCGCCCTATAGGGTATGCCCTGCATATCAGAGGCTTGCGGCCGTCTGTTCGGGCCACTTCCAAAACTATAAAAATAGAGGTGAGGCAGTTGAAATTTTCCAGGCTGTTTATCGCCGTTGCGTCGACAACGGCATTTTCCTGCATGGCGCTGGTGGGGTGTCAGACACAGGGTTCGACACCGGCTGACATGGTGATGCGCAACGGCTATGTCTATACCGTCGATGGCAAGAACTCGGTGCAACAGGCGATCGCCGTCACGGGCGGGAAGATCGTCTATGTCGGCAGCGATGAAGGCGTTGCTTCGTACATCGGTACGCAGACCCAGCTGATCGATCTGGCGGGACGCATGTTGATGCCCGGCTTCGTCGATGCGCACATGCATCCGGGGGACGGCGGTCGCGCCATGACGTTGTGCGACCTGAAATACCAGACGATGACCCGCAAGGTTTTCCAGGAAACCATTCAGGCGTGTCTAGATGCCGACAAAGGCAAAGGCCCCGATGTCTGGCTTGAGGTGGGCAGCTGGGACCGCATGGGCATGACCGGGCTCGACGGCGATCCCGACAAATCGACGCTGGATGCACTCAAGACCACTCGCCCGATTCAGGTCCGTTCCACCGACTTCCATACCGTGCTGACCAACTCTCGCGGCCTGGCGGTCGCGGGCATCAACAAGCACACGGCCAATCCGGGGGATGGCAAGTACGTGCGCGACAGCGCCGGCAACCCGACCGGTATCTGCGAAGACGGTGCCGCCGATGCCATGGCTGCCGTGGTGCCGCCAGCCAGCGACGCAGAAAAACTCAACCAGACCCGCGCGGCGCTCGATGCCATGCGCCAGCAAGGCATCACCAGTTTCTTCGATGCCTTGTCGGGGCCTGAAAATGGCAAAGCGTTTACCACCCTGCAACAGTCGGGCGAGCTGACTGCACGGGCCTTGTTGGCGATCAAACTCGACCCTGCCGCCGCCGCTGCAGACCCGGCGAAAACCATTGCCGAGGCCAAGGCATTGGCCAACACCTACGACCAGGGCGAAGCCAAAGTCGCGCCGGGTGTGAGCATGCGTCACGTCAAATTGTTCATGGACGGCATCATCAACGCTCCAGCGGATACCGGGGCAATGTTGGCGCCGTACCTGCGCAATGCCGGCACCGATGCCGCGCCCAAGTGGACGCCTGGCAAGAATATCGGTGAGTTGTATTTCCCGCCGCAAGTGCTCAATCCGCTGCTGTTGCAAGCGGTGCAGGCCGGCCTCGATCTGCACCTTCACGCCACCGGGGACCGAGCGGTGCGTGACTCGTTGAACGGTATCGAATACGTGCGCCAGCAACTGCCGGGCAACGGTTTTCGTCCGGCCATTACTCACGCCGAGTCGGTGGACCCCGCTGACTATGCACGCTTCAAGGCGCTGGATGTGACCGCCAACATGTCGTTCCAGTGGGCCCAGCAGGCGCCGTCCACGGTCGACGGCACCAGCGATCATCTCGGCCCGACGCGTTTTGCCCGCATGGAGCCATCGGGCAGCATCCGCCGCGCGGGTGGCCGGGTTGCTTATGGCAGCGACTGGCCCGTCGACCCGCTCGATGAATTCCTGGCGCTGAAGATCGGTGTCACCCGTTCAGGCGATCCTCTGAACCCGCACAGCTACGGCCCCAAGTATGCCGGCAGGTTGAATGCCGACCCTGCGTTGTCGCGCACTGACGTGCTGCGCACCATCACCATGAACGCCGCCGAGCAACTGAAACTGGAGGCTGTCGTCGGTTCGGTCGAGGTTGGAAAGTTCGCCGACTTGATCGTGCTGGACAAGAACTTCATGCAGGTGCCGGAGGACGAGCTGGGCCGAAACGAAGTACTGCTAACGGTGGTCGGCGGCAAGGTCGTGTGGGCCAAGGCGCCGTTCGTTGGACCCGATCCGAAGGCATTGTCACAAGCGTCCACATCCCGAATCGCCCGATAAAAACAAGAGAGTGTTCCGATGCGACTATTCATTCCCAACCTGTTGACCGCAGCCCTGGCCCTTTCCTCGGCGCAGGCCATGGCCGCTGCTGATCTTGTGCTGTTCAACGGTAAGGTCTTTACCGCCGAACCCGGTCAAGCACTGGTTCAGGCCGTGGCGGTGCAAGACGGCAAGATTCTGAAAGTGGGCAGCAATGCCGAGATCAACGCCCTGGCCGATGCCCAGACGCAACGAATCGATCTGGCGGGCAAAGTACTGATGCCTGGAATGATTGATACCCATAGTCACCCGGTCGTCGCGGCCTTCAACAGCCAGGGGGCCAACCTGCTGGATGAAGTAAAGCCGTTGCCGGAGCTTGAGCAATGGGTGATCGAGCAGGATGAAGCGGGGCGGGCACGGGCCGGTGACGTGATCAGCATTGCCGGGGTGAGTTCGGCCTATTGGGAGAAAAGCCGCGAGCTCGGTCAGCGCTTCAATCAGGGACGCTGGGCGGACCAACCGGTGGTCCTCAGCGGGATAGACGGGCATACCGGCTGGGCCAACAACGCGATGCTCAAGCGTCTGAAGATCGACGCGGCATTGGTAAAAGGTCTGTCGGAACAGGATCGCAGCTTCGTGGGGCACGCAGCGGACTTCACTCCCAATGGTTATTTTGCCGAGTCGCGCTGGGACAAGGTACGCAGTCAGATCCCCGCGCCCGGCAACGAGGTCATGCTCAAGGCCGCCCGCGAGGCGGTGAAGGTCAATAATCAATATGGCGTTACCGCCTGGATGGACGCGGCAGCGAATGCCGGAAGTGGCGATTCGCTGCTCGATTTCCAGGCCACCGAGCAGAGTTACGGTGTTCTGCCGCTTTACCGCGAACTGGCGCAGAAGGGCGAGCTCAATGCCCACGTTGCGGCGCTGCTGCTGGCCAACCCAAAAAGCCGGCCGGCCGATCTGGAAGTGCTGGCCAAGGTGATGAAGAAATTCGAGGGCGTGCCCAACCTGAGCTTCCCTGGTATCAAGGTCTTCGCTGACGGCGTCCTGGAGTTTCCAGGGCAGACGGCAGCGGTGATTGATCCGTTCACCAACAGTCAAAAAAACGGTCAGTTGCTGATCGACCCGGCACACTTCGGTGAATTGGTGGTCGCGGCGGAGAAGCGTGACTGGATTGTGCACACGCATGCGGTCGGCGACCGTGCCGTACGTGAGTCACTCAATGGCATTGAATACGCGCGCAAGCTCAACCCGACACCGATGGCCCACAGCATTACTCACCTGCAACTGGTCAATCCAAAGGAGTTTCCGCGATTCAAGCAGCTTGGCGTGATCGCTTCCATGCAGCTGCTGTGGGCCACCGGCGAGTCTTACACGGTGGAGTTGGTCAAACCGTATATCAGCGCGTTCGCTTACGGTTATCAGTATCCCGCCGGGTCCCTGCATAACGCCGGTGCGGTCATCGCCGGTGGCAGTGACTGGCCGGTGTCCAGCCCCAACCCGTGGAATGCCATCGCCCAGGCCAGCACTCGCAAAGGGCCGCTGGGTGTATTGAATGCCAAAGAAAGCATTGATCGCCAGACCATGTTCTACGCCTACACCCTCAATGCCGCCAAAGCCCTGCGGCTGGAGCAACAGATTGGTTCGCTGGCGCCCGGAAAACAAGCCGATCTGATCATCCTCGACCGTGATGTGTTCAAGGTCAGCGACGACGAACTGTTCGACACCAAGGTCCTGAAGACTTTCTTCGCTGGCAAGCAGGTTTACGCGCCCGCGTCCTGACGACTACCCGCCTGCAGTACCGAAAAAATGCTCCCGCTCCTCGCATGGCGAGGGGCTGGGCAACGCCATGCCCGACATCACCCGCTGATCCATAAAAATAAGAGACTTGTATGAACGTACGCTCAGCATTGACCCTTGCCGGCCTTGTATTGGCTCCCCTGACCAGCCAGGCACTGACACTTAACGATGACTTCAGCCTGGACATGACCCTGGGCGTTGTCAGTGACTACCGCACCCGAGGCATTTCGCAAACCCTGGGTGATCCGGCGGTTCAGGCCGGCGCCACGCTGGTGCACAGCAGCGGCTTGTACGTTGGCGCCTGGACCTCGAATGTCGATTTCGGCGGCCCCTACAAAACCCGGCAGGAACTCGAGTACTACGCGGGCTACTACTGGCAGGCGACCGAGGCAATCAGTCTGGATCTGGGGTACCTCAAGTACGACTATCCAAAGGAAGGCCAATTCAACATGAGTGAGGTCTACGCCATCCTTGACGTTTATGGCGTGAAGCTCGGCGCCAACTACTCAAACAATACGCCGAACTTCTTTGGCGAGGACCAGGACACCCTCTACACCTACCTCAGCTACAAAATCGAATTGCCGGCCGAGCTCGGCCTGGACCTGCGCGTGGGGCGCAACGATGTCAAAGACCCGGCTTTCTGGTCCGCCAACGGTGAAAGTCGCGATGCCTACACCGAGTGGGAAGCCAAACTGACCCGTGATTTCGTCGGCGTGACCTGGGGCCTCAGTTACATCGATACCGACCTGTCGAAAAGCGAATGTGCGAGCTGGTACGGCTATGGCGATCTGTGCACGGCCACCGTGGTAGCCAGTGCCAGCAAGACCTTCTGAGCCCGTGTGTTCAAAGCGTCTCCTATACTGATCCGCGTTGACAGGTTCAACGCAGATCCTGAATGCCGTTGGAGCAGCCAGCGGCTTCCCTACGACTCAACAGTAAGGAGAACGAACATGGCAATCCGTATTGGCGACGAAGCACCGGACTTTACCGTCGAAAGCACCGAAGGCCCGCTGCATTTCCACGAGTGGATCGGCGACAAGTGGGCGATCCTGTTTTCGCACCCCAAGGACTTTACCCCGGTGTGCACCACTGAGCTCGGCTACATGGCGGGGCTCAAGCCGGAGTTCGATAAACGCAACACCAAGATCGTCGGGCTCAGCGTCGACCCTGTCAGTAATCACCAGACCTGGGCCAAAGACATCGAAGAGACCCAGGGGCATGCGGTCAACTATCCGATGATCGGGGACGAGAATCTGGTGGTGGCGAAGCTCTACGACATGATTCATCCGAATGCCAGTGGCGGCGCACGGACTGCCGTGGACAACGCTACGGTGCGTTCAGTGTTCATCATCGGGCCGGACAAAAAGGTCAAGGCGATGCTGATTTACCCGATGAGCGCCGGGCGCAACTTCGATGAAGTGCTGCGTCTGCTCGATTCTCTGCAATTGAACGCCAAGCACACCGTCGCCACCCCAGTGAACTGGCGCCCGGGCGAGGACGTGATCATTCCCACTTCGGTCTCCGATGAGGACGCCCGGAAGAAGTATCCGGATGGCTTCAAAACGCTGAAACCTTATTTGCGCACGGTGGCGCAACCGAAGTAACCGATCTGTTGGGAGACCCAATGCCAGTCAATTAAGCGAAATCCATGTGGGAGCGGGCTTGCTCGCGAAAGCGGTGTGTCAGGCGACATCAATGTTGACTATGCCGCCGTCTTCGCGAGCAAGCCCGCTCCCACAGTGATCGGTGTTGTTCGCAAAATTTGTGTACGTTGCTAATTCATTTGTGGGCAAGCCTCAGTGGCGACTGCGCGCTACTCGCCCTCAAGCGCGAGTTCGCTCGGGTCGGCCCCGCACATCTGTGCCAACACCTGAACCACCAGGGCATGATCCTCACGCTGGGGTAGCCCTGAAACGGTGACGGCGCCAATGCACCCCACACCCTTGACCGACACCGGGAAGCTGCCACCATGATCGGCGTAATCACGCAGGGGCAACCCCATCAAACCTTCGAGTGAGTCGCCCTGAAGCGCAAAGGACCGGCCTACGCGGTATGAGCTGAGTTCCATCAGTTCCACGACATTTCGCTTGCGTCGTGCCCAGTCGGCATTGCTGGCAGAGGTTCCCGGCATCGAGTAAAAAAACACCGTGTCCCGCGCCAGCCTGACCTCAATCGTGGCGGACACGCCTTGCTCCTCGCAGGCGGTTTTCAAACGGGTGCCCAAGTCCCAGGCCGTCGCTTTGTCGAAGCGCTCAAACTTCAGGGTATCTTCCTGGAGTGCGATGCGTTGCAGGTCGGTTTTGATGTCCATGGTTTCTCCCTCATCCCTTTCGGGCGGTCGTACTGTTACGCACGGTTAATGTGAACGGCAGCACCACATGGCGGTCCGGGATGGGCTTTTTTTCGATGAGGGCGATCAGCATTTCAACGGCTTTCTGGCCAAAGATTTCGGCAGGTTGCGCGATGGTCGTCAACGCTGGATCACAGTAGGCCGCGAACGGAATGTCATCGAAACCCACCAGAGAAATATCTTCGGGTACCCGCAAACCCTGTTGTTTGATGCGCTTCAATGCACCGATCGCCATTTCATCGTTTTCGCAAAAGAATGCGGTCGGACGGTCGGGCAGTTCCAGCAGCATTCCCGCGCCATCAAAACCGGCCTGCAACGTGAAGTCCCCGTGGCAGATCAATTGTGGATCCGAGGCGATTCCGGCCTGGTGCAATGCATCTTGATAACCGGCCACACGGTCGCGTGTGAGCGGGCTGCTTTTCGGGCCTTTGATCAGGCCGATCCGGCAATGACCCAGATCGATCAGATGCTCCGTCATGGCCTTGGCCGCTGCCCGGTTGTCGAGGCTGATGGTCGGATGCCGCCCGCCTTGAATCACCTCGCAGGCGTTGACCAGGGGCGGTGATTCGCCACTGGGGAAGGGCGACTCAAAAGGGTCGTAGGCGCGCAACTGAATCACGCCGTCGGCCTGGTGGGCGTACGCCAGCGCGGCAAATTCCCGTTCGATTTCCTCGCGGCCCTGGGTGTCGCACAGCAGCAGTCGGTATCCGGCCGCCTGCGCCGCCCTTTGGGCACCGCTGATCACCCGTGCGAAAAACGTGTTGGCGATGGCCGGGACCAGAATCACCAGATTGCCGGTTCTGCGCGAACGAAACTGCACGGCCATAAGGTTCGGCCGGTAGCCGGCCTGTTCCACGGCTGCATTGACCTTGTCCCGGGTTTCGGGGAGTACGCGCTCGGGCGACTTCAGCGTTCGGGACACGGTGGCCACCGAGACGCCGGCCAGCCGGGCTACTTCACGGATATTGGACAAGACGACCTCGTTATCGAACCGGCAGATGTAAGCGTGGCCGGCGAGCTTACCGCAGTCCGGCCGTGCGCTGAAATGAGCTTCATTTTTAATCCAGGGTTTGACACCTGAAGTCACTGAGCCTAAATTTCCCGCATGATGTAACCGGTTACATCATAGTCAAACCTGAAGCGCTAATCCGCCCCGAACAAGAGAAAATTCGCGATGAATGTTGCAACGGCAAAAATAAGAATGGGGTTTGTCGGGGGCGGCGAGGGCGCCTTCATCGGCAAAGCCCACCGCCAGGCTGCCGGCCTCGATGGTCGTTTTGAACTGGTGTGCGGTGCATTCAGCCGAGACGCCCGCAACAATCAGGACACCGGCGCCGCGCTGGGATTGTCCGCCTCACGCTGCTACAGCGACTGGCAGCAGATGCTCGATAGCGAGCGCGCACTGCCTGCCGACCAGCGCATGGAGCTGTTGGTCATCGTCACGCCCAATCACTTGCACGCGCCGATTGCCAGCCAGGCACTGAATGCGGGTTTTCATGTGTTCAGCGAAAAGCCCGCGGCACTGAATCTGTCCGAACTGCTGGCGCTCAAGGCGGTGGTGCAGAGCAGCGACCGCCTCTATGGACTCGCCCACACGTATCTGGGTTATCCGATGGTCTGGCAGGCGCGCAAGATGGTGCGTAGCGGCGTGATCGGCGCTGTGCGCAAGGTCATCGTCGAGTACCCGCAAGGCTGGCTGAGTCGGGATGTGGCCGGGCAGGGCAACAAGCAGGCGAGTTGGCGCGATCAGCCCGAGCAGTCAGGGCTGGGCGGCTGCATTGGCGACATCGGCACCCATGCCTTTTCGCTGGCCGAATTCGTCGCGGACCAACCCATCGAACAGGTGTGCGCAACCTTGGGTTCGCACATTGCCGGGCGGCAACTGGACGATGACGCGGCGATGCTGTTCAAGATGGCCGCCGGGGCCAGCGGGGTGTTGATCGCCAGCCAGGTCTGCGCCGGAGAAGAGAACCCGTTGAAAATCCGCGTCTATGGCGACAAGGGCGGGCTGGAGTGGCGTCAGGAAGAGCCCGCGAGCCTGATCCATCGCTCCCTCGATCAACCATTGAGCATCCTTCGTTCCGGTGTCGGCCAGCCCTGGTTATGCGAGGCCGCCAGCCAGCGCATGCGTTTGCCTGCCGGGCATCCCGAAGGTTATCTCGAGGCCATGGCCAATCTCTATGGTGATTTCGCCACCGCGATCCGCAGCAACATCGAAGGCAACGATGCCCCCGGCGTGCCGGGCATCGACGTCGGGTTGCGTGGCATGGCGTTCATCGAGGCGGTGGTCGCCAATCATCGCGGCGACGCGAAGTGGACCCAACTGGTCTGCAACCCATGAATCCGGAGAACCCTCCCGTGAACCACACCTCCCCAACACCGGCAGGCCTGCGCGGCCCGGGTATTTTTCTCGCGCAGTTCATGTCCGCCGAAGCGCCCTTCGACACGCTCGCCAACATTGCCCGCTGGGCCGCAGCGCAGGGTTACAAAGCCATTCAATTGCCGACCCTGGGCACGCAGTACATCGACCTGGCGCGCGCCGCCGACAGCCAGGATTACTGTGATGAGTTGAAAGCCGTCTGCGCCCAGGCAGGTGTCGAAATCAGCGAACTGTCGACGCATCTGCAGGGCCAATTGGTGGCGGTGCATCCGGCGTTCGATACGTTGTTCGATGACTTTGCCCCCGAGCATTTACGCGGTCAGCCTCAGGCCCGCACCGAGTGGGCCATCGATCAGCTGAAGCTCGCCGCGCGCGCCAGCCAGCGCTTGGGGTTGAAGGCGCACGCGACGTTTTCCGGGGCGCTGCTGTGGCCCTACGTCTACCCGTGGCCGCAACGCCCGAGCGGTCTGGTCGAGCAGGGTTTTGCCGAACTGGCCAGGCGCTGGTTGCCGATCCTCGATTGTTTCGAGCAAGCCGGCGTCGACCTCTGCTACGAGATCCATCCCGGCGAAGACCTGCACGATGGCGCCTCGTTCGAGCGTTTCCTTGAGGCCGTCGATCACCATCCGCGCGCCGCGATCCTTTACGACCCGAGCCATCTGCTGCTTCAGCAAATGGACTATCTGGGCTTCATCGATCGCTACCACGAGCGCATCCGCATGTTCCACGTCAAGGACGCCGAGTTCCGGCCCGATGCCCGTTCGGGTGTCTACGGCGGTTATCAAGGTTGGGTCGATCGGCCGGGTCGCTTCCGTTCCTTGGGCGATGGGCAGATCGATTTTAAATCGATTTTCAGCAAATTGACGCAGTACGACTTTGCCGGCTGGGCGGTTCTGGAATGGGAGTGTTGCCTGAAGGATTCGCAGCAGGGCGCCGCAGAAGGCGCGGCCTTCATCCGCCAGCACATGATCAGCAAAACCCGCAAGGCGTTTGACGATTTCGCCAGCGTGGCGTCCGACGAGCGTTTCAACCGACGGCTATTGGGTTTGCCCGACGCCTGAAAACCTGTTTGCCCCTTTCTCCAAAAAAAACAATAAGACGGTGATTGATATGACCCTGATGAGTGCGCGATTAAGCGTAATGATGTTCCTGCAGTTCTTTATCTGGGGCGGATGGTTCGTGACCCTCGGCACCTTCCTCTCCAGTAATCTTGGGGCCAGCGGCGGGCAGATCGGCATGGCGTTCTCGACGCAGTCCTGGGGGGCGATCATCGCGCCCTTTGTGATCGGTTTGATTGCCGACCGCTACTTCAATGCCGAGCGCATTCTTGCGGTGTTGCATCTGATCGGCGCGGTGCTGCTGTTGCAACTCTATCGAGCGCCTGACTTCAGTGCGTTTTACCCGTTCGTGCTGGCCTACATGATGATCTACATGCCGACGCTGGCGTTGGTGAATTCGGTGGCGTTCCGGCAGATGCGCGACCCGGCCCTTGAGTTCTCGCGGATCAGAGTGTGGGGCACCATCGGCTGGATTGTGGCGGGCGTGGTGATCAGCTTTGTGTTTGCCTGGGATTCACAACAAGCGATCTCATCCGGTGGCTTGCGCAACACGTTTCTGATGTCGGCCATCGCCTCATTCGTGCTCGGAATCTACAGCTTCAGCCTGCCGCGCACCGCGCCGCTCAAACCTGAACCAGGCAGTGTCGGCTTGAAGCAAATACTGGGGCTGGACGCCTTGGGTTTGTTGAAGGACCGCAGTTACCTGGTGTTCTTCATCGCCTCTATTCTGATCTGCATTCCGTTGGCGTTTTATTATCAGAATGCCAACCCGTTCCTGGCGGAAATCGGCGTGACCAATCCAACCGCCAAGATGGCGATCGGGCAGGTCTCGGAAGTGCTGTTCATGTTGCTCCTGCCGCTGTTCATTCAGCGTTTCGGCATCAAGATCGCGCTGCTGGTGGGAATGCTGGCGTGGGCGTTGCGCTACCTGTTGTTCGCCTACGGCAACAACGGGGACCTCGCTTTCATGTTGTTCACCGGCATCGCCCTGCACGGCATCTGCTACGACTTCTTCTTTGTTTCGGGGCAGATCTACACCGATGCCAAAGCGTCGGAGCGTTTCAGAAGCTCCGCGCAAGGGCTGATCACGCTCGCGACGTACGGCTTGGGCATGCTGATTGGCTTTTGGGTGGCCGGGGCGGTCACCGATCACTATGCGTCGGCTGACAGCCATGACTGGAAAATCATCTGGCTGTTCCCGGCAGGGTTCGCGCTGGCGATATTTTTCTGTTTTTCGCTGGCCTTCAAAGGGCGGCAAAGCGTGGCGGTGCCGTCGAGTATTTGAATAATGTCCCGAGCCTGAAGAACACCGTCGGAACCTGTGGGAGCGGGCTTGCTCGCGAAAGCGATGTGTCAGACGACATCAATGCCGACTGTGCCGCCGCCTTCGCGAGCGCTTTTTGTAGGAGCCAGGCTTGCCGGCGAAGGCGATCTGAAGGACGCCTTCGCCGGCAAGCCTGGCTCCTACGAGTTTTGCGATCAACCGACTGGTATTTCAGGGGTTATGGAACGCGCCTGATTCAAGGCGCGCCAAACAACATCGTCCAATAAACACCCTCATCGCTGCGCGAATCGGCGGCATAGGCCGCGCCCACTTGGGTAAACATCGGGTTCATCAGGTTGGCGCAATGCCCGGGGCTGGCCAGCCAGCCGGCCATCGCCTTGCTCGGTGAGCCTTGCCCGGCAGCGATGTTTTCGCCAATCTGCCGACCGCGGTAACCGGCGGCTCTGGCCCTGTCTGCCGGCATATCACCATCAGGATCCCGGTGGGCGAAGTAATTGCCGTAGGCCATCGCCTTGCTGTGGCCTTGCGCAGCGGCCCCCAGAGCGGCATTCCAGGCCAACGGCCGTGCGGCGGCAAAGCGTTGGCGGCCGCACATGCGCGGCCTGGCCCGTGCCGCATTGACCTCGGCCAGCAACGCCTTGCCCGCTGCTCGCGAATCACCGGCACGTCCGTCGAGTACCGGTTGCGCCAGTACCACCTGCCATTCGCTACGGGAGCGAGTGACGCCGATGTCGGCGAACTGAGTATCGAGCAGCGCCCCGCAGTAGTCGCTCTCAAGCATGTCAAACGCCTCATCGGCATCTTGCGCGCCGACTACGCGAAGGGTGCGCACCGTCACCGCTTGATAGCCGTTGGCTTTCAAGGCACTTCGCAAACCGCCGCCATAACCGACCGGCAAGGCCAGGTTCGATTTCAGCGACAACGGCCGCAACGGCTTGACCGTACGCCCTGCGCAGCGATCGGGATCGGCGCGGTAATCGTTAATGACCTCCACCAATTGCCGTTCCCCACTGGCATGGGCGGGGCTGGCTAGCAGCGGGAGCAAAGGCATCAGGCACAGAGAGATAAAGCGACAGCGGCGGACGGTTGGGCGCATGAACGGACAGCTCTGATGAGATGACGACGATAGGGGGACAGGAGCGAGCAATGACCGTAGGAGCGCTTCGTTGGGTGAGCTTCTTTTACGGCACGGCTAAGACTGCGGGTCTGAAGACTGGTTCACGAGGGGAAGAGACAAATTTAGCACCGCCGCCGTGGGGGCTGATTCAGGCTTGCACGGGTCAGCCCGTCGGAGGACATCGGACACGCGGGCTGGTACCGTACTGACATCATTCAGGTGGTACAGGGACATGACGAAAGCCAGGGGTGACAAGGATTGGGTAAAGCGCTCGGCTCAGCCGTTGAAGATGGAGCGTATCGAAGCCTTTTTTGGCGGCCATGGGTTTACGCCGCATCGCCACGATACGTATGCCATCGGACGAACGCTGTCGGGTGTACAAAGCTTCCAGTACCGCAACACCAAGCGTCACAGCCTGCCCGGGAAAACCATAGTTTTGCATCCAGACGAGGTGCATGACGGTGAAGCCGGCACCGAAGCGGGTTTTCATTATCGGATGATCTACATCGAACCTGCTTTGATTCAGCAAGTATTAGGCGGCAAGCCCTTGCCCTTCATCGAGGGTGGTATATCCAGCGACCCACGGCTTTATGCCGCGACTCAGGTGCTACTGCAAAACCTCGACGCTTGCATCGAGCCCCTGGAAGAAGACGATGCCATTTACGATCTCGCGCAGGCGTTGGATGTGAACTCGGGGCAACGCGGGCGACGCAAGTCGTTTGATTTCGCAGCGGCCGAACGCGCGCGTGCGCTGATTCATGAGTCGCTGCATCGAGTCATTACCCTGGAGGAGTTAGCGCAGGCCAGTGGTCGAGACCGCTGGAGCCTGAGCCGTGATTTTCGTGCGCTGTACGGTACTAGCCCCTATCGATACATGACTCAACGACGTCTCGATCTGGCAAGAGCACTGATGTTCGGCGGCTACTCGATGGCGGAGGCGGCCGTCTGCGCAGGTTTTTTCGATCAAAGCCACATGACGCGTCAGTTCGTCCAGACGTATGGTGTCTCACCCGGTCGATGGATGAAAAGGCTGGGCCTTGTTTAAGGGCGCTCGACTTGCACAATCATGCAATACGCAGTGCTGGTCCTCTCCTAAAGTCAGACCTCGATAACGTGTCTAGTGAGGGCGACTCAAATGCATTCCCAACCCGGCGTGACAACCTGCACCGCGATTAACTTTGCCGAGAAATTTGCTTTGTTCAGCGAGCAATGGGCGCCCAAAGTTATTGCCGAAATGAACGACTACCAGTTCAAGGTGGTGAAAATCGAAGGTGATTTTGTCTGGCATTCCCATGCCGACACCGATGAAACCTTCATCGTCCTTGAAGGCGAGCTTCGCATTGATCTTCGAGAGGGGGCCGTCGTGGTTCGGCAGGGAGAAATGTACGTTGTCCCCAAGGGCGTCGAACACAAGCCGTACGCCGAGCGAGAGGTGAAAATGTTACTGATCGAGCCGCGTGGCGTGCTGAATACCGGCGATCAGGAGGGAGAAAGAACCGCAATCAATGACGTCTGGATTTAGACGCTTCAGTATTTTCTCCATTTTGTATGGGTGAGCAGGGCTAAGGCGCCTTTTACGGCAAGATAGCTGCCGAACAGGTTGCTGTAGAAGGACAGGTGTTCGCCCATGATCTGGCCCAGCGAAGTGCATCATCGATGAGGGCTTTGAGGCTCTATCGGTACATCTGCCAGCAAGCATTCAGCAGCGCAGTGTCATTCTCTGAATCAACCCATTAGCGGCGTTTTCGTTGAAAAGGTTCGATGGCAGGTGGCGAAGTGCCTCTCGTCGGAAGACAACGCGGCTATTTCGCGCTTTTCAGCTATTCTTGCGGCATCTGGACGGTGGCCATGACGTACTGGCACACGATGCGCAAGGAAGGAAGACAAAATGGATGATGTGCATTGCGTGCAAGTTATCGCTGTAACTGGCGGTAAAGGTGGCGTGGGCAAGACAACGGTGGCGGTTAACCTGTCGTTGGCGCTGGCCAAAATGGGGCGGCGTGTCGTATTGCTGGACGCCGATCTGGGCCTGGCGAATATCGATATTCTGTTGGGGCTGACGCCGCGCTACACGCTGGCCGATGTCATCGAAGGGCGTTGCGAACTGTCCGAGGCGCTGTTGCCTGGGCCTGGAGGCATTCGTGTTGCCCCGGCCTCTTCGGGCTTGCAGAGCATGATTCATCTGGAACCGGCGCAATACCGTGCACTGATCCAGTCCTTTAGCGATATTGGCGACAAGCTGGATGTGCTGGTGATCGATACCGCCGCGGGTATCGGTGGCTCAGTGGTCAACTTCATCCGCGCGGCGCAGGAAGTGATGGTGGTCGTGTGCGATGAACCCACCTCAATCAGCGGCGCCTACGGGCTGATCAAACTGCTCAACCTGAACTACGGTCTGCACCGTTTTCGGGTGTTGGTCAACATGACGGGCAGTCCGTCGGAAGGCCGCAATCTGTTTGCCAAGCTGGAAAAGATTACCGACATGTTCCTTGATGTCTCGCTGCAATACGTCGGCGCGATACCCAACGATGAGTGTGCGCACAAAGCCGTGCAGAAGGGGCGTGCAGTGCTTGAAGCCTTTCCCCGTTCCAAATGCGCTCAAGCCTTCCAGGCCCTGGCTCACAATGTCGATAGCTGGCCGTTGCCCACTCATCCGAGAGGGCATGTGGAGTTTTTTGTTGAGCAACTGGTGCAGAATTCGGGCAGGTGAGGTGCAAGGCCTAATGCCAGTCAGTCAAGTCGCACAACCTGTGGGAGCGGGCTTGCTCGCGAAGACGGCGTTACAGTCAAACATTGATGTCGCCTGACACACCGCATTCGCGAGCAAGCCCGCTCCCACAGGGGATTTCACTTAACTGACTGGCATCACAACTTGTAGCCGATCTGCCGCAACAAGTTCTTGCGCCACAGAATGTCGTCATCGCCTTCAATGTCTTTGGCACAGAAGCCATCCACCACGCCCACAATCCCGCGTCCCTGTCCCGTCTCAGCGAGAATCACTTCGGTGGGATTGGCCGTTGCACAAAAAATACGGCACACCTCTGGCACCATTTTGACGGTGTTCAACACGTTCAGCGGATAGAAACCGTCGCCCAGGAAAATGATGAAGCTATGGCCCGCGCCGATGGCTTGCGCATTTTTCTGCGCCAGTTCGATCATGGCGGTATCGGTGCCGGACCATCGCACCAGGCATTTGCCGGAGGCTTCACAAAAGGCCACGCCAAACTGGATACCTGGCACGGCATTGACCAACGCTTCATGAATATCCTCGACGGACTTGATGAAATGCGTCTGGCCCAAAATGAAGTTCGTCGCTTCTGGCTTGTCGATTTTCAACGTGATGAGTTGCATTTCAAACGCCTCCTTTCACGATGCTGCGGGCCAGGTCTGGCCGTTGATCAAGCCGGGACGGTGTCTTGCCCCGCTGGCGGTGGCTCTGTGTAGACGCGAACATCCCCCAGTCTCCTTATCGTCGACTTGGGCAAGGTCGGCGCATCTAGCAGAATCGAATCAATGCGCTTGCGGATGTCAAAAACGATTGGGCCAAGGATAGCCTCGTCCTTGCCACTGGCGATTTCGTCCTGAATCTCACGCGATATCGCCCCGAGTTTCTCCGCGGTGTCTTTGTGCCCGGCAGCCCGGGTGTCAAAGTTCAGGAAGGTCTGAACCGAACTCAACACCAGGGTCAGAAGTGACAGGACACCGGCTACGTATTGGAGCCACACGGGCGAGGAATCACTGATCGAGCCAAAGACGCTGGCGCTGACGATCGCCGACAGCACCACGCAGGGAATGCCCAGTTTCCAGCTGAATTTCTCGAAATCCCGGGCACTGATTTCATGTTCAATCTGCAACCGAACGATCATGCGATTCCATTTGGTCAGTAGCTCGAGCCGGCTCATGGTTGCAGTCCTTGGCAGGGGGATTCAGAGGAATATTAGCTTCTATTTGGCCACCTGGTCAGGGTTCAGAGACAGGACGGCGCTGAGGCGCCAGGCCTTCTTCCTCTCGGAGTTGGCGGCTCATATCGTCGCAGCTTTGCGACCAGGTTGTCAGCCACGGCGACATCTCGGGTGACTGTTCAGCCAATCCCAGCTCCCGGACAAACTCGGCAGGTGCGACCGTGCCTTTGGCCGCGCGGAACAGCCCTCGCATGATGACGACGCCAACTACCCGTCCTTTGCTCACGAAGCGGTGTTCCATAAAGCTCCACTTATCGTCCCAGCCGAGTATGCGGGTATGAATCTCAAACGATTCGAACAGCTTCAGCTCCCGCCGAAACTTGCCCCAGGTATCCCCAACGATCGGCACAGCTCTATGGCGCAGGGCCACTCGATAGGCACTGCTGCGCAGGACGAAGTCCATGCGGCCTATGTCAGCCATAGTGAAATAACGGCCATTGGTGACGTGCCGGTTGAGGTCAAGATCGAGCGGCCAGACGCGCATGCGGATGATGGTAGTGGCCAGCCCATCAACCGGCTTGCGCCATGGGCGACGAAACAGCATCAGGAACAGTCGAAACCAGAGATTCATAAATACGCCGAGGGCTGAGTAGAGCGGTGCACTTTAGGACGGAGAAATCGGATAAGGTAGGTGCACAAATGACTTTTTTCATGCGAAAAGCGCAATCTGGATCATTCATTCATGCACGTTACTTTGCTACTGGCTGATCAATGTTCCGCCGCCAGCGCCACCTTGGCGCTGGAGGTGCTCAGTGCCGCCAACCTGTTCGCCGACACCACCAGCGCGCCATTTGATGTAGTCGTCGCCTCTTTGGATGGCGGTGACGTCGCCGCGTGGGGCGGGCAGACGCTACGCGTGGACCGATCCATCGACGAAGTCTGTCGAACCGATCTGGTGGTGATCCCGGGGTTCCTCTTCACCCTGAAGGATGCCTTGCCTGCATTTGCAGGTTATGGGCCGTGGTTGCGCAAACAGCATGCGCAAGGTGCCGTTGTGGCTTCAATGTGTACGGCGACGTTCATGCTGGCCGAAGCGAGAATGCTGGACGGTATTCGTGCCACCACGCACTGGGCCTTTGCCGATCTTTTTCGCCGTCGATATTCCACGATCTGTCTGGAGGAGGAGCAAATCCTTTGCGAGGATAATCGCGTCATCACCTGCGGGGGCGCGAGTGCTGCCATGGATCTTTTGCTGCACCTCATCCGTCGGTTCGCTTCATTGGAGCTGGCGCAGAAGTGTGGCAAATATTTGTTGGTCGACAACGTGCGCAGCGAGCAATCGGTCTATGTCATGTGGTCACTGCCGAAGAACCATGGGGATGGCGATATCTTGCGAGTACAAGATTGGCTGGAGGATAACTTCCATCAGCCACTGTTGATCAATGACGTGGCCCAGCGATTCGGGTTCGGCGTCAGGAACTTCAAAAGGCGTTTCAAGGAAGCCACTGGTTATACGCCGCTAACCTACCTGCAAGCGCTACGCGTGGAGAGGGCAAAGCAGCTTCTTGAGTCGACACGAATGACGCTGGACAGCATCACTTACAAAGTCGGTTACGAGGATGGCAATTCCTTTCGCAGGCTTTTTCGGCAGCGAGTGGGCCTGCTTCCAGCGGCTTACCGAAAGAAGTTTCAACCGGGGGCGAGCTGAGCTGCTATCAATCGCAGGTATTCCGCTCAGGAATGTCCCCATAAAAATCATGAATTTTCTTTATGGCATCGGATCTCGTAGCGTGTCTGCTCACCCTATGGAGATGTCCTCGTGAATGATTCCCGCCTGCGCCTGTACGTTGATGCTCAATTCACCAGCCCCTATGCCATGTCGGTTTTCGTGGCGCTTCGCGAAAAGGGCATCGAGTTCGAATTGAGCCCGCTGGACCTCGACGCGTTCGAAAACCAGGCAGAAGACTATGCCAGCCTCTCGCTGACCCAGCGCGTACCGACGCTGGTGCATGGCGATTTTGCCTTGTCTGAATCGTCGGCGATCACTGAATACCTGGAAGACGTTTTTCCTCAGACGCCGGTTTACCCACAAGAATTGAGGCGGCGCGCGAAGGCACGACAAGTCCAGGCGTGGCTGCGCAGTGATCTGCTGCCCATCAGGCAGGAGCGATCCACACTGGTGGTGTTTTATGGCCTCAAATCAGCGCCCTTGTCGCCCGCTGCCGAGTCGGCAAAGCGCAAGCTGATCGGTGCCGCACAAGCGCTGCTGGTTGACGGTCGCGAGTACTTGTTTGGGCAATGGTCGATCGCCGATGTGGATCTGGCCTTGATGCTCAACCGGCTGATACTCAACGGCGACGCCGTGCCATCCGCACTGGTGGAATACGCCCAGCGTCAATGGCAGCGGCCTACGGTGCAGGAGTGGGTCAAACTGCAACGTCCTGCGCTGTAGCGGTGTGAAGTCAGGTCAATGGCGCTCAATAAATTGCACGATGACCTGATTGACGATCTCCGGATGCGTAATGGGCCCCATATGACCGAGCCCCTCGAGTTCTACCACTTCAACGTTCGGCAGTGTGCCGGTCAGCAGCCGCGCCACTGCCCGTGACGATGCCGGTGAATCCTTGCCGACCATGAAAAGCACCGGCAGGTTGAGCGAGCGGAACGCCTGTAATGGCGTCGGCTCGTTCAACAGCGCGTGAGCCCAGCCCTGCACATTGGCCACCGCGGCGGCGATGGAAGGCTTGCGTTGTTCCGGGGTTTGCTCCCAGGCCCCGGCACCCATCCAGTAGTCAATGAAGTGCCGGGCCGCTGCGTCCAGGTTACCCGCTTCAAGCGCGAGCCCGGCGTTTGCGACGACTTCACGAATGGCATCCGCCTCATTGGGTGGGGGCGATTCGGCGTCGAGCAGGGCAAACAATGTCGGCTCATACAAAGCCAGAGCGCGCACCCGGCCGGGGTTCTGCAACGCCGCGATCAACGCCACCGCCCCGCCATAAGAATGACCGACCAGAATGAGCGGTTCGCCGGCACGGGCGAGTACCGGTTCGGCGAAGCGCGCTTCTTCACTGAGGGTGACGATTCGATCGGTGGGCCACGCCGGGCTCTTGCCGGCGCCAAACGAATCGAGCGCCAGAACCCGAAACTTTGCGGCCAGGTGATCTTGCAGTCCACGCCACTGCACCGAGTGACTCGCATTGGCATGAAAGCAGACAATGCCCGGTCCCACGCCAGCGTCCCGATAAAAGGGTTTGACGGGTTTCATTCTGGCTCTCCTGCAACGACGTTAAAGGGACGAAGAGGGTTATAGATTAACTTCAAGGCTTCGGTGTAGCAGCCAGTCATGATGAAATAGCCGCCCGTTTTTGCTGTCAGCAACACCTGATTGGGAGCACCACATGAAAAATGCCGCCGTACTTACCTTCGCCTTGATGCTCACTACCGGGTTATTCAGCATGCAAGCCGAAGCGGCGGGGGATGCTGAAGCCGGTCAGAAACTGTTTAACCGTATCTGCGGCGGCTGTCATCAGGTAGGGACTTCGGCGCGGGGCTCTTTTGGTCCGCAACTCAATGCCATCTTCGGACGCCCTGCGGGAAGCACGACGGACTACCAATACTCATCCGCGATGAAATCATCAGGCCTCGTCTGGACTCGCGAAACACTGACCGCCTACATCGAAGCGCCAAAAGAAGTAGTCCCCGGAACCCGGATGATTTTCTGGGGCCTCAGCGATCCGGAGAAGATCGAAAACCTTTTGGCCTACCTTCAGGCATTTCAGCCGCAGTAATCGGTGCCTTATCAACCCGTTTTTGGATACCGCATAAAGTCTGTACAAGTGATATCAATGAGCCACTTCATCCGTTAAAGTATGTGCCGCCCGAGAGATGGATCCCGGGTATTTCTAATGGAGTGACTCAGTGAATTACCTCAGCAAAGTAGTTGCCGTAGCCGTGTTCGGTCTGGTTCTGGCGGGTTGCACCGGCACCCCGATGAAGACTCAGCAGTACGACAGCAACCAGTACACCGTTGTCGGCCACAGTGAAGCGACCGCCACTGGCCTCCTGCTGTTCGGTCTCATCCCGATTCAGCAGAACAACCGTTTCATCCGCGCTCAGAACGCTGCGATCAAAGCCCGTGGCGGCGACGCGATGATCAACACCCAAGTGCAGGAAAACTGGTTCTGGGCTTGGGCTCTGACCGGTTACACCACCACAATCTCCGGTGATGTGATCAAGCTGAAAACCGTTCAGTAAGCGACAGGCTCAGCCTTTGTGGCGAGCACGCTTGTGGCGAGCGAGCTTGCTCACGCTGGGCTGCGTAGCGGCCCCAAAAAATCTGACAGCAACTGCCGATTTTTGTGAGTACTACGCACTCAAGCGCGAGCAAGCTCCCTCGCCACAGGTTTCTCACTCATTGATCGCACCTCACCCCCAGGCTTTTCCGAGCTCCTCAAGACCCGCGTCTTGCAGGTTCTGCGCACTCATGACCACTCGGAATTTGCAGTTGGCCTGGAAGTTGAGAAAGAAGGGTTCCGCATAGCCGGGAATCTCGGAAGGGTCTTCTACATCGATCAGAAAAATCCCACTTCGCATTCCATCCTGCTCAGTGAAATAAGTCGCCTCCGGCTTAATGGTTTCCAGCACGCGGTTCATGATTTCGCCGATTTCCCCGGACCTGACAAGCGCGTTGAAAGGCTCATGGGGAAACTCGACCATCAGTAGCATTTTCATTATTCGATACTCTGTTGAGGTGGCGTGCTCCTTACCCGGATCCTTACTCCTGACGATGATGCCGCAAGCCGGGCGTTCAGCCGTGCCAGCGGTGGTGTGTGGTTAAGAATAGCGAAGGGTTCGAGGCTGCCGGGGCAGAGTTACGGACGGTCGTTCTTGATGAATCGGCGGCGAGGCCTGGTAGCGGCAGGGTGTGTAAGCCGCAACGTTACGGTTACCCAGGCAGGTTTGCCCGGTGTCTGTTCTTTCGAAAAGGTTAGAGGGTGTCATCATGATGTCATCGAACGAATGGCAAGCTCCTCGCAAACCGTCTTGAGCGCTCAGACGGAACGCCGTCTGCGGGCTGATGCATTTGCCAGGAATCCCCCTATGAAAGGAGACGCCTCCCTGTTTGCGGCCATTGATTTGGGGTCCAATGCGTTTCGCATGATGATCGGCCAGTCGGTCAGGCGCAATCAGGGGTTCATGATCCAGGAAGTGAAAACCTTGCGAGAGCCTGTCCGTTTGGCGGAAGGATTTCAGGGAGGGGCGCTGGACGAGTTGGCGCTGGATCGGGGATGGCAAGCGCTCGCGCGATTTGGCAAAAAACTGCGCGGCTTTGAGGCTGGTCGCGTGCGGGCAGTGGCGACCAGTGCCGTCCGCGAAGCCGATAATGCCCAACTTTTTCTGGCCAGCGCGGAGCGGCACCTGGGCTTTCGTATAGATGTCATCTCTGGGCATGAAGAGGCGCAACTGGTGTACGCCGGTGTTGCCCATACGATACCCAGTACAGAAAGTTTGCGCCTGGTCGTGGATATCGGCGGCGGCTCTACTGAATTGATCCTGGGGCAGGGCACTCAGCCTCTCTTGACCGAGAGCATTGCCATTGGCAGTGGCACTTTTGGCGCGCGTTATTTTCAGGGCGGCTGTATATCGACGAAGGCGCTCCTGGAGGCCGAGCGCGTGGCCACTCTGCAGTTTGAAAAAGTTAACCGTCGTTATCGCGCGCTGGGTTGGCAGCAAACTATTGGCTCTTCAGGTACTGCACGGATGCTGGCCAAAGTGCTCAAGGCCAATGGCTTGAATGACAATGGTCAAAGCGGTATCACCTATGGCGGCCTGTTGCGCTTATCGTTGCGTCTGCTGGAAGTGGGGCATGTTAAACAACTCAAATTGGCGGGCTTGCCACCCCATCGCCTGAGTATCTTGCCCGGTGGCCTGGTGCTCATGCTGGCGGCGTTCAAGGTATTCGGCATCTCGCACATGAGTCCTTCCGAACCGGGACTAAGGCTGGGCGTTCTTCATGGCCTTATGTCCAAACACTAAATGACTGTTATAGGCAAAACGCTGCTGTAAAAAGAATTGTTATTTAGATCAAAAAGAATGTCACTGTGAAGACCCGTCAGCGATGCTCGAGTACCAGCGCTGACTATCTTTGATGATCCCGTCGGGCACTAAAAACGCATGAAAAAACCCGGCTGATGAGGCCGGGTTTTTTGGTTGAGTGTTGCGGTAAAGCCACTCATTCATGCCGCACGATTCTGAATCAAACGATCCGAACCACCTTCAGCGACGCGGTTCTCGATCAGACGATCCGAACCACCTTCAGCGACGCGGTTTTCGATCAGACGATCCGAACCACCTTCAGCGACGCGGTTTTCGATCAGACGATCCGAACCACCTTCAGCGACGCGGTTTTCGATCAAACGATCCGAACCACCTTCAGCAACGCGATTCTCGATCAGACGGTCCGAGCCACCTTCAGCGACGCGATTCTCGATCAAACGATCCGAACCACCTTCAGCGATGCGGTTCTCGATCAAACGATCCGAACCACCTTCAGCGATGCGGTTTTCGATCAGACGATCCGAGCCGCCTTCAGCGACAACCGGGTGAGTAGAAGACGTGGCAAAAGCGTTAACTGCAAAAACCGAGAAAGCGATACTGAGGATGATTTGGCGTTTCATGATGGTGTGCTCCGGGGTGTTATTGGTTGGGTATGGAGCGGATGTTACGCCGAGGATTTTTTATGAGAACTTCATTGACGTGATGGTGACTATCGATGCCAGCAATGGTTGAAACGTAGTGGGAAAAAATGCCAAGTCCACGTCGCGACGAAGCCGAGTGCTTCTTTCCTCTGGTGCGCGCCGCGTTGCGGATCGACCGGTTAGTCGCGTTCGGTCATAGCGTCGGCGGGGCGATGGCAGCAGTTTGCGCGTCGTTGTATCCGCACAGCTGTGAAGCGCTGATCACCGAGTCGGCCCAAGCGTTTGTTGAAGACCGGACGCTACAAGGTATTCGGATTGCCAAGGGGCAATTCGAAATGCCGGGGCAGATAGAGCGACTTCGGAAATACCACGACGACAAAGCGCAATGGGTGCTGTCGGCCTGGACGGAGACCTGGTTATCGGAGGCCTTCAAGGACTGGACTATCGAAAGCTGTGTCGCCTCGATTCACAGCCCGCTGCTCGCGATTCATGGTGCGCAAGACGAGTACGGATCAGTGCTGCACCCGGCGCGTATCGCCAGGCTGACGACGGCGGCCAGCGAATGTTTGATCCTCGAGGATTGCCATCACGTACCTCATCGGGAGATGCCGGAGACGATTCTGGAGAAGGTGAGCCTGCATCTTCGGAGTGTGTAAAGAACCACTTACTTCAGCGTGAATGTTGCTTTTAGCGGCATGACAACCTTACGCAAGTTGTCTTTGAGGGTGATTTCCAGCGTCCAGATGCCTACGGGATCGTCAGGCTCGCCGATGAAACCGATCACGGGGGCGGCGAGATACATGTTGTTCGGATCCCCGTTAAGGCGCCCTTGAAAACAAACGGCATCTCGCTGATTGATCGATTCTGTACCGTTCGGCCTTGTGGCTTTCAAATCGCACGTGATGTTGGCTTCGTGATTGGCATTCAGCTTCGGGTTTGCAAAAAACGTAAGCGCGAAGATCCTTTCACCTCGGGTGACTATTTTGGCTTCGGTAAATACTGGAGTGGTTTCGGCCGGCGTATTCCACTTTTTCTCCCAATCGGGATCGGAAGTGATTAACAGCGAGCCACCAAACTCTCCGATGGTTCGTCTTGATTCAGTGTCCGGGATTGGTTTGCCGTTTGAATCCTTCCAGTAGCCGGCCTGTGCACTGGTCCATGAAAGAGAAATCGCGATGAAAACGGTGAGCAATCGACGGTTCATGAACGACTCACTCTCAATAGACGATGGAAATGGCGTAATGCCTATGTGAAATGCCTGCTCCGCTTGAGTGTAGCGGCAGAAAACGCGCTTACACGAACAGGTCATAAGACAGTTTGCCGATCAGGATCACCAGCAACACCAGGAACAGAGTCCGGACAAAGGGCACGCCTTTATGAACCGCCAGCCACGTGCCGGTCAGCGCGCCGAGGATGTTGAATGCCGCCATGGGGATTGCGATCAGGTAGAGCACGTTACCCGTCGGAATGAAGAATATCAGCGCCGCTACGTTGGTCGCGATGTTCACCAGCTTGGCCGACGCCGAGGCATGAAGGAAGTCGAAGGCGAAGCAGCGGATAAACAAGAAGATCAGGAAACTGCCAGTGCCAGGACCGAACAGTCCGTCGTAGAAGCCGATGGCGCCGCCGATGACGATCGCCAGCAGTTTCTCCTTGGTACCGATGCGCATGGGTTTGTGCAGGGCGCCGAAGTCTTTTTTCCAGAAGGTGTAGATCGCCATCAGCACGATCAACACCAGCACCGCTGGCCGGATCATCGACTGGGGCACGAACGACACCGTGGCCGCTCCGAAGAAGGCCATGACAAAGGCCGAACAGGCGGCGGGGATCACCAGCCCCCAGTCGATCACCACCTTACGCACGAAGGACCGGGCCGCGAATGCGGTGCCGCAGGCTGCCGCGACCTTGTTGGTACCCAGCAGCGCCGCCGGTTGTGCCGTGGGCAGCACGTTGAACAACGCGGGTATCTGGATCAGTCCGCCGCCGCCCACCGCCGCATCGATCAGGCCGGCGGCGAAGGCGAACACGCAAAGGATGACAATATCGATCATGAAATCAGGCTCTGACGTTGAAGGGGGGTGAGCGTCCGGCGGCTTCTACGTGTTTCATCGCATCGGCTTGCCTGCGTCCTTGAGCAGGAAGGTTAACGGAAGGGCTTTTTTTGTGTTGCAATGCCACGTTGTGAAAAGTGCAACGAGGTGGCGCATGGCATTGAATATGTTGGGGGAGCTTGAAGCCTTCGCGACGGTGGCTCGCAAGCGCAGTTTCATCGCGGCGGCACGTACTCTGGGGCGCTCCCCCAGCGCGCTGACCCGTGCCGTTCAAGCCCTGGAGGAAAGTGTCGGGGTCAAGTTGTTCAATCGCTCCTCCAATGCAGTGAGCTTGACCGAGGCGGGTGAACGCTTGTTGCCCCACGCCTACAAAATGCTGGATCTGCAACGTGAGGCGGATGAAGACCTGGCCGGTCTCAGCGGCCTGGCCTACGGCTGGGTCCGCTTTTCCGCCCCCGAGTTTCTCGGACACGGGGTATTGCCCCGGTTGATCGCGCAGTACAGCGAGCGTTATCCAGACGTGAACGTCGATGTGATTTTCACCGATGAGCTCATCGACCCGGCCAAGAGCAAGCTGGACTTCTCGATTCGCGGCGCGTTTGCGCAATCGAGTGACCTGATTGGCTATCCACTCTGGAATTATTCACGCTACCTGTATGCCAGCCCCGGGTATCTGGAGCGGTACGGGATGCCCGACTCCATCGAGGCGCTGGAGGCGCACTCGCTGATCCTGCACACGGCGCCGCGGATTCTCAAGGAGTGGAATTTTCGCAGTGAAGAGCGGGCCATCAGCTTCCGGGTTCATCCAAAATTTCGTTTCAGCTCCGGTTTGGCGGTGTTCCAGGCGGCGCTGGCGGGCGTCGGGATCGCTCGACTGGCGGACTGGATTGCGGAGCCCGAAGTGGAAGCGGGGCGCCTGCTGCGGGTCTGTCCCGAGTACAAACTTACCTCCAGCGGCGGTGAAAGCCCGCAGATGCACGCGGTTTACCCGGCCGGGAATTTGCCGCTGCGGGTGAAGTCGTTGTTGGAGGTGATCCGTGGTTTTGGCGACAGCCTTGGTCGAAAGCATGACGCCGTATTGCAGCATGGTATTGAGCGTGTGGCAGCGCTGTGCGGCCATTCTGTTGGTCGAAAAGTTTTATGAGTGAAGCAAGCACTACCTTCGAACCTAACCGGAAGAAGCTCATGATCAGGGTGTTACCAAAGAACGAACTCAAGGAGCTTTCGGTGAAAGCCGAAGCATACGGTTTAACGCTGAGTGATCTTGCCTCCACTTGCGACAAGTTCGGTATTGCACCGCAAGATGTGCTGAACGAGCTGTCCGTCGCGGTTGCGGAGGGGTATCTACAGGGATCTTTGATCTATGATTTTTGCGACGGTGTAATGAATGGGATCATAAATGCCGTGGTTGAAGTGGGTATGACTGAGGATATGCCTCAGCCCGCTTTCTCGCTTTACCAAGCGTTCGATCAAGGTGAATGGATCCGCAGTAACGACCCACCGGAGACTGACCCCAGTGAGAAATACACGAAGCCGGTGGTCCAGGAAATAATGCGTGCCCTTAGAGGCTAGCTTTCACAGTGGATCGAACGTCCGCTCTTGGCCGGTTCTGTTGAAAAAGTCGGTCTGCCCAAACTGCCTGATCATTGACTGATGAAAACGCCTTTTTCGCACGCGGCTACGTGAAATCCGAGTCCGGAAGCCTCTGCCAAAAGTAAAGATTTCAATCTCGGACGCGTACTTTTTGGATGCGCAAACCATGGCCGACTTTTTCAACACAATCGGCCGATTACTGACCTTCGCGACAGGCAGTAATCGGCCAAATGGGGATATCTCGTAGATGTCAAAAAGCTCAGAGCCGATTCAAACTGCTCGACGAAAGCCCCGAAAACTGGGCTTCTGAGGCGTGACCAACTCGGCGATTTACTACCGAATGCCTACCCTGTGACTACGCAACCCTTGTCCGCTCCCTGTTGACAGCTGTAAAAAACCGGGCTAGTTACAAAGCAGGATTTAACAACTCAAGCGATAAAGGAAATCGACCATGAGTATCAAACCTGGCCCTAAAAGAACAAACGAAGATGGCACTCCGGACAAGAGGCAGAGAGTCACGCCCGAAAAGCGGAAAGATCATCCAGACCTGAAACCCCATAAGCATAAAAAGGGGGAGTAGGATCGAAAAGCAGCTCCCGAGAGCTGCTTTTTTATTTGTGTATGAATAGGCCTGTCCGTCATCACCGCAATCATCTTCATACGTTATTCCGCCGCCCTGAGCGTGTTGATCTGGACTATGAGCGTTGAAGTATCGGCGATTTCCACGAACAGGTCATAGGCCTCTAGGTAGAGGTATGTATTACTTGTCTTCAGGGCGTTATTGGTGACGCAAGTAACCTTGCGGGCCATGCCTTGCAATGAGGCGACTGTTTGTGTGGCAGGAAGGGATTCACCTACCGAACACTCAAATTTCTGCACGAATGGTTTGCCATTGCTCTGAGTGAAGTGTTTGCTGTAGGCGATAGCACTCCCGGGTTTGAGCTTTTGCCAATCGCCATCCAAGTCGATGTTCGTGAGGGTGTTTTGCTGATTGGTTTTTCCCGCGAGTTCAGTGCTGCTTGTCGCGGCAAGTTCGATCATCCCGCGCCAGCGCAGGCTCACACGCTGGCTGCCCAGTGCCCCCGTCGCTTGCTCGCGCCATATGCCGCGGGCCGGGCCCGGTTGCAGATACAAGTCCATTGGGTGGTCGTTGACCACGGCGCGCGGCACGAGCGGGGAGCTAGCGTTGTACGTGAACTGCAAATGGCTGAGCGTGTGGGTCGCTTGTCCTTGAGGCAGGGCGCTGACCTGTGCCAACAATGTCGCCGGTAGCTCCGGTGTACGCATGTCCGGCGGTAATTTTTGCCGAGTGGCTGGCGTGGCGAGTTTCGCCAGGTTGGCGGGCTCGGCGCACACAGCGCCAATTAGCCGGGCGCGTTGCTCTTTGTCCAATGCACTGTCAATTGGCTGAACAGGCGGCGGCAGCAAGACCTGATCGCCTAAACGATAAGCCAGGCGGATGCTGGCTTGGCGGGTAGCACAGTCCACCTCGAGACGCTCGAACTGGCGGCCGTAGGGCTTCCCTTCGCTTTCGTCCAGACGGGTGCGCCCAAAGTCGATGCCTGCCCAGATCGAACGTCGGGAGTTCTCGATGGCCAGGGTGCCCGGGTCCAATAACAAGAGGTCTTCGCTGTCACCGGGAAGCTGCTTCCAGGCGCTGTCCCGGACCGCGTGGCACATCTGCTGAGCGATGTTCCGTGCCGTGTCTGCTGGCAGAACATAAGGGCTGCTCCACCTCTTTGCATCTCGATAATCCATGGCTAATGTCAACGAATCGCAGGCCGCGAAAAGCCGGGCCTGGTTGGCTGGCTCGGTGCCTTCAGCCGGTACGTCAACCATCACTAAGGCAGTTTGGGCGAGTCTGAAAGTGCTATCCAACGGCAGCGGCCGGGATTGTACCCGGGTCGCCATGGCTCGATTTTTCGCCTCGCGCGCGACAGCCTCGCGCTTATAGTAATCGGCCATCCCGTTGCCTTGCAGGGCACAACCCGTCAGGGTCACAGCGATGGCGGCGCCCGCCAGGCGAAATAGAACATTCACTGCAAACAGCTCCTTGGCACCCCCGGAATTCATCGCGATAGCGGGCGCGTACTTTGTAGGGTAATTGAAGTTTTGACGTTATTTGCGGCGTGGCCGAGACAGTGTCCCGTGGTAGTCGGAGGCCAAGAAATATCGAGGAAACTGTATTCCGAGTTTGTGTGGGAAACTCATGGACGGTCTTTCGTCGGTATCTGAGTATCGAGCCCATCTGAAATCGGCTTAACAATCAAAAACTTTAGGGAGGGGGGAGAGGGCGAACCTCAAAAAAGACTTCTCTGTTCTCTCCCCGGCGGACGGGGCAACGATTCTACCTACTGACGTTCAAGCTTCAGCCAGAGCCGCCGACAATGACTGTTTGCCATTTTAAATTCGGCTAACGGCTCCCGCCTGTAATACTCAATGGACGACCCCCAATGCTCAAATGCTTACTACCACTTGTTGTTGTCTTGTCCCTGACTGGCTGCTCAAGCAATTCGCAACGCCAATACACAGATCAGGTCCAGTCCAGCAATACACCAATCGCTCATTCATTCCAGGAAGCCATTCGCCAGTCAACGGCCACTCCACTGCCGATCAATCGTGGCCTGTTTCCGGTGCGATGGGAGATCAGCCCAGCAGAGCCACGCATTGTCATGGAGACGCAGCAAGGCAACTACCGACTGTTCAACTTCCGTTTGCTCAAGGGCCAGACCTACGTGATCAATGTCAGCTCAATGTGCAACAACATGTGCATGGGGTTTGCGAAAAGTGCTCTGAAACCCAAAGCAGTGGTGCTCGATGCTCAAGGTAATATCGTGGCTGATAATTTGGTCGGCCCCAATGCTCTGGCAATTGAATGGTCCGGCGTCGCGCCCGCCGATGGCACCTACTTTTTGCTGATCGCTGCGGATAACCGAGCCCCGGGGGAGCAGGTTTCTATCATCAACACACCGATAGCAGGGTACCCAGGTGTGAATATGCCGATAGGTATGTCAAGCGCGCCGTTCGGCAAAGTCATCGCTTACGTCGAGTTTCCGAACGAACCATAAGAGGGGCATGAGCCAATGCCGGCACTTTACCCTGCCTCTCTCCTAGCATGATGGGCCGCCCGCACCAATGCAAAAGGTGCCGGACTTTCGTGTTGAATAGGAACTGCAGTTGAACGAACAGGCATTGTCCATGCGCCCCGAGCGCGTCGCGGCGCATGTACCAGCGGGTGCGCGCCTGGCCGGTATCGGCTCGGATCACGGCTACCTGCCGGTGGCGTTGATGCGCCGTGGCTCCATCGCCATGGCGGTGGCCGGCGAGGTGGCATTGACGCCATTGCGCTCGGCCGAACGCACCGTATGCCTGGCCAATGGCCTGGCGGCGATCGAGCCAGAAGACGGGATCACGGCGGTCAGCATCTGCTGCGCTGGTACGACCCCAGCGTCCTCGATGCCGCGCACTACAAAGTCAGCGACAACGGCCAATTCAACGCCGCAACTGCCATGCTGCAAAACCCCGATGTCGGCGCCGTGACGCTGATCGACATCATCCTCTTCCGGGACGCTCAAACCGCAGAACAGAACATCGCGCTCTGGGCTCACGAACTAAAACATGTGCAGCAGTATCAGGAATGGGGGGTAGAAGGATTTGCCCAGCGGTATACACAAGACTTCAATGCTGTGGAGGCGCCGGCTTATGCCATACAGGCTGAGGTCAGACGGTGGGTGCGGGAAGGGACTTACTGAAGAGTTGCGAAGCGGCCTGTCACCGAGGGGAGTTATCGACCGAATGCAGACATCAGTAGCTATCGCAAAGGTTAGCGAATCAGAATGCCCGGACTGACAGCAAACGAATCGTATGTCTGAAAAGGGGGGAGGCAATTGAAATTAAAGTTCAGCCACGTGGATGTTCTCGTCGAAGACCTTGAAGAAGCGTGCAGGTATTACGCCCGAGTTTTCAGCGCCAGGATCTCAAAGACACTTGATTGGCAGCGCGACGGTTTGCATGTGCGCTATGCGATCGTCATGTTTGGAACGGAGCGCCTTATGTTAGTGCAACCGTTTACCGGAAATCTCAGGGCGCTGATGGACTCCAACGGCGAAGGCACGATCTATCGTCACTGCTATTCCACACCAGACATTGAGGCAGCGTACGACGAATTGATCGATGCAGGAGTCCAGCCGGAAAATGAGAACGGAAAACCACTGTCCCGCGATAATCTGCAATCGCCAAGTGGGACACGCATAATTTGGTTACCGAAACGCTTTGGGCATTTTTCTATTGAGCTGCTTGAAGAGAAAGAGCTGGAGGCATTCATTAAGGATGCATTTGCCGAGGAGCCTGCACAAATCTTCTAAACGTCATTTCCATTGCGCGGTAATTTAGTCGTCCGCACAGATAAACGCTGAACCAATGGAGCCTTCCGTGGATAGACGCAACTGGATTGAGCTGTCCCAGGACGCCGATACCGGGATTGAATCGATTCGTGCCCATTTTCAGGGCCATGCCTACGATCCGCATTGGCATGACAGTTTTCTGGTGGGGGTCACCGAGCAGGGCGTGCAGCAGTTCAATTGCCGGCGCGTTCGCCACCTCAGTACGCCGGGCAAGGTGTTCATGCTGGAACCGGGGGAAATCCACGATGGGCATGCGCCGACCGAGGAGGGGTTTACCTATTCGATGCTCTACCTCGATCCGCACTGGCTGGAGCGGGAGTTGCACGCGTTGTTCGAGCATGCGCCGGCCAACAGTCAGCCGGGTTTTGCCGACACCCTGAGCCAGGATCCGCGCCTGGCCACTGCCATTTTTCAAGCCTTCCACGCGCTCCATGAGGGCGATTTGCGCATTGTGCGCCAGAGCGCCATCGACACCTTGTTGGGGGCGCTCACTGGCCACCTTGATTGGCGCAAGCGTCAGGCTTTTGATCCGCGCCTGCCGTGGGTGGCCCAGGTTGCGCGTGACTATTTGCATGCCCATGTCTATGAAGACATTGGGCTGGATGATCTGGCCAAAGCCTGTGGTGTTGATCGCTTTCGTCTGACGCGGGCCTTCAAGGCAGCCTTTGGGCTGGCGCCTCATGCTTATTTGATCCAGCTGCGCCTGGCCAAGGCGCGACAGCTGCTGGCTCGGGGCGAGTCGCCGGCGCAGGTGGCCAGTGCCCTCGGGTTCGCCGATCAAAGTCATATGGGGCGCTGGTTCCGCCGTGCCTACCAGCTCACACCCGCGGATTACCGCAAGCGCTGCTCAAACCTTCCAGACTGAATTTCGCTGATCCGCGACCATGGATTCCTATCTGATCAAGGAGTCCATGCCATGGAATCGTTGCTGCCTTTCCTGCTGTTTGCGTTCGTTGCCTCGATTACCCCGGGGCCGACCAATATTCTGGTGTTGAGCCACAGTTCGCGGCGGGGGCTGGGGGCCACACTGCCCATCATTTTTGCTGCCTGCGGGGCGGCGGCGCTGATTGTGTTTGCGGTCGGGCTCGGCGTGGGCGAAACGCTGCTGCGGTTTGCGCGTGTACAGCAGGCAATGGCGTGGGCCGGGGTGCTCTGGTTGAGTTGGCTCGCCTGGCAGATCTTTCGAAGCGCACCGCCGTCCCTGGCCCCGACCACCTCGCGCGACGAAGGTGTCAGCGTGTTCGGTGCCGCCACCCTGCAATTGGTCAACCCCAAGGTCTGGATGATGGCGGTGGCGGTAGTGAGCGTATTTGTCGGTGGCGGTGACAAGACCCTGCGGCTGGTTGTGTTGTCGCTGATATTTTTGTTGGTCTCCGTGCCCTGCATGACCCTGTGGGCGTTGCTCGGCGTGGGCAGTGCCCGGGCTTTTGGTTCGCCGCAGGCATTCAAACGCATGAACACTGCACTGGCTTGTTTGCTGTTGGTGTCGGCCTGGTTAACCGTGCTGGTGTAGGTCGTTGACTGGGCCGGTCGCTTGAATCAGCAACTGGACCCCGCATGGCTTCAAGCGGGCGCATTTATGGATTGGCGCATCCCTGCGCCAAACAACCGGTGTTAGCGCTTGATCAGCGAAATCTTGGTTCCTTCGATGCTGATCCCGGCCATCAACCCCTGCTGGTCGAAAATGAACGCGTAGGCATCGTGCTTCACGGTCGTGCTGGACAGATTCTTCGCCACCCCTTCATCAACCATTACAACGGTGGGTCCTACGCCGACTTCCCAACCCTTGGATTTGCGTATGTAGTCCACGGCTTTGTCGGTCATCAGGAAAACCGCATAGCCATACGACTGGGCACCTGCTTGCAGCCCCCAGGACCCGGTTACGGAGTTGTAATAATTCTCTACTTTCTTGTCCTTCAACAACACGCCTTCACCATAGCTGCCGCCAAACACAAGGCCCGCCTTGATGATTTTCGGGAAGACAAGAATCGCTTTGGCGTTGTGCGAAATGCTTTCAGCAAATGGTGTGGACTTGTACAGAGTTTGCAACGCTTGCCGAGAGTCGACATCCAGATCCTCGGCAGTTGCCGCACTAGCAGTGTTCAAGAAGCTGGCCGATGCCAGTGTCGCAAGGACAATCGATAGGCAGAACCGCATTGACTGAGTCATGTTAGTACTCCGATACGGGAGCATTGGATATGAGCAGCAGTCAGCACTTGCCCCTCGGAACAATCCGAGCCTGCTGAAACTATCCGGCGCACCCTAAAATATGTGAGCTACTGACTTCGCCCTTGAATGAGGCCTTCGATCATTGGCGACGTCATCACCTGCTTTGACCTCTGTGTATCAGCCGGGTTCGTTGTCAGAAACTGCGATGACCTAAAGTAGATAGAGTTAGTTCTATGGAGTGGCCAACTGTAAAAAAAACGGACGCCTGTTAAGACGCCCGGTTTCCACAACGACTGGGTTGTTATGCAGTGAATCAGATTTCGGATTGATGAGCCGCCCAGTGTTTCATCTCTTCGGCAATGAAGTGGTTCACCAGGTCGCTGTACATCTTCTCGATGGCATCCGGGCTCAAGCCCTCGGTCTCGGCCCACTCGCGACGTGTCGCCAGCATCGCCTTGAAACGCTCCGGAGCACGCACCGAAGTTGCCGAGGTCTTGAACTTCGAGGCCGCCAGGACGTACTGAAAACGCTTGCCCAACAGCTTGATAACGGCGTGATCAAGGGCATCGATTTCGCGTCGGATGTCCTCCATGCCTTCACACTCTGCGGGTTGTAATTGATTGATGACTTCCATGTAAGTGACTCCGTTTGCTGAAAAAGATTGTGAAGCACCTCTCAAACACCGCCATATTGATACACCGTCGCACTCCAATATTGGCTGCCATTACGTTTTTGCCGAGTCCATCCATCTGCCACCAGTTGTTTGGCGATCATTCGATTCATAAAGCCATGACCGAGCAGTAGAACCGGTCCTTCGCTGGCAGCAAGGGACTGAAGTCGTTGAGCTGCCGTGCTGGCGCGCATCCTGGCAGTGGCGACGGATTCGACGCTGCGTGAGTAACCGCACAACCATAAAACACGAAGGATAAATGCCCAGGTAAACGGCGATAGCCGTGGCAGTTTCCAGCGACCATAAGGCAGCTGCGCTTCACCGAAAAGTGCGTCGACGAGGGTGGGTTTCAGGCCAAGAGCCTGGACGGAAGTCAGCGCACGAGGCGCGTTGCTTGAGACAATCACCGTGGCGGTTGCGGCGAGCTGCATGCTGGCATCCGGGACGGGCTGGCTGGTGATTTCGGATCGGTTGTAGTGTTCGATCCACTCTTTCATATCGAGCGCTGACAATTTATCGGTTGCGACCAACTTTGGCTGACCGTGACGCATCAGGATTATTTTCCTACTCACAGAATGTTTACGTCCTTGTCCTGGTATGCGGTGAATGTGGAGCTCGACGGTCATCTTATCTGCGAAAGTCAGTCGTCGACCATGACGGATGTGCGTTTTTCAAACCAACCGTGATCGCGGTACCACGCCACGGTGTCACTGAGTGTCAGCTCCAGCGCCCGGAAACTCAGGCCAAGCTCTTGTTCACTCTTGCTGTGGTTGAAACAGGTGCGGTCCTTCTCTCGTATCAACAGGCGCAGTGTGGCCATGCTCAGCAGAATGGGCTTGCCGGTGACACGCGCATAAATCTCCTGCACCGACGCCAAGGCGTATAGGAAGGGCAGCGGTAGTTGTCGAACGGGTGTCTTGACGCCAGCTATGCGTCCCAGAACAGGCACCAGCTCACGCATGGTCATATGCCGACCCGCCGCGAGATAGCGCTCACCGCGCCGTCCATGTCTGGCTGCGGCTATCTGCGCCAATGCCACATCGCGGGCATCGACAACAGAAAAACTGCCGGGGATCAATCCGGGCAATTTGCCGCGCACGACATCGTTGACCAACTGTCCCGAGGAGGTCGGGCCAATGTCGGCAGGGCCCCACATCCAGCCAGGCAAGACCATGCAGGCATGCATTTCGGGATGGCGTTCCAGGAACGACAAGACGACACGGTCGGCGAGGATCTTGCTACGGTAGTAGTCATCCGCGTCGGCGTCGGCCCGCAGGCAAGTTTCATCGATTGACGTGCCGGGTGCGCCGTCGAGCACGGCGATGGAAGAGGTATGGATGAAGCGTCGGATACCAGCGTTGTAGGCCTGGGCAAGCAGGCGTCGCGTACCCTCCACGTTAATCTTTTCGAGTTCCTTCCAGTGGCTGCCGCCCTTGTAGTTGTCGCGAAAGAACGCGGCGGTGTGAAACACCGTATCGCAGCCTTGCAACGACGTTGCAAACGCGTCGACATCGGCCATGTCCCCAACGACCAGCTCCACACCCTGCAAATGCTTGAACTGTTGTTCACCTTTGGCTCTTGATCGAACCAGGGCTTTGACCGCGCAGCCATGAGCGACCAATTCACGCACCAGGTTGTTGCCCAACAAGCCGGTCGCGCCAGTGACGAATGTGCTATGCATAGGTCAACCCTCACGCTGATCGGCTAAAAAATGACATCAACACCGCACTGTCGAAGTAGGCCTCTTCACGGATGGCCAGCCCGTCTTTGAAGGTGAAGTGTGCGGCGTAGTACACGGCAATATGGCGGCCATGGGGTGGAATCACCCGGTCCGGCATCACTAATGGTGCGGTGAAGGTGCCGGTCAGGAAGGCGGTCAGTGCCAAACGATCGTCACTGACGGCAAATGGGCTGAAGGTCAGCTGGGCATCGGGGAAGGCTTCGAGTAATGCGATTTCTCGTTTGCGCATGGATTCGCGACCGGTTTGCATCCCCATCCCATCGAAGTAGATGAAGTCTTCGCAAACCAGCGTAAGCATCGCTTCCACATCACGGCGATTGAAGGCGCTGGCGGCGCGTTCCGCAAAGTCGTTGGGGCCAGTAGTCATACAGTCCGTTCCATTCGTTTCGAGGACGTGTAGATATACCGTTGACGCCTCTGCCGAAAAACAGCGACTGCTGCATAATGGCTTTGCACATTTGCAAATCAGGGAAGATATGAAGCATGGCTTTGCAAGCAAACTGGGACGATCTTCGCCTGCTGTTGGCAGTCTCGCGACGCGGCAGCTTTCTTCAGGCCGGCCAATTGCTGGGGATCGCTGCGTCTACTGTGTCGCGACGGCTGACCCAACTTGAAAGGGCACTGGGCGAGCCACTCGTGGAGCGGGGCGTTGAAGGATGCTGGTTGACCCCGCGAGGCCAATCCCTCGTGGACGTTGCCCTGGCTGCGGAAGCGGGCTTGAGGCGTCAAACCGTTACGGGCATGTCCGAGCCACACACAGAGTTATCTGGCACTGTCGTGGTCAGTGCAGGGGAGGGGTTCTCCTCTTGCGTGCTGGAGGCAGCGAGTCGCTTCACCTGCGCGCACCCGCGATGCTCGGTGGAGTTGCTGATAACAGCCGACTTTCACAAGATCGTCCGCGGCGCCGCAGACATTGCCGTACGCACAGTTCATCTGGGCGAGCCGTCGCTGATTTATCGACCCCTCGACAGGCTCGCTTACGGTGTCTTCGCCGATGCAAGTTATCTGAAGCGGTTTCCAGAAGTGACCCCGGCCACGGCGGTCAATATTGCGTTGCTTCCTCCGCTGGATATGTTGCCGCAACTGTGTGTGGCAAAGGCCGCGGGCCTGGAACGCACCCAGATCAGCGTGAACTCGTTCGCGGCTCAGCTCGAATCGGTGAGGCGAGGTATGGGCGTGGCAGTGCTGCCGCGTATTCTGGCGAAGGACCTGATAGAAGTGTTCCCGGAGATCCAGCTTCCAGATATGGAGGTCTTTCTGGTGACCCGGCCACAGGCGTTGAAGCAGGCTCACATCAAGTGTTTTTTTGTCATTTTGGAGCAGGTGCTGCTGGAAACGCTTTCCATAGAAAGTGTCGAAGGTTCCCTCTTGGGGGGACGCCCCGAAATGGGTGAAGGGTAAATAGATCTTCTCAAATTCAGTGGCTTTGACTTTGCAATCTGGTACGGGCACAGTCTGGCGCTACGTGAGGATGGATGCCTCGGTGAAGCTTAAGGAGAATGCCGTGTTTCCGATCAATATCTGGCTTACCTATACTGCCGCGTGCTTGCTATTGGTACTCGCACCAGGCCCGGACAATCTGCTGGCCGTAGGCCGAGGACTCAGTCAGGGCAGGATAGCCGCTATCGTATCGGGCATGGCATCCGGGGCGGGAATTCTCTTTCATGTGGCAACTGCTTCACTCGGACTGACTTTGCTTATGCAGACGTCTGCAGTTGCCTTCTGGGTCGTCAAGCTCATCGGTGCCGGTTATCTACTTTGGCTTGGCATAAAAGTCCTACGCTCTCGTAGCCTGATTAGCTTCCAGCCAACGACTCGGCAATCACTGCCGAGCATTTTCCTCACGGGATTACTCTCGGCAGCACTCAATCCGAAGCCCGGGTTTTTCGTTCTTGCGTTCATCCCTCAGTTCGTCGACCCACAACGCGGCTCAGTGAGCGTGCAGATGCTGGTGTACGGCATATGGTTCGCCGCACTGACGGCAGTGGGATTCGCACTTATGGGCGTATTTGCCACTGCACTGCCCCGATTTTTGCGTCAGAGGCCACGACTGGTAAATGGCCTGAACGTAGGGGCAGGACTCACCTTCGTTGCTTCGGGAGTATCGATAGCGGCACTCAGCCAAAAATAGGATCAGTATATTGGCGTCGCGGGGCTAAGATTTCAGCTTCGCTGAGCCCCGGTGATTATGAAAGCTGACGACGGGCAACTGCTTCCGCATCAGTGGATGGCGGCGAAAAGCATGATTTCGCCTCCCTTAGCCTTGTAGGAGGGAGGTGTGTTCGCCCGTCGCTGGCAGCATGGTGAAGTGAAGCTGGTAATTTTGAAATCTAACCATTGAATCGCTAGAGCGCGCGTCCGAACGCAATGTTGATTTGCAGGAACAAGCCAGGAATCCCTTGATTCAAGAGATTCATACGCCATAACTAGCGGCTATAACAATGAGCGCGAGAAAACAGACCAACTGAACGAAAAAGAAGGCAAACCGAACCGCCACGAACGTATTGGTTTGCACATGGGATACGTGAACCACAGACTGGCACACGCGAGCGATCAGGACGATTACGGACAAGTAGCTCACTGCAGCGTCGTCGACACCAAGGGTTGAAATCACCCACACAATGGCGCCAAAGACCGGCAGATTTTCCACACAGTTCGCGTGTGCTCTTATCCCACGCCGATACCAATCCTCGCCTTCGAGCTGATCGCATCGGAAAGAGGCAATCGGAACATTCGAGAACAAGATTCTGACCCAGCGATACACCCCGACGGTTGCCATCAACAGCAGCAAAGTCCAGGTCGCAAATCCAAGCAACATCCACATCGGTATTGTCATGGCTGCCAGCCTCGATAAATCGTTTTCAACACGTCATCCCACAGCCGCGCGGCCGACGCACGGTCGGCCGCCCCCTGTCGATCAATTGCTCATGATTGGCGCCAGCGCGGTCTGAATCGTGGACATCTGTGCGGGTGTTGTCATGCGCGTAAGCAGCCGGCCAAAGTGTGGATGCTCCACGCCCGAGATTATGTATTGCCAGCGGTAGGCGCTCAGCACGGAGGCTTTGATTTGCGCTGTCTCATCGACACTGAATGACCGTGAAACATTGCGAATAAAGTAGTCGGCATCGGATGCCGATTGTGCCTGCAGTATTCCGTCGACGGCCGCCACCAGCGCAATCAGGTCGTTCACTGCCTGGTCGCGCTCGGCTGACGAGAGTTTCGCGTGCTCCGCCTTCCACTCCAGTTCATCGAGTACGACGTGCCGGCTTTCATCCTTCCAGTGAAATTTGAAAACATCCTTGAACAGTGGGCACAGCTCCTCACGCGGGGCGATGCTTTGCACGTAGTGCGCCTGAACAAACAGCTCGATATGACAGGTCAGCGCCAGCACTGACCAGGTGCTGGCCGCAAGAACCGAGCGCGCCACATCGTTTGGATCGGCAACTTGACGATACCCCGCTGGCAAGTGCGAACTAATCATCGTCTCCATACGCCGGAACAGCTCCTGGTGCTTGATCTCGTCGTTAGAAAAACGCACTAGCGCTTCGAGTGCGAGCTGATCGTCAAAGACATGGCCCCGACCTTGATCGAGCATTTTGGCGCTGATAAAACGCTCGACCAAGCCAAAGATATACGCATAGGTTCGGCCCTGAATCTGACTGAGCAGGCGCGCCTCATCCGCGTCGAGAAAAGTCAGGCGGTCGATCCGCGACAGTCCGTCGGGCAGGAATTTGCGCGAGAAGTCGAAACTCCGATCCTGTAGCAAATCACGATCGATCTGCCATTCCGCTTTCTTCGATGATCTGACAAGTTGAGCATAACGGGCGGCGTTATCCGAATCTGCGCTGGGCATGGTAGCAACGGTGTTCATATCGATCTCCTGCTTGCCTGGTCGAGTTGGAATGGGGCAATTACGGTTAACGTCGGAGCCAATGACCATCGGTGAAGCGTCTGAGGAACGTCTCGATCACGGAGTCCGCGTTGGTGCTAATCTAGGCCTCGCAGTTCAGGCGATGAATGACCAGTGCGCCTGATTACATGCTCCGGACTCCGGAAAGGAGGGCTGGCAATTGTTGGATGCGTTTTCTGATGTATTGCGTGTGATTCGGCTGTCTGGAGGGGTTTTTCTCGAGTCGGAATTCACTGCGCCCTGGTGCATCAAGGGACGAATCTCTGCGGACGATTGCAAACCGTTCCTGGCGGCACCTCGACATATCATTGCGTCGCATTTTGTCGCTGCAGGGCATATGCAATTACAAGTCGACGGCGGTGCCGCCATTGACGTGCGGGCAGGCGAACTCGTTCTGCTTCCTCACAATGACGCTCATTCTTTTGGCAGTGATCTAAGCATTACGCCCATGCCGGCGGGCGAAGTTATTCAGCCGCCGGAAGTCGGCGCTATTTCACGAATCAAGTACGGCGGGGGCGGCGAGGTCACGCAGCTATTGTGCGGATTCCTCGGCTCTGAAACCCCCTTCAGTCCGTTGCTTTCATCGCTGCCATCCTTATTGAAACTAGACTTGCGGGCGACGGCTTCGGGAGCCTGGATTGAAAGCTCATTCCGTTTCGCTGTCAGTGAGATTGCGGCGGGGCGCCTCGGCTCGACAACGGTCATCGCCAAGCTCTCCGAATTGCTATTCGTCGAAGCCGTCAGCCAGTACGTCGCGAGCCTCCCCGCTGAACGGCGCGGGTGGCTGGCGGGTTTGCGAGATCCGCATATCGGGCGCGCACTGGCGCTGCTCCATGCTCGTCCAACCGAGGGCTGGACTGCAGAAGCCCTGGCGCTTGAAGTGGGCATGTCGCGCTCGGTATTCGCGGAGCGATTCACGGCATTGGTCGGACAGCCACCGATGCAATACCTGACGCTCTGGCGTATGCACGTGGCGGCTCAACAGCTGCGCGAAGGTCGCGGTAATGTGGCGCAAATCGGCTTTGCAGTTGGCTATGAATCCGAAGCTGCGTTCAGTCGCGCATTCAAACGCCAGTTCGGCACATCACCCGGCACTTGGCGTAGACAATCAGCGTGAGAAGGTTCGGTGCTGATGGACACTGTGATCAAGCCAAACAGTAACTATCTAAGTTCGCACCTTGTATTTTGCGTCACCTCCGTGAGGAGGGGAGGCCGGCCAGATGATTCTCGGATTTATTCCGCCCCCGTGGCTGCGCACTCAAACGTGGTCTGTGATGATTTTGGCGGTTGCAAGGTTGGGAATTCCATAATTAAGGCAGCGGTACGATGAACGCAGAGTGTATTCATCGTACTGCTTTTTTCAGCGATGAGGCTTACATCTGGCTTTGTTGCTCTAAAGCTGAGGTTTCGACGTTATATGAATGCAATTCACTCATTGCTGCACAAAAAGTGAGAACGTCCTCCTTGACGTTTAGCGGACTAAAAGAGACTCGTAGGGTGGAACTCATTTGGGCGTGACTGAGCTTCATGGCGCTTAACACCCGGGAAGGTGTAGGAGACACACTGCTACAAGCTGAGCCTTTCGAGACGCAAATACCTCTTTGCGAGAGAAACTTGATCGCCCTGCTGGCATCGATACCGTTAAAGCAAATAGAGAGTATGTAACCCGAAGTCTCTCCATCCTGGGTATTGATCGAAAACGAGATGTTTGACTGCTCAAGCGTCTTTTGAAGGAGCAGGCTCAAGGCGCGAACGTGATTATGGTAGTGGTCAGCGTTTTTTTGGTGATGTACGAGAGCTCTATATAAAGACTCTATGCCGTAGATGTTTTCCGTTCCTGGCCTGACGCCAGCCTCCTGCTCCCCTCCAAATAGCAAAGGGGAGAGTCGAAAACGATGATTCAAATAAAAGAAACCGACCCCCATTGCCGCTCCGAGTTTGTGGCCAGAACCAATAAGGGCATCGATATACGTTAAGTCGGGGGAGGGGACTTTGGTCAGTGTCTGTACACCGTCACAAATGAAGGAGATGTCCGGATCTATGGTTTTTACCTTTTTAGCGATATCGTCGATAGGTTGGCGTGCCCCAGTTTCATTGTTGACGCCCATGACTAATACCATTGAAGTATGTTCATTGAGCAAATCATATATGAAAGAAGTCTCTATAATTCCTCGATGATCAACTGGAACAATATGGACGATAAAGCCGGACTGTCGCATGTGTTTTACGGTATTGAATATGGCAGGGTGTTCAATGGCGCTGACAATTATTTCGTTTCTTGTCGAATTGGCCGTCTTAAGAAAATGGCATCTTCCTTGAATAATTAAGTTAGCAGCTTCGGTGGCGCCTGAGCAGAAATGATACTCGCTTGACCGCCCTCCGAACATCGCGCTCAGCAGCGATCTGGTTTTTTCAAGCACTGCGTTAGCTGCATAGCCAGCAGAGTGATCGCTTGATGGGTTTCCAGGTTCAGGGGAGAAAGTCACAGCATCTTCAAAAGGTAATGCAGAGGCAGCGCTGTCAAGATAGATCATGTATGTCCTTATATTATTTCCATGTTGTTGTTGTGCAGCATATCTTGTATCTGGTTCGTAAATTCTATGCTGTCTGTGCTTGAGCGGCCAATCAGATTTTTTTCAATGAAAGTGTACTCGGCCAGCTCTTCTTTGTTGATGATGATCTGCGCGCAATTTCTGGAAAAGTTCTCGATCAGTAAGTTTGCCGATATAACACCGCGATACACCTTCTCTCCAATGAACTCGTCATCTGCTCTTGCGTAAATAGCGATATGATCCACGGAGTTGTCAAATTGACAAAGCAAGCCACCGTAGGTCGCAGGGCAAAGAACTCGTCCTCCTGTTTCGTAGAGATTGATCACCGGGTTCTTTTTCAAACGGGCCAAAGGGCAGTTTTCCAGGTCGCTCTGTTTAATCTGGTTCTCGTTGTTCTTCCACCATGACCCTCCAAAATAGGAGTCCTCATCGTGTGTGTCGAACAGGTAGGGAGTGGTCAATGAGAATAGACCCTGATCTTCGGTAGAGAGGAATAGTGCGTTTGTTTTATTGAATACCTCGTGGATGTAGTTTTGACTGGTTGACTTGAGTTGTTCAATTCCGGAGCGAGTCCGACGGATGATTTTCCGGAAGTGATCGTTGCCTTTGGATTGCAAATGAATTGCTACTTTTTCTAAAGGTATTTCACTTGCGGCAAGTATTTTTTGATAGGCACTGGGGATATAAACGGCTTTCTCACGGTGTTGGATGTCTTGAGTGATTTTCCGCCGTTCATCATTCCCGCCTTTGATGCCTATAAGGTCAGAAAGGTACAGGTTTATGGATACGTTTTTGTTATGACGCTTTAAGACGTCATGTAATGCAATCCCCAGTTCGAATGTGAGAATCTCCGTCGGACTAGGTTCTCCTTGTATTCCAAATGAATAACCGTCGTGAGATGAGAATATGGTCGTGTGACCGCAATCGATTACAATGTTTTCTCTTAGATTTTTCTCTGAGGTGATGGTGTGAACTATTGAGTCAATATCCATTTTGTGTTCTCAGTTCAGGTTAAATAGTTTTTTTCTAATGAGTGCTCTATAGATTCCGTAAGGCCTGCCAACAAAACCTGCAATAATACAAAATATCAAGGCGGCCTTGATGGCTTGCATTAAGGTTGCACCGCTTATGCTCATGTTTATTATGTAGAGTGGTAGCTCGAACGAAAGATAGGCCAAGGTATCGACAAGGTAAGGTTTTATACCTTTGTCCCTGTCGGAAATCTTGAATTTTTTAAAGACAAAGTCGCGCCATATACCGAAGGGGCGAGCAGTGCTGGTAATAATGAAAAGCCCTACGAGTCTAGCACTTAGGTGTGTGCTAAGTGTCATCTGCGCAAAGCCTAGTTCGATAGGTATGGAGATTAAGTAGCAAAACGTATTTAGCGCGAAGGTGTCGGCCCAAAAATTTTTTAGAGACTGGGTGTTTTGTTTTATAGATAAATCATTGTTGGTAGAAGGCATGGTTTAGCCTCGCTATAACGTACAACGTCACAGGTTGAAATTGCGAGCAGCAACAAGCAATGAACTGCTCCATTGGTCGTGGCGCTTAAAAGTCTATGTTTGCGGTCGAGTATTTAGATAGTCGAACCAAGAGGCTTGTTTTTAATTAGATATCGTGCGCAATAGTGTCTGGCACCTAGACGCATGAGCGGAACGGAGTAAGGTTTTTTGGCGGGAGTTAAGACGTATACACACAAATGCCTCCATGGCAGCAATGCTCTGATACGACAACACTCTAATCTATGGGAGATAGCGTCGTCTACCCCTCACTATCATTCTGCTACGTTCGGGCCTTGTTCTGGCGTTGAATACCACTGTTGCAGTATTTCGAAAGCCTAAATCGTTTAGTTTCAGCTCATTCTAAATCCCGTGCAGTTTGCCCTGTTCCGCCTCGGCCTTTAGCGACAACCCCGTATCGAATAGCACGCGCAGTTTACTTTGTTTGAATTGAGATCGAGTGTCGCGAGGCGCTTATAGTCCAAACGATGATACTTACCGAAAATCATAAAACTCACCAGGATTTTCAAAATAGCTTCTATTTTGTGGCGCAAATCACCCTCCAACGCCTGCAATTTGCAATTTTTTCACACTAAACTCTGATCTAAATCAGTTTTAATGCGGCGCAGGCGTGCCGATTACCGCTCGGGAATACTGAAAAAGGCTTCCGGATTTGGTGCGCGCCACACAAGAACTGAACGGAGAACCCCGATGAAACACCTGGCCTTCGCATGCTGAGTGTGCCGACGAACGTAAGCAAAGCCGTCTGGATCGAACAAGCATGTGCTGGCTGCGCGTAAACGCAGTGGCAAACGTGCGGCTGCGATCATGAGTTTGATCCAGTCGGCGCGGCTCAATGGGCAGGGCACACGCTTACGCCCTATCAGCCTTCCCTGTTACCGGAGTTACAGGCCCGGCTCCCTTACGCCGCCTGCCGCCGCATGGTCAGGATAGCAGCACCGAAACCGATGAATGTCGACCCCACCACCCGGCTGACCCAGCGGGACAGCGCAGGCCGGGTCAGCACACCCTTGGCCCGCGAGGCGAGCGCGGCATAGAGGCTCAGGGACGACACCGACAATGCCATGAAGATCGAGGTGAGGATCAGAAATTGCGGCAGCAATGCCGCACTCTGATCGATGAACTGCGGGAACAACGCGGTGAAGAACATCGTCGCCTTGGGGTTGGTCACCGCCGTCAGGAAGGCCGCTTTGTACAGTTTGGAACGAGTCGGCCGGCTTTCCTTCAAGTCGTCCTGAATCCCATCCGGGAGCATCGGGCCCTTTTTGAACAATTGTCTGATGCCCAGGTAGAACAAATAACCGGCACCGATGAACTTCACCGCGTTGAACAGCCATTCGGAGCTGGCAAGCAGCGCCCCGAGCCCCAGCATGGCAGCGGACGACAGGCAGAACAGGCCACTGGCGTTGCCGAGCGATGACCATATGGCGCTGCGCTGCCCATGGGCCAGGCTATTGTTGATCGCCATCAAGGTCGCAGGCCCAGGGCTGGCAATGGCAATCGCGGCGACCAGTGTAAACGTCAGAATCGAGTGAGAATCCATTTTCAAGGCTCGTGGTGGTGGGGCTGGCATGTTACAGGAACGAGCGGGACAACAAGTTAAGTGGTGCCTCATCTTCACCAGCGACCAATATTACTGCGGACTTGGCGTAGTCAAAAAAGTCGGGACTCAGGAGAGCGTCGAACCCATTCAACAGTTGCGCATCAAGACGGGTTTTGCGTGCCTCAGGTTCGTCAAGTAGAAACAATAGGCTGCCTGGCTCGGAGCCGAGAAAGGGGACAATCTTTACCCCTTTCCTCTGTCTGTTTTTTTAGTCGTTTTCTGCCTCTCAAAGTCGGCAGAAAACGCCCCGTGGAAACCGAACTTTTGTGCGAAAACACTGTGGAATGTTTGCCAGCAATCAGGTTTGCTTCCACTTGCACCATGGTCAGATTAACCTCCGCCACATTGGAAAAAACAGATAGGGCGGTCTCGCTAGGTGAAGTCAATTGCTGACTGCATATTTGCGCAATCCAGGGCTCGATCCACTACAAACGACGTTCCAGTGGCCGCTGCTTGCCGAAAGCAAACAATATTCATGCTCCCCAAATCCGCAAAATAGGAGCGCGTTATTCCCAGTTCCGTAGCGTAGAATTTCCCAAACGCCAGCCCCCACCCGAGACGGAACCTCAATGCAAACCCCCACCACCCAACACCCCCTCTGGCAAACCTACCTCCTGTTCCTCGCCCCCATGGTCCTCTCCAATTTCCTCCAGTCCATGTCCGGCACCATCAACAGCATCTACATCGGCCAAATGCTCGGCACCCAGGCTCTCGCGGCGGTATCAGGCATGTTCCCCGTGGTGTTTTTCTTCATCGCTCTGGTCATCGGCCTCGGCGCTGGCGCCGGGGTGTTGATCGGTCAAGCCTGGGGCGCTCGCGAGTTGCATTTGGTGAAGGCGATTGCTGGTTCGACGTTGCTGTTGGGGGCGATGATCGGGTTGGCGGCGGCGGTGTTGGGCAGTGTGTTTGCCCGGCCAGCGTTGCAGGGTTTGGGCACGCCGGTGGATGTGCTGGACGATGCGGTGGCGTATGCGCATGTGATGATGTGGATCTTGCCGTCGCTGTTGGTCTTTGTGTTGTTCACGCAGTTGCTGCGTGGGGTGAGCGATACGGTGTCGCCGTTGTTGGCGCTGGTGGTGTCGACGTGTGTCGGGCTGGCGCTGACGCCGGCGTTGATTCTCGGGTGGTTGGGGTTGCCGCCGATGGGGATTCAGAGTGCGGCGTGGGCGGGGTTGGCGGGTAACTTGGCGGCGATGGGGTGGCTGGCGTGGCGGTTGATTCGCAAGGGGCATCCTTTGGCGCCGGATCGGGAGATGTTTGCGTCGATGCGGCTGGACATGGACATCCTCGGCAAGGTGTTGCGCATCGGGCTGCCGACCGGGTTGCAGATGGTGGTGCTGTCGTTATCGGAGCTGGTGATTCTGGCGCTGGTGAATCAGCACGGTTCCCAGGCGACAGCGGCGTACGGGGCGGTGACGCAGATTGTCAATTACGTGCAGTTCCCGGCGTTGTCGATTGCGATCACGGCGTCGATTCTCGGTGCGCAGGCGATTGGGGCAGGGCGCATCGAGCGCATGGGGCCGATTTTGCGCACGGGGCTGTTGATCAACGTGTGCCTGACCGGTGGTTTGGTGGTGTTGGGTTACTTGCTGTCGCACTGGTTGCTGGGGTTGTTCCTCACGGATGATTCCACCCGGGCGATGGCCGAACACCTGTTGCACATCATGCTTTGGAGTCTGCTGGTGTTTGGCTTTCAGGCAATTGTCGGCGGCATCATGCGCGCCAGCGGCACGGTGTTGGTGCCGGTGGTGGTTACGATCGTTTGCGTGGTCGGGGTGCAGTTGCCGGTGGCGTATCTGCTGGATGCGCGCTTTGGGCTGCAAGGTGTGTGGATGGCGTTTCCGGTGGCCTATCTGGGCATGCTGATGTTGCAGACGCTGTATTACAAAATGGTCTGGCAGCATCAGAAGATTGAGCGGTTGGTGTAGGGCCTTCGTTTGAGTGCGAAATTGCACTCCACTTGACCACCTGTTTGCATTCGACCTGACCAATAATTTGCATCGCTTCTGACCACCGGTTGCATGGGATTTGACCGTCATGCTTCGTAACCGTGATCGGCAGAGAATTGCGCATTGCAGCCCTTCTCGACAGGTAGCAATCGGCCAGAAGCCGCCATTCAGCTCGACTCGATAATACTCAGCCGACCGTGCATCATGATGCTCGCCACCTTCTCCTGTGCCACCAGTGCCAGAAGTGCCAGAAGTGCATAGCCTGATTTCGCGAATCAGCTATTTACACTGCCCACCCCCGGAGAATGAGCCTATTGAAATGGCTCATCTCATGTTCGAACGTAGCAAACTAGTTCCAGAGTTAATGGTCACTGACCTAGATAGCAGCCAGGCTTTTTGGGTATCTTGCCTGGGACTCGAAGTAGCTTATCAACGCCTAGAAGACGGATTCGCTTACCTCGATTCGAACGGTGCTCAAGTAATGCTTGAGCAGGTTGATCCGGTCCAGCCGAGGTGCATGACCGCAATGGACCATCCGTTGCACTTACACACCCTTGCAGGGATCTGCAGGCTTTTCCCATCTCACATTCGCGCACACAGCCCCCAGGCTGGGCCGATTTGAGCTAGGTGCAGGTATGCATAGAAAACGACACATTTAGCCCGCAGGCGTGGCGGGGGGACGACGGCGCGCTAGGCGATGCCATACTCAGATCAGTGGCCAGCGCTCCATATTGGTACGGTCGTCGAGGTCGGCCATCCAAACGTCGGCTCTATTGAATTATCCATAGGGTGTGCTGAACTGAATGGCAGGAATCAACGCATCGGAGCTAAACGGAGAGTCAAAATGCGCGTAATTAGAGCGACTTAAGTCGTTAGCTCCATTTGTGCTTCGCACCCAGGTGTCATTTGCCTTGGGCGTTACGCCGAAATCAAATAAAGGGGCATTATGAAAACTTACGTTCCAGATGCTAATGCAAATAAGCACATAAACTTAATTGCTTCCTTTGTGAAAAGTGGGTATTCCGATTTCGATATAGCAATGAAAATGACTGAGCAAGGGTATAAGAACCTTGCGTCAAAAGATGGAGGTTGGGGGCGGGAAGAGATAAAGAAAATCAGAGAGTCTTTTAAGCTGGATATGTCGGATAAAATCGTTGTAAAAACATATCAAGGAGACCAACAACAGGCGTTAGTAGCCTTTCAAGTTGATGCCAGCAAGATGGCAGCGTGTGGCTACTTCCCAACGGTCCAAACTTGGACTACGGGATCCTATGGTGCTGGAGCATTTCTATGCGCCATTCTTTTGTGCTTTATTTTTGTCGGTTTTTTGGTATTTATTTATATGCTAATTGTCAAACCGGACGGAGCGCTGTCTGTGACTTATGAACTTCGTTCAGTATCTGAAGGGGTGGCCTCAGGAGTGTCTGGAAACGGGAAAAACTGTCCTAAATGTGCAGAGCAGGTGAAGGCTGCAGCAATAATATGCAGGTACTGCGGCCATAGCTTCGCGTAGGTTAGCTTTAACAAGGTGCTGAACCGACACTGGACGTAACGGGGCATTCGTTCAATCGCCCCCCACACCAAGCGCTGGTGTGGGGGGCTTTTCATCGAGCACGGACACCGGTGGCATGTACCCTGATCAACCAGGACCCGCGTCACTGGTTTGAGGCCGTGACTGCGACAGGTAGCTACCGGCCCAGAGTGTGTAAAAACACAACTACGCTCAAAGCCCTGTATCAAATTTTTATTTCGTTGTACGTTGAAGCCGCGGGCGGCCTTGAACTGAATGATGACCGTCCCCGGCCACAATACTCGCAAAGGAATGCACATGATCGATGGTCCCGCCGTTTTGACAGTCTTTTTGGTTTACCTGGCCGGTGTCGTTATTCCAGGGCCAAATTTCGTTGCAGTAGTCCACAAAGCGGTAGCTGCTACGCGGTCAGAAGCTTTGGCCTTGGTAGCAGGCATCGTATTGGTCAATTTATTCTGGGCCACCTGTGCAATCGCAGGTATCGGCGTTGTATTTGCTGCGTTCCCTTGGGCGGCGCTGATCGTAAAAGTTCTGGGGGCAGCCTATCTGATGTGGTTTGGATTCCGACTGCTGCTCAAGGCCGGGAAGAGCGCGCTTTCCCCCTGTAATAATGCTGTCGTTGGAAACTTTCGGCAGTCATTCATTCAGGGGGTCATTACGAACATTGGCAACCCTAAATCCATGGCCTTCTATGCCGCTATTTTCTCAGCGGCAGCCCCCGCCCACGTTTCACCAAGCACGTTTTTATCGATGCTGGCAGTCGTAGTGGTGGTTTCGATGACTTGGTATGGAGTGGTCGCAATCGCTCTTTCGCAACCTGAGATCGCTTCAGCGTATCGAAGGAGGAAAAAAGCTATTGATCGATTATGCGGTGGTTTGATTTTGTCTCTAGGGGTCCGGCAACTGGTTCAATAAGTCTACGATTGAGTATCTATCCAGCCCGAAAACCCTTGCTAATGATTTCCGAGGATTTCATCGCGAGGATCGCCCATGAAGCGCTTTTTTCATGGTGAACATCGGGGTCAAGGCACCTTGCTTCCCGAGAGCCTCGACGATTACGTCAGCGACACCAATCCAGTGCGTGTAGTCGACGTTTTCGTCGACGAACTCGACTTGGTGGGTTTTGACGGCGCTATTCTCGCTGACACAGGCCGTCCTGCTTATCACCCGGCGATCCTGCTGAAGATCTATATCTACGGCTATCTCAACCGCATTCAGTCGAGCCGACGGCTGGAACGAGAAGCCCAACGCAACATTGAGCTGATGTGGCTGACCGGGCGTTTGATGCCGATTTCAAGACCATTGCCAACTTCCGAAAAGACAACAGCAAGGCCATCCGAGGCGTTTGTCGCCAGTTCGTCGTGCTCTGCCAGCAGTTGGGATTGTTTGGAGAAAATCTGGTTGCCATCGATGGCAGTAAATTCAAAGCGGTCAACAATCGTGACCGCAATTTCACCAGCGCCAAACTGAAACGGTGAATGGAAGAAATTGAATCGAGCATCAGCCGTTACCTGGCGGCACTCGATGCTGCCGATCGGCAAGAACCAACAGCTACCGAGCCCAGTGCCGTTCGGCCGGAAGAGAAAATCGCCAAGCTCAAAACTCAAATGAAAGAGCTTCAGGCGATCGAAATCCAGCTCAATGAATCACCGGATAAACAGGTCTCACTGACCGATCCAGACACCCGTTCCATGATGACGCGTGGCACGGGAATCGTCGGCTACAACGTGCAGACAGCGGTCGATACCCAGCACCATTTGATCGTTGCACATGAGGTGACCAATGTCGGCTCCGACCGCGATCAACTCAGCTCGGTGGCCAAGCAAGCCCGCGAGGCGATGGCGTCAGATACGTTGTCGGTAGTGGCTGACCGAGGTTACTTCAAAAGCGAACAAGTCCTGGCTTGTCACGATGCCGGTATCACCGCCTATGTGCCCAAGCCGATGACCTCTGGAGCCAAGGCTGATGGGCGTTTCAATAACGATGCCTTCATCTATGACGTGGCAAAAAACAGCATTGACGTGTTCCAGGTCGCGACCGATGCGGCCCGCAGTATTGACCGTGCGATCGCTCAGCCAACGAACGTCGATGATTCAAGACGATGAGGTCAGAGCGTTTTTACACACTCTGGGCCATTTGCAGCCTGTCGCGTCCACCTTCAAACCCTTTTGCACGTCAACCAGGCACCCCAGAACAGGCTGCTGAAGAAACGCGTAGCGTCCCCGAACCCGGCGTCGTTCAACAGTTTTTGAACCGCCGCCTCAGAATGTGGCGGGTCAGCGCCCTGGAGGATTTTTCCCTGCTTGACCTTCACTTCATCCGGGCTGGCTCCGTGCTGCCGCCACCGTTGGCCCCAGGCAGCCAGCAATAGCGGTTGGCTGGCATACGCGTACTGATTTCCCGCGACAATCAGTGGCGCATCGGGTTTCAGACGAGCCCGAATGGAACGTAAAAGCTGGTGCTTGGCATCATCACCTTCGAGATGATGCAGGACACCGATCAAGGTGGCTGCGTCGTAGGACGGGCCTGCTGCCAGGTCTTCAACATGCCCCAGATGCAGGTCCGTTCTTTCAAGCAAGTCGTTGGCCTCCAACTGGTGCTTCGCAGCCTCCAGCATGGGCGCGGATGGATCAACGGCAGTGAAGCGCCAGGCAGGCTCCAGCGTTGCCATCGCAACAATTTCCTGCGCAGTGCCGCCAGCGCCAACCACCAGTACTTTCGCCGAATTTGTATCGCCGAGGCTTGCCGCTAGCATGCACGCAACAAGATCGTGGCAGGCGTCATAGCCTGCTAATGCGATACGACTCTGTCTTCCGTACTCATTGGCCCGATGGGTATCAAATTTTTCAGCTGAGTTGAGCGGTAATGATTTCAAGGCGCTTCTCCATGTCCTTGAATCAAGTTAGGTCATACAGGGCAATAATAAAAATTCATTAATTTTATGCAATGCATTCCTATTGGGAATGCATCTTTGGCTCTGAGCTTGCTTGGTCGACCGTCAGCTTTGGTCGATTGCTGGCCGTCGCGGCCCTTCGGACTTGCCCCGAAAGCCCGGCTGCTGACCGGTCAATGCAGATAACGAAAACTATGCATGTCAGTCGGAGTATCGGCTTTAATGTCGGTGCAGATTCACCTGCTCACGGCGCTGGATTTCTATAACTTGCGAGATGTGATGCACGCTATCGGTGGGTTCCAGGTTCTGAACCCCTATCTAAATCAAGGAAGACAAACCCCATTGAAAACAGCTCTCGGCGCCCTGCTTTTAACCTGTCTGACGACCAGCGCTCTCGCTGACGTCAACTCTGTCGGCTTCCAATCCTCCACCCTGCCGGACCCACACAATGAGCGTCCGCTGGAGATGGTCGTCTGGTATCCCAGTACAACGACCGTCACCCCACAGTTGATCGGCGACGATGTGGTGTTTGTCGGTGCTTCTGCGGTTCGCAACGCGCCACCCTCTGCCGGCGAGCACCCATTGGTGGTGCTCTCCCATGGATTCAGAGGCAATTGGAACAATCAGAACTGGTTGGCGAGTGCATTGGCCCATAAGGGTTACATTGTCGCAGCGGTCAACCACCCCGGCACCACGACCCATGATCGCAGCCCGCAAGCGGCGGCGCGGTTATGGCAGCGGCCCATTGACCTGCATCGGGCCATTGAGGCGGTCACCACTCAACCTGAAAAATTTGGCGTGGTCGCAAAGCGTCAAATTGCTGTAGTGGGCCATTCACTCGGCGGCTGGACTGCAATGGAGATCGCCGGTGCTCGTTTCGACCCGGCCCTGTTTGCCCGTGACTGCAAACTCCATCCGCAGTTATCCAGTTGCACCAATTATCAAAAGATCAACCCTGAGAGTACTCCGGCATTAAAGGCTGCTCTGGCCGGCGATTTGCGCGATCAACGCGTCACCGCTGTGGTTTCTTTGGACCTGGGACTCTCGCGCGGGATGACCGATGAGAGCCTTGCGGCACTGCCGGTGCCGGTGCTAGTTATCGCTGCCGGCGCACCATCGGTGGAACTGCCTGCTCAGTTGGAGTCCGCCAACCTGGCCACACGCCTGCCCCAAGCGTCCAGCCGCTATGTCGAGATCAGTGACGCCAGCCATTTCAGCTTCTTGCCGATTTGCAAACCAGGTGCAGTGGCATTGCTCGAAGAGGACATTCCTGGCGATGGCATCATTTGCGGGGATGGCGACAATGCTCGCCCGCGCGAGGTAATCCAACAGCAGGTTACGTCACTGATCACCGAGTTTTTGACGCAGTCCGCGAACAACAAAGTGGAGCTCTAGGATTGCTGGCACTCGGCAACTCAGCAGACCTGAAATTTGCGTAGGAGCGCAATTTTTGTGTCGAATCCAGCCACCTATTACGATCAAAAACGTTTTATACAGCCTCGGCCAAAAGCTGCGCTTCGCAAAAGACAGCAGTCGGCCAAATGCAGACGTTCGCCGTTGGCTCCTTACACCCCGAAAGGGGGACATTCCACCAGGAATCAAACCTTATTTTTGCCCAATGAATCGGCCCATTTATTGGCGAATCTATACAGAGGGAAGAACGACTCCGAAAGCTCCATACCCAGTGGAGTGAGCCCGTAACCGCCCTCGTTTGACTCGATGAAACCTGCTCCACGAAGTTCGTTGACCCTACTTTGCAAGACAGTGGGCGAGATATCGCCACACACGCTTCGCAGTGCACGGGAACTGAGTGAACCGTGCTGAAGCTCCCAAAGGATCCTCAACGCCCATTTCTGTCCGAGCACATCCAAAAGCGCCATGATTGGGCGACGCCCACTCATCATTTGCAATCCCAAGCTTTGATCATCATTCATGCATATGGCCCTTGCTCGCTACAGATAATGTAGCAAATACTATCGCTACACATTTGATAGCGAAGGGTACATCATGGCTCGAATCAAAACACTCGAAAAACCCTACACGGAAGGCCTCCAGGCGACGTTCGACAAAATAATGGGAGAGGGCGTCCCACCACTGTTGTTGTTCACCACCATCGCCACCAGCGAAAGGGCATGGCGGAAGTTCACGGCTGGTTCACTGCTGGATGGAAACCTGCTGACGCTTCGTCAGCGGGAGCTAATCATCAATAGGGTCTGCGCACTTACCGGATGCGAATATGAGTGGGGTGTGCACGTTATGGCTTTCGCAGAGCGGGCCGGATTGACGAGAGACGATATCGGCCACACCTTGGATTATCCGCTCCGGGCGGAGCACTGGACGGAGGAAGAGGCGGTGCTGCTGGCTACTATTGATGCCCTGCACAATCGCGCTACCTTGACTGAAGCGGAATTTCAGGCCACTCGACGATACCTCGATGACGATCAAATCCTTGAACTGCTGATGCTGGCGGGCTTCTATCGAACGGTATCGTATATCGCCAATAGCCTGACCCTTGCCCTTGAACCAAACGCGGCGAGATTCCGTGATTTTCGGCATGAAGCAGCGCAATCGTCTTAGGCTGACGACTCGCTTTCTGGCCGTGAGCTGCCCCCGCGAAGGGCAGCTTTGGGCCGTTCTCTGCCGGTCATGGTCACGAAGCGTGATGGTCAATTCCGATGCAAATGACTGGTCAGGTCGAATGCAAATGGGTGGGCAAGTCTGTGCAATTACCCATTTGAGTATCAAACGCTGCTCTTGAGCCAGGTCTCGAAGCGCGTCGGCCCGATGATGGGGTGTTCTCCCGGCGTGAGCGAGTGGTCATCGATGGGCGCGCCGAAGTAGGGGACCGTGTCGTCCGCTTGGGCTTGGCGCGGGTCGTTGGTGTGTTGCAAAAACAGGCGCACGAATTCCACCAGCGGCCAGCGTTCAGGGCCTGCGACCTCCAATGTCTTATTGCTCGGCGCTTGCACGGCGACCTTCGCCAACGCCATCGCGACATCGACCGCGGCAATCGGTTGTAGCTCGGCGGAGGTCAGGCGGACGGTGTCGCCGTCCTGAGCGCCCGAGTGCGAAATCGCCCCGATGAATTCGAAGAACTGCGTGGCCCGCAATATTGTGTAGGGAATACCTGAGTCTTTGATGAGTGTTTCCTGCGCCATCTTCGCGCGGAAGTAACCGCTGTCGAGCATGCGCTCGGTTCCTACCACCGACAGGGCGACATGGTGTTTGACGCCGGCGGTTTTCTCGGCGGCGAGCAGGTTGCGCCCGCTGGTTTCGAAGAAATCGAGCACGGCAGCGTCTTCAAAGGAGGGCGAGTTGGCCACGTCGACCACCACGTCGGCGCCTTGCAAGGCGGTTTGCAGTCCTTCGCCGGTGAGGGCGTTGACGCCGGTGCTCGGTGATGCGGCCAGGGTTTCATGTCTCTGGTCTTGCAGGTTTTTGCACAGGTGTTTGCCGATCAGCCCGGTACCGCCAATGACGACGATTTTCATGACGAGTCTCCCGATGCGATGTCAGTCCCGGACAGATCGAGGGGCTGACGTTGAATCCTGCAACCATTAAAGACCCGCAATGGAATTGCTTCGTGTTGTCCGATAGGTGGTTCGCTCAGACGACGATCGGGTCAACTTGAAAAAATGCAGAGATGCGCACAAAAAGACCGGAAAAACAGATTGGCGGGAATGTTATATTGCCAGCCGCTGCCCCAATGCCAGTCAGTTAAGGCGCGGAACCTGTGGGAGCGGGCTTGCTCGCGAAAGCGGTGTATCAGACGACATCAATGTTGACTGTGCCGCCGTCTTCGCGAGCAAGCCCGCCCA
>NZ_JBIVCD010000014.1:0-50322 GCF_044746425.1 Pseudomonas sp. NPDC086112 | reverse complement strand
GTGGGGGTTTCCTGCGTATCGGGTTTTATCGGCCTACTTACTTGTGGCGGGGCCCCCCCCCGCCCCCCCCACCCCCGCTCCCACATGGATTGCGCTTAACTGACTGGCATTGGGCGTCTGCACCCATCATGTTTTGAAGTTCGAAGGCTTATTTGAGGCTACTCAAGCGCCTTCCCAGCAGTCAGTTCAAATAACGCGCCGAGGATCGGGCGCAAGGCTTCGTTATGCATGGCAGGAGGCGTTACATGCGTTGTGTTCTTTCACTGCTGATCACGCTGGTCTGCGCCCAGGTGGCATGGGCCGAGCCCGCGGCCGAGTTGTCGGAACCGGTGGGCGGCTGGCGTTATCACGGCCTGCTGGACCGTAGTGAAAATCCGCGAGTCGCTTATCCCACGCCGCCCATCGACCGGGGCGTGCAGCGCAATCGCACGATGATCGAAGGCCAGCTCAAGGCCCTCGGCACGCTCCGACCGCCGCACAGCCTGGCGGTCAACGGCAATCCCCTTAATTTGTACACCGACGACCAAGGGCGTTTCGCCCGGCCGTATGCGTTCGGCGCCGGGTCCAACAGCGTCGAAGTGCGCAGTTCCGAGGGCAAGTCGCTCAAGCGCGTTCAATTCTACGAAGCCAACAACCTGCGCACGCCGGCACGCATTCGCGTGGTGCTGGGTTGGGACGATCCCAAGGCCGAACTCGATCTGCACATCATTACGCCCGACGGCCAGCATGCGTTCTGGGCTCGCCCGGCGATGAGCAAAGGCGGCGGCCTGGACCCGGACGGGGTCGATGGCCCCGGCCCGGAAATGTTCACCATGACCGCGCCGATGCATGGCACTTATCTGGTTTACGTGAACTATTGGGGCAACTTCGGCAGCGGCGGCTATAACTTCGATGAGACCAGCAACCAGAACGAGGTGATCACCTCGCAAATCAATCTGGTGCTCAACGAAAACACCGTCGACGAAAAACGCGAGACCTTCATCGTGCCTTTGCGAGCGATCGGCGACCTGCTGCTGGTCAAGACTTTCAACTATTAAACATCCCGCACCACGGATGAATTGGGTTTGTGAACATGAGTGATAACACTGTTTCCCCGGCTGCCGCCGATGCACCTGCCGCCAACACTTCCCGTCGCTGGCCGGCGCTGGTATTCGGGCTATGCCTGGTGGCCGGCGTGGCGGGCGGGTTGGGGTGGTTCCTGAACAAACCCAAGGCCCCGCCTGCGGAACTGGCCAGTGACAAACTGGGCATGAGCCGGCCGGACGGTCTGCTAGAAACCCATTCCCTGAGCCAACTGCCCAAGGATCTGCTGGCGGTACCGTTTCTCAAGGAAACCCTGACCGAAGATTTCGTCTTCTATTACCAGGCCCACGCCGATCGTCTCGGTTTGATCGGCAGTCTTCGGCGGATCATTTACGAGCATGACCTGAAGTTGCAGGACAGCCTGATCGAGCAGCTGTTCGATCAACCGGCGGACGTGGCGCTGTGGCGCGGTGCGGATGGGCGTCTCAAGGATTTCCTGTTGGTGATGGATCGCGGCGGGCTGGCCAAGGTGCTGGAGCCGCTGGCGAAAGTGGCGCTGGGTGATACGCAGCTGAGCAAGCTGGCTGAAATCAAGGTCGCCGGCGATGTGGTGCCGCTTTATCAACTCACCTACAACAACAGCAAAGCGCTGCTGTTCGCCTCTCATGGCGACAAACTGGTGGTGCTGTCCAATCCGGCCAAGCTTTATGACGCCGGCCACGGTCCAGTCGACGAACCCGGCATGGTCTCGACCGAATCGCTGGAAGCACTGCTCGGCGGCCAGAAACTGTTCCCCGAAGCCTTCGGCCTGCAACCCCGCGCGCCTGAGGTAAAACAACGTCTTTCGGTCAACTCCAGCGTTCTGGCCATGGGTTACCAGCGCTTCATCCCGAATTTCGCCGGCCTGCGTTTCGACATGGACGACAAGGGCTGGCACAGCTTCCTCGCCATGGATGAACTGGAAAACCAGCCAGACTTCGACTTCAAACCGATCTGGCAAGCCATGCCGATGGGCGCCAGCGCCTGCGTGACCTTGCCACTGGCCGCCGAACAACAGAAACCGCTGCTGGTGAAACTCGGTGCCGACGACGCCGTGGCCCAAGCCCTGACCGAACACATGGCCGGTGCCGCCGGCTTGTGCTGGTACGCCGACTCGCGGCTGTACACGCCGCTGCTGGTGGCCAGCCTGAATGACGATGACAGCGCCAAGCTCGACGGCGATCTGGGCAACTTGTTCGGCTCGATGGTCGGCGCCTACGAAGGCAACGTCGCCGAGCACGCGTTCCCGGTGGTCGAGAAACAGGAAGGCCAGACCCATCAGTGGCAGCGCCAGGTCAGCTCCAATTTCGGCCCCTATAAAGCCAAGGATGCCGAGCAACCGGACGCGATCACCGGCAAAGCCTTTATGCGCGTCAGCCTGGCTCGCCACGGTTCGACGCTGCTGTTCTCCCTTGACGACAAACTGGTCGACAAAGCCCTCGGCACCCTCGACAAACGCTTCCCGCCCATGGCTGACGTCGTGCCGAAAGACCTGCTGATGCCGATCTATTTCGGCCCGGACTCCATGGCGCAACTGATGCAACAGGAAACCCTCGACAGCCTGCCGCAAGACATGGAGCCGGTGTTCTACAACGCCGCGCAAACCTACCTGATCCCGAAACTGCGCACCCTCGGCGGCTATGGCAAATATGCCCTGACCTTGCCTAAAGGCAGCGAGCCCGACGGCCACTGGCAATGGCTGCCGCTGGAGTGGAAAGCCCTGTGACAGCACTTATCCGAGGCCTCGGCCTGCTGGCGTTGCTGCTGGGGACTCGCACCTTTGCCAGCGAAGCCGCAGCGCTCGACCCGCAGCAATCCCAGGTATTCCGCGCCTGGTTCGTGCGCATCGCCCAGGAACAACTGACCCAAGGCCCGAGCCCGCGCTGGTATCAGCAGGACTGCGCCGGGCTGGTGCGGTTTGCCGCCAACGAAGCGCTGAAAGTCCATGACGACAAATGGCTGCGCAGCAATGGCTTGTCCAATCGCTACCTGCCGCCCGAACTGCAACTGAGCGATGCCCAACGCAGCCTTGCCCAGCAATGGCAGCAGGGCGGTGGCAAGGTCGGGCCTTACGTCAACGCGATCAAACTGATCCAGTTCAACAGCCATTTGGTTGGCCGTGATCTGGCCCAGGCCCGACCCGGCGACTTGATGTTTTTCGATCAGGGCGACGACCAGCACCTGATGATCTGGATGGGCCGCTTCATCGCCTATCACACCGGCACTACCACCCCCACTGACAACGGCATGCGCTCCGCAAGCCTGCAACAACTCATGACATGGAAGGACACCCGATGGATACCCGACGCAGCCAACCCCAACTTCATCGGCGTCTATCGACTGAACTTCCTCTCCCAATGATTGGTGCCCGCATGCTGCGCATTTGCTCTCGAATTCCACTGTTGCTGGCCCTTCTGGCGCCTTTAGCCACGGTCAACGCCGAAGACACCGTTGAGCCAAGCGGCTACACGCCGGTGGCCGGTGAAAGTTTTTTCCTGCTGGCCGACAGCAGTTTCGCCAGCGACGAACAGGCGATGGTTCGTCTTGAAGCGCCGGGCCGCGATTACCGCCGGTTCCGCATGGAACCTTACGGCGGCGCGGACATTCGCGTGTATCGCATCGACAAGCCGCTGGATTTCCTCAAGCGCCAGAAGAACCTGCACCGCGTGGTCAGTGACGGCCAGTTCAAGGGCGAAGGCCTGTCGAACACCCTCGCGTACCTGTGGGACAACTGGTACCGCAAATCCCGTCGGGTGATGCAGCGGGCGTTTTCCTACGAGTCGCGTAAACAAGTCACCGAGGAAGTGCCGGAACTGAAGATGGGCACCGCCATCGCCGCGCCAACGCCCTACGACGCTCAGCCGCAATTCGCCTTGATTCCAGGCCTGCCGGTGGTCAGTCAATTCCGTTATCCGCTGTGGCAAGCCAAACCGATCCAGCCGCCTGAAGGCGTGAACCTGGCCGGTTCTTCCAGCGAGTTCGTCAGTGTCTCGCCGGGCAATGTGTACATCCCGTTGGGCAACCTGAAGCCAGGCCTGTATCTGGTGGAAGCGCTGGTCGGCAAATACCGCGCGACCACCATGGTTTTCGTCTCCAACACCGTGGCCGTGAGCAAGATTGCTGGCGATGAATTGCTGGTGTGGGCCGCGCGCAAACACGAAGGCAGTTCGGTGCCCAAGGTCAATGTGCTGTGGACCGACGGCCTGGGCGTGATGAGCAGCGGCGCAACCGACACCGATGGTTTGCTGCGTCTGAAACACGTCAGCCCGGAGCGTTCGTTCGTGATCGGCGAGGACGAAGAGGGCGGGGTGTTCGTCTCCGAGAACTTCTATTACGACAGCGAAATCTACGACACCAAACTCTATGCGTTCACCGACCGGCCTCTATATCGGCCGGGGGATTGGGTGTCGCTGAAAATCGTCGGCCGCGAGTTCAAGAATGCGCGGGATTCCGTGGCACCGACTGCTGCCGACGTGAATGTGACTGTGCTCGATGCTACGGGTACGGCGCTGCAATCGTTGGCGCTGAAGCTTGATTCCAAGGCCGGTACTCAGGGCCGTTTCCAGTTGCCGGACAACGCCGTGGCAGGCGGCTATGAGCTGCGTTTCAGCTACAAGGATCAGGCCTACAGCAGCGCCTTCCGCGTCGCTGAATACATCAAGCCGCACTTCGAAATTTCCATGAACCTGGCCAAGCAGGATTACCGCACCGGCGAACCGGTGAAGGGCAGTCTGGTGCTGTTGTACCCGGATGGCAAACCGGTGGCCAACGCCAAGTTGAGCCTTAGCCTGCGTGCCCAACAACTGTCGATGGTCGATAACGAGCTGCAATACCTCGGGCAATTCCCGGTGGAACTGACCAGCGCCGAACTGACCACTGATTCCAAGGGCAACGCCAGCCTCGACCTGCCCGCCGCTGAGAAACCGAGCCGCTACATGCTCACCGTGTTCGCCAGCGATGGCGCGGCGTATCGGGTCAAGACCACCAAGGAAATCCTCATCGATCGCGGTGCTGCGAGTTTCCGCCTGAGCGCGCCTCAGCGCTTCAGCGCGGTGGGCGGCAAGGTTGCCTTCAGCTATGCCAACGAAGGGGGCAGCGAGCAGAGCAAAGCGGTCAACCCGAGCAGCTACAGCTGGGTGCGTCTGGAGGATCAGACCACTGGCGAAGGTAAACTCGCCGCCAAAGATAAAGGCTTCACCCTGGCCTTCGACCGTCCGGGCACTTACAACCTGACGTTGAAAGATGATCACGGCCGCGTGCTTGGCGCGACCGGTCATTCGGTCACCGGCGACGGCGTCAAAGCCGTGCCCGGCACCGTGGAAATCGTCCTCGATAAACCCGAGTACAAGGCCGGCGACGAAGCCCTCGCGTTGATCACTTTCCCCGAGCCGATTATCGATGCGCTGTTGTCGCTGGAACGCGACAAGGTCGAGGCCACGGCGCTGCTGTCCAAGGGCAGCGATTGGCTGAAGATGGAAAAACTCAGCGAAACCCAATACCGCGCGCGCATTCTGGTGAAGGACAACTTCGCGCCGAACCTGACCTTCTCCGTGCTCTACACCAAGGGCGGTCAGTACAGCTTCCAGAACGCCGGGATCAAGGTGATCGCGCCGCAAATCGATGTGGCAATCACCACCGACAAAGAAGCGTATCAACCAGGGGATACCGTCACTGTCGATCTCGCTACCCAGTTCGCCGGCAAAGCCATTCCGGCGCACCTGACGGTCAGTGTCGTGGACGAGATGGTTTACGCCCTGCAACCGGAAGTCGCGCCGACCATCGACCAGTTCTTCTATCACCCACGCCGCAACAACGTGCGCACCAGCGCCAGTTTGTCGTTCATCAGCTACGACGTGGCATTGCCGGGCAGCCCAGGTGCGCCAGGCAAAGCCAACCGCAGCGAGCGCGGCGTGAAAGTGCTGGAGCGGCCGCGTCGCGAAGACGTCGACACCGCTGCGTGGCAGCCTGAATTGATCACCGATGCGAATGGTAAAACCCGCTTTACCTTCAAGATGCCGGACTCGCTGACGCGCTGGCGCATCACCGCCCGCGCCATCGCCGATGACGGTCAGGTCGGGCAGAAGAAGCAGTTCGTACGCTCGGAAAAACCGCTGTACCTGAAGTGGAGCGGCCCGACCAAGTTCCGCAACGGCGACAAACCGGATCTCGGTGTGTTCGCGTTCAGTCAGGCCGAGAAACCGGTCAAGGCTGAGCTGGTGATTCATTACGCGGGCGCCGAGCAACGTGTCCCGGTCACGTTGAACAACGGCATCAACTACATCGCCTTGCCCGCGTTCACAGTGGCCAATGGCGAGTGGACCGCCGAACTGGTGCAGGACGGCAAAACCGCTGATGCCCTGGCCGTGCGCCTGACCGCGACCGGCGAAGGCTGGCAGGTAACGCAAAGCCAAAGCCTGGACGTGGCCAGCGGTGATACGCCGTTGACCTTGCCCGCAGACGCCACGGATATTCGCCTGCGTCTGGATGACAGCCCGCAAGCGCTGTTCCGTTCGGCGCTCGATGATTTGCTGAGTTATCCGTACGGCGGCGTCGAGCAAACCGCCAGCCGTTTGCTGCCGTTGAGCATCGCTTATCCAACCTTGTCGTCGAACCCGCAGATCCGTGATCGCTTGCGTTTGATCATGCAGAACAGCCGTCTGCGGCTGGTGCAAATGGCCGGCCCGTCGGCGAGCTTCACCTGGTGGGGCTTTGACGGTGAGCCGGATGCGTTCCTCACCGCGTATGCCTATTACGCCGACTGGCACGCCAGCAAAGCGCTGGAACTGAGCCTGCCGCCGGAGCATTGGCAGCGGGTGCTGGAGGTGTACGCCAAGCAGTCGCAGAACACGCCGCTGTTGCAGCGGGCGTTGATTCTATCGTTTGCCAAGCAGATGCAATTGCCAGTGAACACGTTGCTCAGTGGTTTGATCGACGACTTGGTGAAGGCCGGCGAAGGGCATGCGGCGAGCGTGATGGACGATGGCGAAGAGAGCCTCGTCATGAGCGATCCGGATTCGGCATTGGGGCTGGCCAGTGCTCGGCTGTTGACCGCATCGTTGGCGCGTCAGGCCAAGGTCAATCTGCCGGAGGCTTTCAATGGTCAACTGGAGGCAGCGCAGCAACAAGTGGCCGCCAGTTCCCAGCCGTTTGTCGAAGCGTTGAACCTGTCGCTGCAAGCCTTCGATCAGGCGCATGCGCAAGCGCTGTTGCAACGCCTGTTGCCGCAGCAATCGACCCTGGAACGCGCCTTGGCGCTGACCTGGCTGCAACGCAGCATCGAACAGGCCTCGCCCACCATCGCACTGGCACCGGGCGAAGGCTGGAAGAAAAAGTACGGTGATACCGGTGAGATGTATTGGACATGGCAAGGCGCTGCAACCGTGCCTGCAACGTTGTCGCTGAGCGGGACGCAAGAACGCCCGCTGCGTGCCGCGCTGAGCTATCAGACCCAGAAACCGCCAGTGACCCCGATGGCCGTGACCATCACCCGTCGCCTGTCGCGCCTGGTGCCGGGTGACGAAGCGTTCGAATTCAAACTCGAAGCGGTCGGGACCAAGCCATTGTCCAGCGACAGCCTGTACCTGGACGAAGTGATCATCACCAGCAAAACCGCGAAACCGCTGCGCTACGGCATGCTCGAAGTGCCGCTGCCGCCGGGTGCGGACGTCGAGCGCACCACGTGGGGCATCAAGCTGATGGGCAAGGCCGGCACCGAGCCGACTTCGCTGGAGAAGGCGCGTTTCGAACCGGGGCAAATGGCTTATGCGGTTCCGGTGGATGCCTTGAGCGGTGAATTGCGCCTGCGTCATCTGGTGCGCTTCTCGCAAAAAGGTCAGTTCAACCTGCCGCCGGTGCGTTTCACTCAGGTTTACGCACCGCAGAACCAGGCTCAGGAACAGAAGCAGGCGCTCGGCCAGGTCACGGTCAACTGACATGACCCGGCGTTTGGTCTGGTGGCTGTTGTGTTTGATCCCTGCGCTGGCGACAGCGCAGGACGAGCCGTTGCGACTGGGCTTCAAGGATGAATTGCTTTCGTTGAGCCAGACTCAGGTGATCTCGCGTGAGCCATTGCCTGCTGATCTGCAGACGCCGCTGGGCAGTTTGTGGAAGCTGTTTGTCTACGGCTGGCTGGTGGACACCGGCGCGCGTGAGCCGGCATATGAGTGTCGCGGGCAATCGAAGGAAGAAGTGTATTGCTGCACGGCGGGCGGCAGGATTGAGCGCGATCAGGCGTTGGTGAAGTCTTGTGGGTTGTACTTTGAGCCTGCGCGCCTGGGCATTGCCGGTGCTGAATGGCGCGAGTATTGGCAGGCGAGACAAGCACCGAAGTGGCTGCTGGACTTGCCGTCGTTGCAACCGCAGACCCGGGTTTCGGTGGCTGAGTTGCTGAAGGTATTGGCCGTGATGCCGGCGCAGGATCAGGCGCGGTGGGTGTTGCTCGATGTGGTGCTGAATGCCGCTGACGGCAATGTCGTCGGTGAGCTTGGCGGCCGGTTGCGGGTGAAAACCTGGAGCTGGTTGGGGGATCAGGATCCTTCGTCGCGTCAGGGCGGGTTCGCTGGCTGGACGGCGGACGGCACGCCGATCTGGGCCGGTGGGCGCGGTACCAGTCAAATGGTCTTGCGCGCTTATGGTCCGGCGTTGGCAACGGTGTTGCCCTCGTCATGGCCCGCCGAGGCGGGTAAGTGCGTCGAGGTTGGACTGTTCGCGCGTTATCCGCTGAAACGTGTGCTGTCGGGAGATCGCGTGTTAGCGCCCGGGTCTTTGCAAGGCGACTATCGCGTCGAGTTCGCCAACGGCAATCAACTCGATATCCACAGCGACGGTGAGTTGTTCTTGCTCAAAGACAAACTCGTCGCCCGCCTGGATCGCGAAGAATACGTCGCCCGCGTCCTGCAGCGCGAAGCCAGACCGGAACCCGCCGAAGCCGCCAAAGCCCTGAGCGTCGCGATCCGCACCTACCTGCTGCAAAACGCCACCCGCAACGGCGACTGCCTGAGCATCGACGACAGCAGCAGCCGACAGCGCGTCGCCCCACGCCCGGCCGCGACCGAATCACGCAACATCGCCGCGTGGACCAGCGATCTGGTCCTCGCCGGCAGCAACGTCACCTATCACTCCGACCAACCGGGGCCGGACAAGCTCTCCTGGCTGCAAGCCGTCGAACAGGCCAATGCCGGTCAACGCTATGACGCCATCCTGCTGCACGCTTACCCGCGCGCCAGCCTCAGCCGCTGGGACAATCCAGTGGCTTCCTGCGATGCATTGCCCGCCGCGCAAGACTGGCTGCAGAAACAACGCCGCGGCTGGCGACCACGGCTGGAAAGCGAGGTTGGCTACAACGAAGTCAACACCTTCGCCGTCTGCCGCCTGGCCTTCGGCCGTCCTTTTGTCGACCGCGAACGCCAGCGCATTTACGTGCGCGGCGTGCTGTCGCTGCAAGACCGCCTCGACCTGACTCACGAATACCTGCACCTGGCCTTCGAAGCACACCCCAACGGCCAGGATGAAACCTACATCGAAGGGCTCGCCCGCCACCTCTTGCTGGAATAGGCCATGAAACTCCGTTACCCACAGGTCCTCCTGTTCCTATGTTCCTTTTGCGTATGGCCGACCACGTTCGCTGCCAATAGCGCGGTCAAAATCGACACCCCCATCGGCGGCTGGCGCACGGGTGCGCCCGAAGGCGAAGGTGAAAACTTTCGTCAGACGGTTAATTACCCGGCGTCCTCGGTGAACACACCAGTGGGGCAAGCCAATACCGCGCGTATCACTGGCCAGATCAACGCGACGCCCAAGGGCAATGAGCCAGGCAAGCTGATCGTCAACGGTGTCAGCATGCCACTGAAGCTCGACCCCGCCGGCCGCTTCGACCGTCCGTTCTCATTCCCCAACGGCAGCAACAGCGTTGAAGTCCGCAGCCCTGATGGTCAACAACGCCACCGTACCCAGTTCCTCAACACCAGCGGCGGCGCCACCCCGGCCAAGTTGCGAGTGCTGCTGGCCTGGGACAGCGACGGCACCGACCTCGACCTGCATGTCGTCACGCCTGATGGTGGCCACATCTGGTACGGCGACCGCGTCGCGGCCAACGGCGGCGCACTCGACGTCGACGTCACCACCGGCTACGGCCCGGAAATCTTCGCCATGCCGGCGCCGATCAAGGGGCAATACCTGGTCTACGTGAACTACTACGGTGGCGGGTATCGCAGTGATGAGGAGGGGCAGGAGGATGCGGTCCAGCCGCTGACCATGGCGCAGATTACGGTGATTACCGAGGAGGGGACGCCGAACGAGAAGATGGAAACGTTCCTGGTGCCGATGCGGGCGGTGGGGGAGTTGACGTTGGTTAAGGGGTTTAGTTATCCGTGAGTAGCAGTCCAATCTGTAGCAGCTGCCGAGCCCGCGAGGCTGCGTTCGAGGACGAAGTCCTCGCAAATCGGTGTACACGGTCCCACCTGAAAGTACCGTTTGCCTGATTTTACGACTGCTTCGCAGCTGAACGCAGGCTTCGCCAGCTGCTACAGGGAGTGCGTCGGCTGTTAACTGACAGGCATTGGCAAACGGACTGCGTATATCGGATTGCCTTTTTGAGGGTGTTCTTGCGGGCCTCTTCGCGAGCAAGCCCGCTCCCACACTGGATCTACTGTGATCACGAAATTTGTGATCAGCACCGATTAAATGTGGGAGCGGGCTTGCTCGCGAAGAGGCCGTCCCATCCACTACAAAACCCACAGACTGATAAACAGACAATGTTTAATCGACATCTACAGCCGTCACCTCTGTCGTTGTCGGGGCATTGACTCAGTTATCGCCGACCCAAATCTGCGGCTTGCGCTCATGCCACGGCAGCGCCTGCTCCAACTGCCCGGCCAACCGCAACAACACCTCCTCAGCCCCGAATCGCGCGGCAAATTGCAGGCCGATGGGCAAATCCTGCTGGCGGGACATGGCCAGCGGCAACGACATCGCCGGCGTCCCCGCCACATTGAACACCGGTGTGAACGGTGAGTGCTCGAAGACCCGCGCAGTCCATTGCAAACCGTCCATGGTTTGCGCTCCACGGCTGTAGGTGTTGAGGGCGTGGGGCAGGCGCGGCAGGGTCGGCGTCAGCAGTACGTCGAAGTCGTCGAACCAACCGGCCACGCTGCGGGCGATGAGGTTACGCACTTCCAGCGCGCCGGCGAACTCCACGGCGCGGGCCTGTAGGCCATAGGCGTAGCAGGCGAGGGTGGCGGGCTCCAGGGTACTCAGGTCGATGGGCCGTGAAGTGGTGGCGGCGAGCCCGTCGATCCAGCGCACGAGGGTGGCACACCAGATGTGGGCGTTGGCCTGGACGAATGAATCCCACGACGTACCGAGTGGTGCGGTCACTCGTTCCACGCGATGACCGAGCGCTTCCAGTTCGCGGGCCACGGCCAAGGTGGCCTCAGCAATCTCGGGATCCAGTGCGGCGCCGTTCCACGGTGTGTCGAGCAGGCCGATGCGCAATCGTCCTGGATCGCGTCCCACCTGCGCCAGAAAACCTTCGGCCGGTGCGGCGGTGTAGTAAGGATCGCCCGGCGCATAGCCCTGGACGATGTCCATCAACGCCGCGCTGTCGCGGACGGTTCTCGACAGACCGAGTTGTACGCCGAAACCGGCAAATACCTCATCGAGCGCCGGGCCGTTCGAGGCTCTGCCGCGAGTCGGTTTCAGCCCGACCAGCCCGTTGTAAGATGCCGGTACGCGGATCGAACCCGCAGCGTCAGTGGCATGGGCAATCGGCACGATGCCGGCAGCGACCGCGGCACCCGAACCACCGCTCGAACCGCCGGCCGACAGCCGAGTGTCCCACGGGTTACGGGTCGGGCCCTGGAGCACGGATTCGGTCTCGGTGCTAAAGGCCATTTCCGGGGTGGTGGTGCGTCCGAGGGTGGCGAGGCCGGCGGCGTTGAAGCGTTGCATCAGGTACGAATCCGACTCGGCCACCAGGCCTTGGGCCAATCGGCTGCCCAGCTCAACGCGGCGGCCGGCCGAGGTAATCGCCAGGTCCTTGATCAGGAAGGGCACTCCGGCCAGCGGCCCCGTGCCCTCGGTGACAGTGGGCGACCAGTGTTCAATGACCGCGTTGATTTGCGGGTTGACCTGTTGCACGGCGGCAATGGCCAGCTCCGCCAGTTCAGCCGACGTGACTTCGCCAGTCGCCACCAATTGCGCGAGACCGATACCGTCGTAGGTTACATATTCGTTCAGATTCATGGGAGTTCTCCAGTTGAGAGCCCCGATGATAGGTGCCGCCCGCGGCGCTGATTAGCCCATAAAAGCGGTATGAAATGTGCCGTCAGTGGCACAATTGGGCCATCTTGATTTTCCCTCGCAGGTGGCTCGAATGATCCGGGACTTGAATGACACGCTGGTGTTTGTGCGCGTGGTGAGGTTGGGCAGTTTCACCGCCGCCGCCCATGCCTTGCAGATTCCGAAGACGACCGTCAGCCGCCGCGTGCGCGAGTTGGAACAGGCCATCGGTGTGCAGTTGTTGCGCCGTACCACGCGCCAGTTGAGCCTGACCGAGGCGGGGGCGGTTTACTTTGATCAGTGCAAGGACATCGCCACCACCCTGGAACACGCCGAGCTGGCAGTGCATCAACTGCGCGATGATCCGCGCGGCTGGCTGCGGGTGACGGTGCCGTACTCGTTTGGGGTCAGTTGGTTTTCACCGTTGGTGGCCGGTTTTCGTCAGGCGTACCCGCACATCAGACTGGAGATTCTGGCGTCCCACGTGCCATTGGATCTGGTCGGCGAGGAGGTTGATGTGGCGCTGCGCCTCGGCGCCTTGCCGGATTCCAGTCTGGTCGCCCGCCGCCTGGCGAGTTACGCCACGGGCATCTACGCCGCGCCTGAGTACATCGAGCGCCACGGCCTGCCGGCGACGCCGGACGAACTGCTTCAACACCGCACATTGGTGCTGCATCAGGCTCGTCGCGATGTGGGTTACGTTTGGCCGTTGCGCAAGGCTGGCGCCAAAATGCGCAGTTATCGGGTTGAGCCGACCATCATTGCCAATGATCCTGCCCTGCTAAAAGATGCATTGTGTGCCGGCGAAGGGTTGAGCCTGGGCATGGATCAAAGCATGCAGGCCGATGTGGACGCGGGAAGACTGCGCCGGGTGCTGCCGGAATGGATCGGGCCGCCACAGGACCTGAATGCGGTGACAGCTCGGGAGCATTTGCCATCACCCAAGGTGACGGCGTTTATCGGGTTTTTGAAGGCGCACATGGCGGCGGCTGAAGCTGGGCCTGATTCGGTGTGATTTAACCGGAAACAGGAGGGTGTTCTTGCGGGCCTCATCGCGAGCAGGCTCGCTCCCACATTTGATCTGCGGCGATCGCAAAAAATGGATTCATAGCAGATCCCCTGTGGGAGCGAGCCTGCTCGCGATGAGGCCAGTCCATCTAATGCTTCTGCTGACTCTCCGCCACAGCGGCCTTCGATTTACTGAACCGATAAAACAGATTGGGCTCGCTCACAATGTAAAGCTCGCCATCGGCGTCCATGGTCATGCCTTCGGCTTGCGGTATGGTTTTTTCGAGGTCATCCGTCAAACCGAGCAAGGAGCGGATGCTGACGAAAATTCCGTCCTGATCGAGTTCGGTCAGGTTGGAGGACTGCTCGCTCAGCAGCAGCAAGTGACCGGTCCGAGGATCGTAGTAACCCTCGGAAAGGTCCATGCCGAAGACGCTGCGGTCGATCCAGTTCGTCAAGTCCTTGATGCGGACCTGCCACGAGCCGTCGATGGACGCGAGCATGCCCGTGACCGAATACAGCTGCCGCGGGTCGCGTTCCTTGATCGCGAAGACGCGATCATTGACCGGATCATATGTCACGCCTTCAAAGCCCTTGTTGTGTTCGCTCAGGTTGATCTCGATGGCGAGAAACGGTGCGTTTTGCGCATGGATAGGGCCAGGGGTACTCGGCAAAGTGACGACGTACAGTCGCTGCAACACTTCATCGGCGATCACCACTCGCCCCTTACCCAAGTAAGCAATGCCTTCCGTGTCCTGGAACCCGATCAGCGGATAACGTTCAAGCAGATCGCCGTTACGGCTCAGCGTGACAATCGCCATGGAAGAACTATTGGTGATCCCCAACAGACGATCCCGGTCCGGGTCATAGGTGATGCCGGACAAATCGGTGACGCTCGCAATAGGCTTGGCCTGGATCACGGCCTTATAGTCCGGCAGCCAGATGTTTTTGTCCGGCGCCTGATTGCCGTGCCAGAGGTTTTGCCAGTGCGCATACAGCTGCCGGTGGACCATAAAATGTACCGAAACCGCGTAGGCGCCAAGCAATACAACAATGAAAAATATTCCCGGCTTCCATGCCTTTCTCATGACTTTTCCTTGTCCCAGCTGAAGCGATAGACCTTGGGTGGCTGTCCGGGATGGCAACGGCCGTTATCGGCATCGGCGCCTACGATCGACCACTGCGCACGAGACGTTTCGCCCAGCGCATGGGCGGCTTCAGGATTGAAACACTGGCTCAACACTCCGTCCGGCACTAGGGCGTACGCCTCACGGTGGTCGCGCAGCCACTGTGCCGCTTGTTCGACCGAGGAGTTTCTAACGCCGAAATGCACGATCGGCTGCCGGGCGAATAACCAGTGGCCCTCGCGCCAGTTGACCAGCACCAGGTCAGCGCCGTGGGTCATGGTTGCCGCCTGCGCCATAATCGCTTCATGGGGGTTGGGACCTTCCTTGATCGGCTCGACGAAACCGCGGGCGAACCACAGAACAAACCAGGTCACCACCAGCGCCTGGAATATTCGCCGACCGCGCGGGCGTTTACCGAACCAGCGCTTGAGCAGCCATGGAATCAGCGGCGCGGCCACCAGCACCAGCCCTGGCAGCGCCGGATAGATGTACAACTTGCGCTTGCCGCTGCTCAGGCAGAAGAACAACACCACCAGCACGACCCAGCCCAGCAGCACTAGCACTCGACCGTCGTGTTTGCGCAGTTGCCGGCGCCAGGCCGGCACCAGCCAAGGCAGGGCCAGCACCAACGGCAGCCAGTATTGCGGGATCACGTTGACGAAGAAATACCAGAACGGTTCGCGGTGGTCCCACGCGGCGGCATAGCGTGCCGCCGTCTGGCGCAGCAGGATTTCTCGCGCGTAGGCGATTTCATCCGCAGTGCCATTGAGCACAATGGAAAGCGCCAAGGGCAGCAGCCAGATGGCGATGGCGCCGAGCGCAACCAAAAAGCCCAGGAACCACTTGCGCGCTTCGCCCGGCATGGCCACCACACCGGACCAGTTTTTGCGCACCGCGTAGGCATACGGAATCAGCATCAGGACCGGGACGAAGCCGACCCCTTTGGTGATCACGCCTATGCCCATGGCGGCGCAGCCCACATAGAACCAACGCCACGCCGGCCCAAGCAGCAGATGTCGCGCCAGCCCGTACAAGCCCAGCGACGTGAACAGAATCAAAAAGCTGTCGATCTGCCCGGTTCGCAAGATGCTGTAAGTCTGATACGTGGCCAGGTACAAGAGCGCCGCCGTCCGACCGATGCGCTGATTCCATAATCTGCGACCCAGATCGTAGACGATGGCCGTGACCGTGGCGGCCGACAAAAGCCCCGGAATATAGAGGGCGAGGGCGGGCAGGCCGGTGAGCCACGCGAAGAACGCCACCGTCCACATAAAGATCGGCGGCTTATCGCCGTATATCTCCGCGGCGCGGTGGGGGATGAACCACGCGCCGTTGTGCAGCATTTCCAGGGCCACGCCGAGGAAACGTTCTTCGTCCACATTCTGCGGTTGACGCAGCCCCAGCCCGGCGCCGATCAACAGCAAGGCGAGCAGCATCAGGCCCAGGCATTCGATCCCGGGCGACAGGGTTTTGCGCATGGCTCAGTCCTTTAAATGTCTGCTGCGGGCAATCAATTGCAAGTTGCGCAAATAGACGATGGAGCCAAAGGCCTGGCCGACAATGAAGACCGGGTCTTGCCGGTAAATGGCGTACGCGAACAGCAAGGTGCTGCCGACGATGCTCAGGTACCAGAAGCTCACCGGGATCACGCTGCGTTTCTTGTATTCGCTGTACAGCCACTGCAAGACGAAGCGCCCGGTAAAGGCGATCTGGCCACCGAAGCCGATCACCAGCCATAGGGTTTCGCGGGAGAGGTTCATCCTTCGATCTCCTGTGCATTGGTATTCAGCCGTGTGCGCTTGATCAGCCACCAAACGCCGAACAGGTCGAGAATACCCACCAGGGCACGGTCGATGTTGCCGTATTTGGACACCCCGGCCGTGCGGGGCCGGTGGTTGACCGGATGGACGATCATGCGGCCGTTGTGACGCTGGATCAGCGCAGGAATGAACCGATGCATATGGTCGAAGTACGGCAAGCGCAGAAACGCCGCACGCTCGATCAGTTTCAGCCCGCAGCCGGTGTCCGGCGTGGCGTCCTTGAGCAGGCGGCTGCGCAGGCCGTTGGCGAAACGCGAGGCCCAGCGCTTGCTGGCGGTATCGCGGCGGTTGACCCGGTGACCAGCCACCAACTGAACGTCTACCAGACCTTGTTCACCGCGCACCAGCGCCAACATCCCGGGGATGTCCGCGGGGTCGTTTTGTCCGTCGCCATCGAGTGTCGCCAGCCATTGGCCCCGGGCATTGAGCGCTGCATGGTAGAGCGAGGTGCTTTGTCCCAGCGAACGCTCATGACGCAGGATGCGCAACGCGCTCAGGCCGTTGTTTTTCATCTGCCGCAGTTCATGCAAGGTGGAATCGGTACTGCCATCGTCCACGACAATGATTTCGTAAGCCTCATCGGCCAGTGCGGTGCGGATTTCCTCAAGTAAAGGTTTGAGGTTGTTCGCTTCGTTTTTTGCTGGAATCAATACAGATACAAAAATGTCTTGGCTCATAGAGTCCCCCTTGCGCCTTGGTCTTTTATTATCAAGGGCTCACGTTTCATATCTGGTAGAAGTGGCGATACCACTTCACAAATTCCGCCACGCCTGTTTCAACCGTCACCTGAGGGCGGAAGTCGACCCACTCGGCCAGTGCCGAAATATCGGCCCAGGTCTTGACCACATCGCCCGCCTGTAGCGGCATGAAGTTGCGTTGGGCCTTGATGCCCAATGCCGCTTCCAGGCAATCGACGAATTCCAGCAGCGGCACTGGCTGGCCGCGGCCTATGTTGAAGATTCGGTTTACGCCATCCTCTGGCCCGTTCGGCACCGGTGGTTTTGAGCGCAGGCGAGCGATGCTTTCGACGATGTCGTCGATGTAGGTGAAGTCGCGCGACATCTGGCCATGGTTATAGATGTCGATCGGCAAGCCTTTGATGATCGCCTCGGTAAACTTGAACAGCGCCATGTCGGGGCGCCCCCAAGGCCCGTAAACGGTAAAAAAGCGAAGACCGCTGGCCTTCAGGCCATAGAGGTGGCAGTAGCTGTGCGCCAACAGTTCATTGGCTCGTTTAGTGGCTGCATACAGCGAAATGGGATGATCGACGGCGTCTTCGACACTGAACGGCATTTTGCGGTTGGTACCGTACACCGAGCTGCTCGAGGCATAGATCAGATGCGCGGGGCGGTGATGCCGACAGGCTTCCAGCACATTGAGAAAACCCACCAGATTCGACTGCGCATAGACGTCCGGGTTGTCCAGCGAATAGCGAACGCCCGCCTGGGCCGCCAAGTGCACAACCTCGGTGAAAGCATGGTCTTCGAACAGCGCCATCAAGGCCGGTTTGTCGACGATGTCCAGAGTCTGGAAACGAAAGCCCGGCAAGGATTCCAACGCCTTGAGCCGTGCATGTTTGAGTTCCACGCTGTAGTAGTCGTTGAGATTGTCGATGCCGACCACTTCAAGGCCTTCCCGACACAATCGCTTGACGGTGTGATACCCGATGAAACCGGCGGCGCCCGTGACCAGAACCGTCATGAGGCCCGCGCCTGTGCGCGACCAATCCCCGCCGTGCGCAAAGGAGGCCTTTGCATGACATTTACCCCTGAGTGTGTGTTGATCAGCTTATTTTTTTTGGTTGATACCACTGTAGGCTCCATGCCTTGCTCCGTTGTTTATCCCAAGCTTGCGCGGTGCTCATGAGCGCAGTGCCCGCCGCCGTATACCGTGCCTGCTCATATGTAAAAAAAATGTTAAGCGTTGATGTCGATTTTGTGACTGTCCCCTGATGTGCCAGTCGTCCTGCGGGCCCTTACAACGCGGCGCCTAGCAGTTTCAAGTATTGGGGGCTCTCGGATATCGAATTGTGGCCCGTGCCCGGTATGACCTGCAGCGAGGCCACGCCCTTGGCGAAATGCGTGTAGAGCCGCTCCGTGCTTGAGCGCGGTACGACTTCGTCGTGTTCGGCCGCCATCAACAGCGTCGGGACCGTGATGTGAGAGGCATATTTCCAGGATTCGAACCTGTCCTGAAGCAGCCACTTCACCGGGAACCAACGGAACTGCCGGGCGGCGAGGTCTTCAAGGCTGTTGTAGGGCGTGATCAGGATCAGGCGCGAGGCCGGGCGTTGGCTGGCGAGGCGCACGGCGACGCCCGAACCCAGGCTGCGCCCGACCACGGCGATAGTGGGATGGGTGTTGTAGACCATGTCGAACAAGGTCATGGCATCTTGCTGAATCGCCTCCTCGGACGGCGACCCGGAACTGCCACCGTAGCCTCGGTAATGCAGCAAGTAGATCGCATGATCCGCAAAGGCCTGGGAAAAATCGGGCAGGCTGCGGGAAACGTCCTCGGCATTGCCACCAAAGTAGATCAACGCCTTCGGGCCGTCGTGTGGCCTGACGGTCACCAGCACTTGCGCATCGGCGACTTGCAGCGTCAGCAATGTTTCGGGCGCGTCGATCGCGCGTGGTTGCGGGTAGTAGATCAGGGCGCGCTGAAAGACGAACAGCGCCGCGCAGAGCACCAGGTACGCAACGGCAACGAATGCGAAGAGAGACATCAGGGTGCGCGACATTCGGCTAAGTTTAGTGGACGACATGGACTGCTTTGGGCCTTGAGACAGCTATTGCCTGAGTGCGGCCAAAGTGTAGTTCAGCAAATTCAGCTGTACAGGAGAGGTGCCCAATGTCAGTCAATCAAGCGCAATTCCTGTGGGAGCGGGCTTGCTCGCGAAAGCGGTGTGTCAGGCAGCATCAATGTTGACTGTGCCGCCGTCTTCGCGAGCAAGCCCGCTCCCACAGGGTTGCGTGTTACTGACTGGTCTTTGCCTATGATTGTTTTCAGCCGTAGAAAAATACTCACGCTGGCTGCCGGTGTTTCGGCGGTCTTCACCTTCGATCCGGCCTATGCCGCATCGGCGCCGTCGACGGAAACAGGAGGCAAGAACATGCTGACCCGAGCCATTCCTTCCAGCAACGAGCCGTTACCCATGGTCGGGTTGGGCACCTATCGTGGCTTTGATGTCGCGCCTTCCGACTCCGCCTACAAGCAACTGCCCGCCGTGCTCATCGCGTTGTTCGAGAAGGGCGGCACGGTGATTGACAGCTCGCCGATGTATGGTCGCGCCGAGCAGACGACCGGTGAATTGCTGTCGATCCATCGGCCTCGTTCGCCTGCGTTTCTGGCCACCAAGGTCTGGACCCAGGGTCGCGAAGAAGGCATCGCGCAGATGGAACAGTCGTTCAAGCTGTTGCAGACCGACCGTATCGATCTGATGCAGATTCACAACCTGCTGGACTGGAAAACCCACCTGCCCACCCTGCGCCAATGGAAGGCAGAAGGGCGCATCCGCTACATCGGCGTCACCCATTACACCGCGTCGGCGTATGACGAGGTGGAAGCGGTATTGAAAGCCGAACCGATGGACTTTTTGCAGATCAACTATGCCCTGGACGACCGCGGTGTCGAGAAGCGAATCCTGCCGCTGTGCCGTGAGCGCGGTGTGGCGGTGATCTGCAATCGACCTTTCGGCGGCGGCGGTTTGCTCGTGCGTTTGAAAGGCAAACCGCTGCCGGGATGGGCCGCGCAAGTGGGGGTCATTAGCTGGGCGCAATTGGCGCTCAAGTTCCTGCTGGCTCATCCGGCGGTGACCTGTGTCATCCCCGGTACCAGCAACCCGCGCTACATGGCGGAAAACGCCGGTGCCGGTTTTGGCCCGATGCTCACGGATGCGCAGCGTCAACAGTTGATGGCCTTGGTGGGGTAGTCGTGTTGGCGGGACGACTAATGCCAGTGAATCAAGCGCAGTCCCTGTGGGAGCGGGCTTGCTCGCGAAGACGACGGCACAGTCAACATTGATGTCGCCTGACATACCGCTTTCGCGAGCAAGCCCGCTCCCACAGGTTCTGCGCTTAACTAACTGACATTCCAGCGGTCGGCAATGCATGCGCCGTTTCCAGCGGAATCTCCAGGGTGAAAACCGCTCCGTGGCCCGGTCCATCGCTATGCACGCGAAGATGCCCGTTCATCTCTACCGCCGCGAGCGCACAACTGTGCAGGCCAAAACCATGACCTTCCTTGCGCGTGGTGAAGCCGTGATTGAAGATGCGGGTGATGTTTTCGGCAGCGATCCCTTCGCCCTGATCCTCTACGCTGAGGCGCAGCGTTGTGTTATCGACAATCTTGACGCCCAGCGTCATCTGGCGCTGATGGTCGCTGACCTTGGACATTGCATATTTGGCATTGCTGATCAGGTTGATCAGGATCAACAGCAGTCGGTGTTTGTCGCCGATGATCGTTGGCGTGTCCTGGTAGTCCTTGGTGACGACGACATGGTGTCGACTCAAGGCGCCGGAATTCATGCGTAACGCATCCTCGAACAGATCGACGACGTTCAACGGCTCGACCAGCCTGGCGGCACCGGCATAGGCCTGTTGAGTGGAAACGATGTCCTTGATGTGATCGATGCTTTTGGTCAGTTGCGACAGTTCGTCAACGATGCTCGATTGCTCGGTCGCGATGGAGTCGACCAGTTGATTGAGGTAACCGCGAAGCAGTTTGCCTTTTTCATCGAAGGTCATGAACTGCCCCAGGTCTTCGGCATGCTCGTTCATCATGTTTACCGCTTTACCCAGGCCAAGGGTTTTGCTGGCCGCCAATTTGCGGGTGATCACATCTGCCGAGACGTTAACGCTGTTCAGCACATTGCCTACGTTGTGCAGCACATTGCTCGCGATCTCCGCCATGCCGGCCATCCGCGCGGCATCGACCAGTTCGCGCTCGGCTTCCAGCAGTTCGCGGGTGCGTTCCTCGACGCGTTGCTCCAGTCGCTCGTTTGCCGTTTGCAACTCATTGTTCATCTTGTTGATCAGGGCATAACTGCGAATCAGGCGGCCGGCCAGATACAACAACAGCAGGGCCATGATGCCGGCGCATATGCCCAGGTAAAGGTGATATTGGCGGTCTGTCGCGCTGGTGCGCCGTTGTTTCTCGTTCAATAATTCGTTGATGCTGTCCAACTGCCGTGCGACCGGAATCACACTGATGCGATCAAGCAGATCATTGACGATGGGCTGTTCTCGAACAATGGCATTCACCGCGTCTACAAAGGCAGTGAAAGGCGGGCGCTGTTCGGGCGGCAGTTGATTGATGTATTCATTCAGATACTTCATATGTCCGGAGATTTCCTCAGCCCTTTCGCTGGAGACATAGAGGGCGTATTCAAGGGTGTCCAACGTAACATCGAACACCACTGAGGCCGCCACAGCATCCACTTTCGGGCGTTTGTCGTTGAAATCTTCCAGCAACACCCGAATGTTATCTTCCAGCTCAGGCAGGGCCTCGAATGATATTCGCAAGGCCGTGTTGTGCTGTTTGAATTGCTCAACCAGTCGGGTTTTGTTTTCTACCGCATCCAGATAACCCTCGCGTCGAGTTTGCCAAAGGGTCGAGAGGGGGCCGGTCGCATTGAGGTTGTCGAGCTGCGCCCATCGCTGTTCTGCTTCAGCGGGGGCTCCCAGAAACAAATTGTCGTTCAGGCCGATTTTGGCTCTCAGAACCTTCACGTTCCAGTTGGCATCGAACTGCTTGAGTTGGCGAACGAAGTCGCGCGACTCGAAGTAGGTCGATGTGTCGTAGGAATAGGATTTGATCAGCAAAAATATCAGTACGCTGAAAAGAGTCAGCGCAATGGCGCCCAAGGCAGTCCATTTGTAATGATTGGAAAGCTTCATTGCGGCATTCCTCCCTGGGCCATCCTGAGGGAGAGGTTTTGCCAACGGTTAATGATTTCCATTTTTGCGCTCCCTGCAAAATGGCGATGATCACCACATTGTTTGTAAGCCTAGCGTTGTTGGCGGACACCGTTGAAAAAAACACCGAACGGCGGGTCGGCACTCGTTGTTAGAGCCCTGAGTGTTGAAACACCCCTCGGCGGATCCAATCACGCCGAGGGGCGTTTTTTTTACAGATAGAGGCTATGAATGACCTGACGACTGTCATCGGGATCGTGACGGGTCTCAAAGCCCAGGGCTTTGGCCAAATCGCGCATGGGGGCATTGCTGGCGGCGTCGACGGAATACATCTGACGAAAACCATTCTTGCGCGCGGCCTTGATCAAATGCTCCATCAGCGTGGTGCCCAAGCCCAGATGCTGGTACTCATCGGCAACCGTCACGGCACATTCACACTCAGTGTCGGCGGTGGCGGCATAGCGGCTGACACCGATTTCAATCAGTTTGCCGTTGTCATGGATCAGGGCGATGTAAGCCAACCGCTTCTTGCCGTCGACATCCATCAACTGGTCGAGCATGGCCGTGCCGGGCTCATTGACTTGCGCCAGAAAGCGCATGTGCCGCGACTCCGGGGACAGCTGCTTGATAAAAGCATATTCACGTTCGCGGTCTTTTTCTGTCAGCGGCCGGATCAGCACATGGCGCCCGTCCCTGAGCGCTTCAATCCAGTACTGTCCGGAGACGGCAGCGTAGGCGGCGGCCGCTCGGTCATTGTGGTCTTTAACAGTGAGCATGGTGCAATTCTCCATTCGGGTTGAAAGGCTCGCGCGTCGCAACGAACCACGCGGTTCATTTCTTTTTTACGCCGCTGGCGGCGCTTGAATCTGATCTGGATCAGACACTCGTGACAGGCAGGCTCAAACGCTTGCATCTGATGTAAATCAACCGGGCCAGGGGGTAACGAGCGCAGTCTGGGAACATACCGGCGCTTTGGACCGGCACCGAATCGAGGTGTGTGATGGGTCAATATCAACGTGTGTTGCTGATCGCCGACCGAACCCTGTACCAATCCCCGGCCTTGCAGCGCGCCGTTGCCCTCGCCAAGGTCAGCGGGGCGATTCTGGATGTGCGGGCGTTCATAGAACCGGCCCCGATCATCCATTTGTGGGAAGAAAAAACCGATGAGGCGGAGTACCAGCGCTATCTGCGCCGCTATCGCCGCTGGATGGCGGAAGAAATTCAGCGCCTCAGCGGTGAGGGACTGAAAGTGAGCGTGGAAGTGGTCTTCACCACTCATCCATTGCTGGACATCCTGAGGTGCGTCGAAGAGCTCAAGCCCGACCTGCTGATCAAGGACGTCACGCTGGAGCCGCTGCTCAAGCGCGTGTTTGTCACCCCTCTGGATTGCCATCTGCTGCGCGAATGCCAAGTGCCGGTGCATCTGGTCAATCAGGCCCGTCACGCTTTGCCGCACCGGATCGTGGCGGCAGTGGACCCGTTCGACCCCTCGACGCAAATCAGTGGCCTCAACGACACCATCATTCAATCGGCGAATGCACTGGCCCTGCAATGCGATGCACCGCTGCATCTGCTGTACGCGTATGACTTGTCGCCGGCCTTCAATGGCGATGCGCCCTTGGTCAGCGGCGGGTGGAACGTGGACTTCATGGAGGAGCTGCGGCAATCCCTGCACCAGGCGTTTGTGAGCCTGGCCGATCGCTATGGCGTGCCACCGGAGCGCCGGCATTTCATCATGGGCCTGCCGGCGCCGGTGCTGAGTGAGTTTGTCGAGGAGTATCTGGCCGATGTCGTTGTAATGGGCACGGTGCATCGGGTGGGGTTCGATCGGTTGATCGGCAGCAACACGGAACGGGCGCTTTACTCGGTGCCGGGCAGTATTCTGGCGGTCAAACAGCCGGGATCGCGTGTCAGGGGATGAGCACAATCGCGCCTTTGACCTGACCGGCCCGCAGGCTGGCCAGTGCCTGATTGGCATCGTCCAGGGCGAAACAGGTGACATCGCTGTGCACGGGCGTATGACGCAGCTCTGCAAAAAACGCCGTGCCGTCCTCGCGAGTCAGGTTTGCCACTGAACGGATGCTGCGTTCGCCCCACAGCAATCGATAAGGGAAGCTGGGAATGTCGCTCATGTGGATGCCCGCGCAAATCACACAGCCACCCTTGACGGTGGCCTCCAGCGCCAGTGGCACCAGCGCACCGACGGGGGCGAAGATCAGGCTGGCGTCGAGCGGGTGCGGCGGCGGTTGATCCGAGGGACCTGCCCATTCGGCGCCCAGGGTTCGGGCATAGGCCTGGCCCTCGCTGTCGCCCGGTCGGGTGAAGGCATACACCTGCTGCCCCCGGCCCCGTGCCACCTGAATCGCCAGATGCGCCGCCGCGCCGAAGCCATAAAGACCCAGATGACGCGCCCCTTTGGCCATTTGCAAGGCGCGAAAACCGATCAGCCCGGCACACAGCAGCGGTGCGGCTTCGGCGGCCGAGAGCGCGTCCGGGATGGGAAAACAGAAATGGGCGTCGGCAACGGTGTACTCGGCATAACCGCCATCCAGGTGACAGCCGGTGAACCGGGCGCGATCGCAGAGGTTCTCCCGGCCCGAGCGGCAGAATGTGCACTCACCGCACGTCCAGCCGAGCCAGGGAACGCCCACGCGCTTACCGACCCAGTCGGGCGCGACGTTGGTACCCACCGCCGTCACTTCACCGACGATTTCGTGGCCCGGCACCCGCGGCAGCACTGCTTGCGGCAATTCACCATCCACCAGATGCAGGTCGGTGCGGCACACGCCACAGGCCAGGACTTTGATTAACAGTTGGCGTGCGTCGGGTATCGGGATGGCACGCTCCTCCCGTTGCAGCGGCTGGCCGGGGGCATGCAAAACCATCGCGCGCATGACGATTCTCCAAAAGCCGATGCACCTGGGGCGTCAGGGGGGCGACTGCTGGTGACAGCCGACGACCAATTGCTTGAGCCCCTCCAGATTCAGGACTTTGACATTACGCCCGGAAATCTCGACCAACCCCTGATCCCGTAGATGAGCGATGCCCCGACAGATGGTTTCCAGGCGCAGGCCCAGATACGAGCCGATCTCTTCACGGCGCATCTTCAGCACGAAGTCTCTGGACGAGTACCCGCGAATGCTCAGCCGTTGCGACAGGTTCAGCAGGAAGGTTGCCAGGCGTTCATCGGAGTTCATGTTACCCATCATCATGAGCATGCTGTGATCACGCACGATCTCCCGGCTCAGGAGCTTGTTCATGTTGTGTTGCAGTGAGGGCAACTCCTGGGCGAGTTTCTCCAGTTGTGCGTAGTGCAGGGGGCAGACTTCGCTGTCTTCCAGGGCAAAGGCGCTGCAGGCGTGCCGATCGTCGCTGATGGCGTCCAGACCGAGCATCTCGCCGGGTATCTGAAAACCGGTCACCTGCTCGCGGCCATCGACCGACAGCATGCTGGTCTTGAATGCACCAATGCGTACCGCATACAGCGAGCGCAACGGATCACCGGCCCGGTACAGGGCGGCACCTTTTTTCACCTTTACCCGCTGAACGATCAGGGTATCCAGCCGCTCGACCTCCTGACCGGTCAAGCCGATCGGCAGGCATAACTCCAGGACGCTGCAGTTGGAGCACGCGGCCTTCAGATAATGATGTTGGTAGGGTCGGGTTTCGGGCATCACTTGTAGCCCCCTGATAGTGGGTAAAGGATAGTTTGGATCGCAACTTAAATCGGGCGTTTACGGGGGCAATCGACGAGCGGGAAAAGGCTCGTCCTCGTCGAGACGGGGCGGCCGGCGCAGGACTTGATGTAAATCAAGTCTTGCGCGTTGCAGACTCCCAGAATTGGCGCATGTTTAATCGGTATACCGAGCCCCTCGCGGAGAACGTCATGAGCGATTTTTTGAGTGCCGAGCAACTGGAAGGGCTGGATGCCTACTGGCGGGCCTCCAACTATCTGGCGGTCGGGCAGATCTACCTCAAGGACAACCCGCTGATGAAGGAGCCGCTGACGCTGGCGCATGTCAAGCCACGGCTACTGGGGCATTGGGGCACGACGCCGGGATTGAACCTGATCTATACGCACCTCAACCACCTGATCACGACCCACGACCTGAACATGATCTTCATCGCCGGCCCCGGGCATGGCGGCCCGGCGGTCGTGGCCCAGACCTACATGGAAGGGACGTACACCGAATTCAACCCGTCGGTGGGGTGCAACACTAACGGTCTGACTCGACTATTCCGGCAGTTTTCCTGGCCCTACGGCATTTCCAGCCATGTTTCAGCGCAGATTCCGGGGTCGATCCATGAAGGAGGCGAGCTGGGCTATAGCCTGGCCCATGCCTACGGCGCCGCGTTCGATAACCCGGATTTGATGGTGGCGTGTGTCATTGGCGACGGCGAGGCCGAAACCGGGACGTTGGCGGCCAGTTGGCACTCCAACAAGTTTCTCAACCCGGCGCGTGACGGGGCGGTGCTGCCGATTTTGCATCTGAACGGGTACAAAATCGCCAACCCGACCGTGCTCTCCAGCATCAGCGAGGAGGAGCTATCGGCGTTGATGTATGGCTATGGCTACGATCCGTATTTCGTCGAAGGGGATGACCCGGCAGAGGTTCATCAGGCCCTGGCCAGGACGCTGGACACCATGGTGCTGGAGATTCGTGAAATTCAACGGATCGCGCGCCAACGGCCGCAAACCCGCCCACCGGAACGGCCCTTGTGGCCGATGCTGGTATTACGCACGCCCAAGGGCTGGACGGGACCGAAATTCGTCGATGGTCGTCGGGTCGAAGGCACCTGGCGCGCGCATCAAGTCCCGCTGGCCGATTTTCAGCAACCCACGCACTTGCGGCAATTGGAGGAATGGCTCTACAGCTACCGCCCTGACGAGCTGTTTGACGCCAATGGCACCTTGCTGCCCGAAATCGCCGCCCTGGCGCCGACCGGCCACCGGCGAATGAGCGCCAATCCCCACGCCAACGGTGGGCTGCTGTTGCGACCGCTGGAGCTGCCGCGGTTCACCGATTATGCGGTGAACATCGAGGTTCCCGGTGGTCTGCGCGCAGAAGCCACACGGGTGCTGGGAGCGTTTTTGCGAGACGTGATGAAAGACAATCTGACGTCGAACAATTTTCGTCTGTTCGGCCCGGACGAAACCGCCTCGAACCGGCTGGATGCGGTGTATGAAGTCAGCGCCAAGGCATGGATGGAGCCACTGGGCGTCGACGACGTCAATCTGGCAGCCGATGGCCGGGTGATGGAGATTCTGAGCGAGCAGGTGTGCGAAGGCTGGCTCGAAGGCTATTTGCTGACGGGCCGGCATGGGCTTTTTTCCTGTTACGAGGCGTTCATCCACATCGTCGACTCGATGTTCAACCAGCATGCCAAATGGCTGAAAACCGCCGCTGAAGTGCCATGGCGCAAACCCATTGCCTCGCTCAACTATTTGCTCACGTCCCATGTCTGGCGCCAGGACCATAACGGCTTCTCCCACCAGGATCCGGGGTTCATTGATCTGGTGGCGAACAAAACCGCGGACGTGGTCCGGATCTATCTGCCGCCCGACGCCAATTGCCTCTTATCGGTGGCCGATCATTGCCTCAGAAGCCGCAATTACGTCAACGTGATCGTGGCCGGCAAGCAACCGGAATGGCAATGGTTGAATATCGATGCGGCGATTCGTCATTGCCAGGTCGGTATCGGACGGTGGGACTGGGCCTGCCAGGATGATAGCGATCCCGACGTGGTCATGGCCTGTGCCGGCGACGTTCCGACCCTTGAAACCCTGGCCGCGGTCACCTTGCTGCGCGAATACGTGCCGGATTTGCGGGTGAGGGTGATCAATGTCGTCGATCTGATGGTGCTGCAACCGTCGTACCACCATCCCCATGGTTTGCCGGACAACGCATTCGATGAACTGTTCACCGTCGACCGACCCGTGATTTTCGCCTTCCACGGCTATCCCGCGCTGATCCACCGACTGCTGTACAAGCGCACCAATCACGAAAACTTTCATGTCCGCGGCTTCAAGGACGAGGGGGCGACCACCACACCGTTCGACATGGCGGTGCTCAACAACCTGGATCGTTATCAGCTGGCACTGGATGTCATCGAGCGCGTGCCCCGGCTGCATGATCAGCTCCAGACCGCCCGGGCGCGCTACTGGGCGACGATGGAGAAGCACAAGCTTTATCTCATCGAACACGGGCAAGACATGCCCGAAGTGATGCAGTGGCAATGGACACCGGCGCCGGATAACCGGGCTTGATGGTTATCACAGTTTCGGTAATGCCGGGGCAGGCTTGAGTGGCATCAGCGGCGGGAATTCCTCGGGGGTGAGGGTTTCCTTTTCCAGCAACAGGCGGGCCCCCTCATCCAGGTCGGCCCGACGACTCTCCAGCAATGCCTTGGCCCGTTGGTAGGCTTCATCGAGCAGGGCGCGGATACCCAGGTCGATTTCCCGGGCGGTCTGTTCCGAATAATCCTTCTCGCCCACCGTGGCCATGCGGTCTCCCAGGTACGTTGCGTTTTGCCGCTCCAGCACCGATTGTCCGAGTTCGGCGCTCATGCCGAACCGGGTGATCAATTGGCGGGCGATATCAGTCGCGCGGCCCAGATCATCGGCGGCCCCGGTGGAGATCTGGCCATAGACCAGGTCTTCGGCGGCGCGCCCGGCCATCAGCACGACAATCCGGTCCTTGAGGGTCTGGCAACTGATCAGGAAGTGATCCTCGGTCGGTCGTTGCAGGGTATAGCCGAGCGAGCCGATGGCGCGGGGCACGATCGACACTTTATGCACCGGATCCATCGCCGGCAGCGTGCTGGCGGCCAGAGCATGCCCCATTTCGTGATAGGCCACTACCCGGCGCTCGTCGGGATCGAGCAGGCTGCTCTTGCGTTCAAGCCCCGCGATGAGCCGCTCTACGGCCGCGGTGAAATCGTTCAGGCTGACCGCTTCGGCGCCGCGTCGAGTGGCGACGATGGCCGCTTCGTTAACCAGATTGGCCAGGTCGGCGCCGGTGAAACCGGTGGTGATCTCGGCGATACGTGCGCCATCAAGCCCTGGCTCCACAATGACTTTCTTGAGATGGACCTTGAGGATCGCCTCCCGACCTTTGCGGTCGGGGCGGTCGATCAGAATCTGCCGGTCGAAGCGCCCGGCCCGCAACAACGCCGGGTCGAGGACCTCAGGCCGGTTGGTCGCGGCCAGCAACACCACGCCCTCACGGGGATCGAAGCCATCCAGCTCGGCCAGTAACTGGTTGAGGGTCTGTTCTTTTTCGTCATTGCCGCCCAGCGTACCGACGCCGCGCATCTTGCCCAATGCGTCGAGTTCATCGATGAAGATGATGCAGGGCGCCGCCTGCCTGGCCTGCTCGAACAGGTCGCGGACCCGGGCTGCGCCGACCCCGACGAACATCTCGACGAACTCGGAGCCGGAGATCGAGAAAAACGGCACACCGGCTTCCCCTGCGATGGCTTTGGCCACCAGCGTCTTGCCGGTGCCTGGCGGGCCCACCAGCAAGGTGCCTTTGGGAATGTGTGCGCCCAGGCGTGCGTACTTGGCCTTGTCCTTGAGGAACGAGACGATCTCCACCAACTCGGCCTTGGCTTCGTCGATGCCCGCGACATCGGCGAAGGTGACCCCGGTGTCGCGTTCGACAAACACCTTGGCCCGGGACTTACCGACATTCATCAGCCCACCAAGACCTTGTTTGTCCGCCATCCCGCGAAACAGGAAATTCCAGAACACCATGATCAGGACAAACGGTAACAACCAGCCCAACAGGCTGTTCAAAAAGGTGTTTTCGGTGGTTCCGGTAAAACCGACGCCCGATTGAGACAGTTCGGTCGCCAGCGCCGGGTCGACCCGCACGGTGGAGAACCGCTCGCGTCCGTCGATGGGCTCTTGCAACTTGCCGCTGATCTGGTCCTTGTCGACCCGCAAATCACTGACTTTTTGCTCGTTCAACAGTTGCAGGAATTGGCTGTACGGGAGGGGCTGCACCGCCTGGCGCTCGCCGAAGAAAATCTGTGCGAGGCTCAGCACGATAAAAGCGATCGCGAAGTAGGACAGATTCCACTGGTCGTTCTTTTTCATGGCCTTGGCTCAGAGTGGGAACGCAGGGTCGTTTATAACGGGCCGCCACCGCGCGGTCAGGGTTGTTCCACGCCCAGGGGATGAAAAGTCATTGAAAAGCGACACCCTGTTTCTACAGGCCAGCGACCGACCCCTTTACTAAAGATAGCCTGCTTCAGCTTCTCCCTCGCGGGTGAAGCGCTACGCCATGCGGACCCTGGCAATAGCGGGGTGACCGACTGTCGGTTGTTGGCCCGAATTGACAATTATCAACCTGTGCAGCAAGGAACCGGGTCCAAATTAAGTCTTGAGGTTCACGGTGTTTTCAATGCGCGCCACTGCAAGGGGGCGATTTGAAAGCACGGCTTCGCGTGGGATTTTTATCCAAGTCATTTGTGAGGAAAAGACCATGGACAAGTATCAGCAGAGTCAAAAAAACAACCTGTTCAAAACCCCGGCGCATGATCCGTATTGTTTGCCGCGAGTCGAAGGTTCTGCCATCTGTTCGGAGTGTGGAGCCGCTTATCAAGCGGGTAACTGGACCTGGAAGATTCCTGAAAACACGGTGATTCATGACGCGCAATCGATGATCTGCCCAGCCTGTCGGCGTACCAATGACAACAGGCCTGCCGGCACGCTGACGCTATCGGGCAGCTTCTTGCTTGAGCATCTGAATGAAATCGTCAACCTGATCAAAAATACCGAGGAACAGGAAAAAGCGGAACATGCCCTGGAGCGCCTCATCAGCCTGACCGACTCAGAGGATGCGCTGATTGTGACCACCACCGGTATCCATCTCGCGAACCGTCTGGGTCACGCACTTGAAGCGGCTTTCAAAGGACACTCCGATTATCAGTACAACGATAATGAGTACGGGCTGAGCGTCAGCTGGACGCGTGACGACTAGAAGCATCGACGCGCACAAACTGCTATCGCTTACCAGGCAGGTTTATGCGGGTAGCCTGCCTGGCGCAGGTATTTGATATTTATCAACGCCAGGGAGATCCCAACGGAGGAGTCTGAGGTTAACGCTGGTGCTTGACCCAGCGAGGACGCAACGGCTGCCTCCCGCAACAGGTAGTGCAGGCGTTGAAAAGCCACCTGTCTGGAGTCAGATCATGAGCCAGTACCAACGGTTATTGCTGATCATCAACCCGGCCCTGCGCCACTCGCCTGCAATACACCATGCAGCGGCCCTGGCCAAGGCCAGCGGGGCAACTTTGCACATCGTTGCCTTGATAAAGTCGTTGGACATTCTGTCCCTGCTGGAAGAGGGCGTGCGGGAAACGGCTCGGGAGAGTTACCTGCAGGACCATCGCGATTGGCTGCAGAGTCAGGCAAAAAATATCCGTGGTCGGGGGATCGAAGTGACGACGGAGGTGGCCTGGGCCGATGACCTGCAGCAGGACATTCTTGATCACGTCACGGAAATGCAGCCCGACCTGTTGATCAAGGAAGTTCAGCATGAATCTGCGCTCAAGCGCGCGCTCTTCACCCCTCAGGATTGGCACCTGCTGCGCCACTGTCCGATTCCGGTCTATCTGGTGGGCGCCAGTGGCCATGCCTTGCCGCGCAAGGTGGTGGCAGCGGTTGATGCTTGCGATACCGACCCTTCAGACAGCGAGCTGAATGAGCGGATTATCCAGCAGGCTACCGGGCTCGCGCTGCAGTGTGATGCCGAGTTGCACCTGCTGTACGCCTGCGACACTTCGACAGACTATCTGGGTGATATGGGCGGTGGTGGTCTGACGCTGTCGGAACTGACCAGGCAAATGCGTAAAGCCCTGGAGAAATCGTTCCTCAAGTTGGCCGGTCGATACGGTGTGCCGTCTGACCGTCGGCATTTCATCCTGGGACATCCCGTCTCGGCGCTGAGTGAGTTCGCCTTTGAGCAACACGTGGATGTGATCGTGATGGGCAGGGTGCAGTCTCACGGCTTGAACAAGCTTGTGGGCAGCACCACCGAACATATCCTGTATCAGGTGCCTTGCAGCGTTCTGGCAGTCTAGGGGCGGACCTTGCCGACTACGCTCAATTGGCTGGAAAGCGAGTCAGCGGGCGGCGCCATGACGCAGCACTTCAATGCAAAACTCCAGTTCATAGGGCGGCACGTTGCATTCGACGATGTCATGGGCGGCCACTTGCAGGTGCACGCCGACAATATCGGCATGGATCGGCTGCTGGCAGACATGCCGGTCGACCAGTACTGCCGTGTAGACCCGACGAGCACCGAGTTGCGCCAGGTACGCGCAGGTGCGCAGGAGCGAGTGGCCTTCAAACAGCACATCATCGACAACCAGCAGGGTGGTATTGGCAAGGTCCAGCGTGTTGAGAAGCGGGTTCTCGGTCAGTGCAGTGTGTGCATGCAGCACCTTGAGGTCATCGGCATAGCGCTTGACCTTCAGTGGGTAGAGAGGCAGTTCTGGCTGGCCGGTCTGACGTGACAGATGTTGCCGTAAACGCTGTGCCAGAGGCTCACCACGGCGCTGGATGCCGACCAATGCCGCTTGAGCGGGCGGCAACAGTGTTGCGGCCTGGCGCGCCATTGCCTGCAGCACCAATTCGAGTTCATCGCTGTCGTACAAGCGCAACCGCTGACTCGAAGGCAGAGTAGGCATGGCAGTCTCCCGTCGAAAGCCCGATGGGTGAATCATAACGTAAGGGCTGTGTAGAGCATGCGCCTTGGGAGGACCACTGGACAGCCTTGCGCGGGCACTTGATATAAATCAACAACAAGGAGACTTCAGGAGCGGAATCTAAACTAAGGATGATGCTTGATTCAGTGAGGACGCGACGGCTGCCCACGGTCTGGAGAAGTCAGGGCGGAGTGATACGAACCGACAGGCGTGATCGCCGGGGAGGTTTCAAGTGATTCAGAACCCCTCATCGCAAACCCTCTTGCGCGACCGGGTTGATGCCGGTCGGAGACTGGTAGAACCGTTGCTCAAATACGCTCATCGACCCGATGTCATCGTTCTCGCTTTGCCCCGTGGCGGCGTGCCGGTTGCCTATGAAATTGCCACGGCCCTGGAGGTGCGCCTCGACCTGATACTGGTCCGCAAGCTGGGGGTGCCATTCCATGAGGAGTTCGCCATGGGCGCGATTGCCAGTGGCGGCATACAAATCGTCAATGAAGAGGCGCTGCGGGCGAACCGTATCGATCAACGCACACTCGATAACGTGGTTGCACGGGAAACGCAGGAGCTGGTGCGGCGCGAGCGTGCCTACCGCGGGACGCGGGCACCGGTGCAACTCAAGGATCAGGTGGCGATTCTGGTCGACGACGGCCTGGCGACCGGCGCCTCGATGATGGCGGCGATACACGCGGTGCGCCTGCAATCACCGTCGCGCATCGTCGTTGCGGTGCCAGTGGCACCGCTTGATACGCTAGAGGCCCTGTATAGCGAAGTCGATGAGGTGATCTGCCCGCTCATTCCTGAGTGGATGATGTCGATCGGTTATTGGTACATGAACTTTTCCCAGACCTCGGACGATGAAGTCATCGATCTTTTGCAACGGGCCTGGCACAGAGAATCCGGCGGGAGTGTTCCCGGTCAGGAGGATTGAAATGATTGAGGCTCGCTATCGAAAGCTGGACCTGGGGGACGTGGCGCTGTCTGCCGACCTGCGTCTGCCCAAGAACGCTGTCGGCCTGGTGGTCTTCGTCCATGGCAGCGGTAGCAGTCGTTCAAGCCCGCGTAATCAACAAGTTGCCGAGTCGCTGGCCCGGCGAGGGCTGGGCACATTACTGTTCGACCTGCTCACGGAACCGGAGCAACACTTGGATAATCAGACACGGGAGCTGCGTTTCGATATCGCACTGCTTTGCGGGCGGTTGGTGAAGGTGATCGACTGGATTGGCCAGGATGCCGAACTGCAACAGCTTCGGATCGGATTGTTCGGCGCCAGCACCGGTGCCGCTGCGGCGCTAATGGCAGCGGCCGAGCGTGCGGACCGGGTGCATGCCGTGGTGAGCCGAGGAGGGCGGACCGACCTTGCGGGTGCGGCGCTGGCCCGCGTGAAGGCTGCGACCCTGCAGATTGTCGGTGAGCAAGATCCGGTGGTGATCAATCTGAATGTGCAAAGCAGTCATGCCTTGCGGTGTGAGAAACGTCTGGAAGTCGTGCCGGGCGCTACGCATCTTTTTGAAGAAACAGGCGCGCTTGAAACAGTCGCCAGGCTGGCTGGCGACTGGTTCGAGCGGTATTTGCACGGTAGTCGTCCAGCGTCGACCCCCACCGTCTGATGCTTGTCATACGCCAAATGGAAAGGTGAATACAGCGTCAGCAGCAGGAACAGTTGAATGCAGCCATTGGTGATCCACAGCGCATTGGCCGGCACACCCTGGCTGTTCTCCACGGCGAGCGCCCCCGGCATGACGTTTTCCCTGGCCGGGGTAAACACCGATTCGGCCGCTAGCAGCGTCCAGGCGAGCAGGGCGCCACCCACCGAAATAATCAAGCCGATACTGATCAATACCGATGACGCATTGCGAACATGCCGGGCATTCGAGTCCTAAGCTCTATCCATTCATGTCGCGTGCAGGAACTCACATCAATGTTCGGTAAGTGGCTGGATCCGGCTCTATTGCTGCTCACCACCCTGACCCTGCTGGTCGGGGGCATTGCGCAGGTCGTCGGGAAGTCTGACTGGGCATCGACTTTCTGGGCCGCAGGTAGTCTGGTGATGGCCCTGGTGTTGCTCGTCGAGATTGCCAGGCGCCTGGCCCGACGCGAGGCCGGTGTAGATCTGATTGCACTGCTGTCGATTGCAGCGGCGTTGTTTTTTGAACAGACGCTGGTGGCGGCGGTGATTGCCTTGATGCTGGCGTCAGGTCGCATCCTGGAGTTTTTTACCAAACAACGCGCCGAACGCGAGCTGCGTGCGCTGGTAGACCGGGCGCCACGCTTTGCCTGGCTGCAAGAAAGTGGCGATTTACGGCAGATACCGGTTGAGCAGATCCAACCGCAGCAGACACTGCTTGTGCGCTTGGGGGAGGTGGTACCGGTCGATGGCTTTCTCCTCAGTTCTACAGCCATTCTGGACGAATCGGCGCTCAGCGGTGAGTCACTGCCGGTCACCCGCCAGGCAGGGGAGCAATTGCCCAGTGGCGTGACCAATGTCGGTGCGCCCATTCTCCTGACAGCCACGCGAACGGCAGCGCAGAGCACCTATGCCGGGGTGGTGCGCCTGGCCGAAGCCGCACGACGCTCGCGCGCGCCTTTCGTGCGTCTGGCCGACCGTTATGCATTGCTCTTCATTCCTCTGACATTGCTGATTGCCGGGATCGCCTGGCACATGAGTGGAGATTCTTTGCGAGCGCTGGCGGTTTTGGTGGTGGCCACACCTTGCCCTTTGATTCTGGCGGTGCCGATCGCGATTATGTCAGGTATCTCCAGGGCGGCGCGGCGCGGGATCCTGATCAAGGACGGCGTGACCCTGGAAGCGCTGGCCGGGGTCAAGCAGGTGTTTCTCGACAAGACCGGCACGCTGACCAGCGGCCATGCCCGTCTGCAGTCGATTGAAACCAACGGAGCGTTCGATCCGCAGCGCCTGCTTGGCCTGGCCGCTTCGCTGGCGCAGGCCTCGACGCACCCGATTTCCCAGGCCATTGTCACAGCGGCCTATCAGCGTGGATTGCCGCTCAGTCTGCCGCAGGACGTTGAGGAGATTCCGGGCGCGGGTCTTTGCGGGCTGATCGATGGCCTGCGAGTGCGCTTCGGCACCTTGTCGTTTGTGCAAAAAGACATGCCCGTGCCTGGCTGGGCCACAACCATGCTGCGCCACATGGATTACCTGGCGTGTAGTGGCAGTTTCATTGAAGTGGATGGGGCACTCGCCGGTTTGCTGGTTTTCTCGGACAACCTGCGTCGGGAAACCCCGCTAACCCTGCGTCGACTGCGCAACAGAGGCATTGAGAGAATCGTCATGCTCACGGGTGATCGCCTGGAAACCGCCGAGATGATTGCGCTGTCTGCCGGTATTGACGAGCTGCGTGCCGGGTTGACCCCTGAGGATAAAGTGCGTGCGGTCCAGGAAGGCTGCCTGCGCGCCAGCACACTGATGGTGGGCGATGGCATTAACGATGCCCCCGCACTGGCGGCCGCCCATGTCGGCGTGGCGATGGGGGCCAGTGGTGCCACGGCCTCTGCGCAAGCCGCGGGGGTTGTGCTGCTGGTGGATCGCCTGGATCGTCTGGTAGAGGCGCTGGACATTGCCCGCCGCACCCGTCACATCGCCCGCCAAGGCGTGTTGGTCGGCATGGGCATGTCCGTGCTGGCCATGGTTGTGGCGGCCTTCGGTTACCTGCCGCCGCTTATCGGCGCCATTGTGCAGGAAGGCATCGACGTGGTGATCATTATCAATGCTCTGCGTGCATTGATGCCGTCGCGAGGTCTGCACCAACAGCTTGCCGGGGAGCATATCGATCGCCTGCAGGATGAACACGATCAGCTTTCCACGGTGCTGAGCGATCTGCATAAGATGGCAAATGACTTTGCCCTGCGTCCACTTGAGCAAGCACAGGCCGACTTGGGTGAACTGGTGGATAAGCTGCAAACCTCACTGGCCCTCCATGAACGCGAAGATGAAAAAAACCTGTACCCGCTGCTGACACGAAGCATGCAGGGTGAGGACCCCTTGTCGACATTGAGCCATGCCCATCGAGAGATCTTTCGCCTTATCCATGTGCTGGCGCGCATGAGCGCTGACTTCAGTGCCGACCCTGCAACGGCTTGCGCCGATGAGATTCAGCACCAGTTGATTCGTCTGGATACCCTTGTGCAACTGCACTTTGACCAGGAGGAGGAACTGTTCCGTTATCTCGACAGACGTTAATGAAAAGCCGGTCTCAGTCGATCCGTGCAAGGGAAGGGCGGCGGGTTATTTGCGCTTCCAGTACTTCTGCATTTCGATAAACAGAAAGGATGCCGTCCAGGTGATGAGTACCAGACCGGTCAGGGCCTCCAGACCCGTCAGGTACTTGAGGTTGCCCACGGGTGAAATATCGCCGAAACCGATTGTCGTGTACGTGGTGAATGAAAAGTACACGCAGTCCATCAGTGAACCATCGAAATTGCCGATCAGGCTGCCCCATTCTCCGGAGCGCACCATCAGGTAATAAACCAGCGCGAAGCACCACACCTCTATGGCATGGGCCAGCAGAGCACCGAACACCCCGACGACAATCCTGAAGCGGCTCCAGAGTTTAAGCCTCGGCAACCAGTCATTGAGGCGTAACAGGCATTCGTAGTGGATCACCACTGCGACGATCACCACCAGCGTATTGATCAATGTGACCGCGAACATCATGCACCTCCAGTGAAACGCGGCCGGTGCGATCCACGATTTCCCCAGATCATTGACTCAGGCGAGCAGCAAATGATCTTCAACCTGCTTTACACCGGGCACCGACCAGGCTGCACGTTCCGCGATCTTGCGTTCGCGCCACAAATGAACCCTGCCTTCAAGCTTCACGACGTCGCCTTCGACCTTGACGTGGATCTCCTTGGCATCGACTTCGGCATTGCGCTTGAGGGCTTCTTCGATACGTTGCTGGACATCGACCGCATTCACCCGTGCACGAAGGGTCAGCAGGTTGTCGATGCCGACCACTCCCGACAATTTGTGCACGGCCCGCTCCACGGTTTCTTTCTGGTATTGCCAGTCCACTTCGCCTTCAAGGGTGACCCAGCCGTTCTGCACCGTGATTTCGATGTCATCCTCGGGAACGTCTGAGCTCCACGCGATGATGTTCAAGGCCCGGGCTGCGATGGTGTCATCCGCCGTGCCAGCGTTTTTCTCCGGTCTGACCTGAATTTCTTCGGCCAGCGCGCGTACTCCTTTGATGCTTTTTACCGCGCGTTCTGCGTTGATTTTCTGCATGTAGCTCTTGACGTGCCCGGAGAGTGTGACGACGCCGTTGTCCACGGTCACACCGATGTTGGCAGCATCGATATCAGGCTGGAATTCAAGCTCTTCCAGAATATGTTGACGCAAACTCAAGTCGCTCATGGTGATGCCCTCTGTCTGATACGTGGATTACAACGGACGCAAGCCTGGCCCGATCAGTTTTTTCTACACTGGAACGACATCAAGACATTGAGCTAAATCAACAAGGCTTCTGTGAGTGCGTCCGGCTATCACTCGCCGGCCATTAGTTGACAAAAATCAGAGCCCCGCGGCGATAACGCCAGATACTGTTCATCACAGCCTGACACTTCCCTGCCGCGATGAACCGAGGGGAAACCATGGATAAGCGTTTATCCGTCGGGTAAAGCGTTACCTGGCTTGAGGAAATGACGATGCGAATGACATTTCTCGGTGCGGCGGGCACGGTGACCGGCAGCAAGTACCTGCTGGAACATCACGACCACCATGTGCTGATCGACTGTGGTTTATTCCAAGGCTATAAACAACTGCGTCTGCACAACTGGGACCGTTTCCAGGTACCGGTTCGCGACCTCGACGCCATCGTGCTGACCCATGCCCATCTGGATCACAGTGGCTATTTACCGGTGCTGGTGCGCAACGGTTATCGCGGGCCGGTGTACGCCACCCCCGCGACCTGTGAATTGGTGAAAATCCTGCTGCGTGACAGTGGCCGCTTGCAGGAAGAAGAGGCCGAGTTTGCCAATCGCCATGGCTTCTCCAAACACACTCCGGCGCTGCCGCTTTATACCGAGCAAGACGCCGAACAGGCGCTGAAACTGTTGCATCCGGTGGAGTTGCACCACCGGGTCGGGATTGTTCCGGGCATGAGCATCCTGTTGCGCTGCGCCGGACACATACTGGGCGCCGCCACGGTGGAAGTGGTGGCCGATGGCATGACGCTGGTGTGTTCCGGGGACCTGGGGCGGCCGAACGATCCATTGATGTTCGCCCCGGAAATCATCGAGCAGACCGATTACCTGCTGGTGGAGTCGACTTACGGTGACCGACAGCACCCTGTTGAATCCCCGGAGGAGCAACTGGCGCAGGTCATCACCCGCACCGCTTTGCGCCACGGCATCACGCTGGTGCCATCGTTTGCGGTCGGACGTGCGCAATTGCTGATGTATTACCTGTACAGGCTTGTCCAGAAGCGGGCGATCCCGGACCTGCCGATCTACCTCAACAGCCCCATGGCCACCGACGTCACGCGCCTGTACCAGCGTTTTCGCAGCGAGCACCGGTTGTCACCGCAGGAATGCGAAGGCATGTGCCATGTCGCGCATTTCGTGCGCTCGACCCAAGACTCTATCGAACTGGACCAGCAACGCACCCCGGCGGTGATCATCGCCGCCAGCGGCATGGCCACCGGTGGGCGCGTACTTCATCACCTCAAGGCACTGGCACCCAACCCGTTGAATACGCTGCTGGTGCCGGGCTTCCAGGCAGGCGGTACCCGTGGTGCGCAGATCATCGCCGGTGCTCCATCGGTGCGTATCCATGGCCAAGACGTGCCGATCCGGGCCGAAGTGGTACCGATGCAAACGCTGTCCGCGCATGCCGATGCGGATGAAATCATGCAGTGGTTGCGCGGGTTCAAACGGCCGCCGAAACACACCTATGTGGTGCACGGGGAACCGAATGCCTCGGATGTACTGCGCCGGCGTATCAGTCTGGAACTGGGCTGGTCGGTTTCGGTGCCGGAGTACCGCGACAGTGTTGAATTAACCCCCCTCGATCAGCCCTCAAGCTCATCACTCTGACAATAAACCCCTTGGCCGGTTTTCCGGCAAAGGGCCGGGGATGAGAGGAGCAAGGACCTGTGCCAAAAATTGTCCTGAGTTTCATGGCGCGGCTCAGCGCCCGACAGTAGTGTCCGAGCGCTGTCGCAGCGTCCCTCTACAGATCTTCAGGTGAAACCACCCATACACTGCACGGCATTTTGTACAGCAGATGCTCCACGGTGCTGCCCACCAATCGACCCATGCCACGATGGCCGACCCGGCCCATGACAATCACATCGACGTTGTACGCATCGGCGTAATGGGTAAGGACCTTGGCCGGGTTGCCCATGATCATGTGCTGTTGCTCCGGCGCAATACCGTTGCGTTCGGCCAATTCGCGGAAGGCATCGCCCTGTGCGTCGAACAGAGTCTTGGCTTTGCCTGAAGAGAAAAACGTCGAGCTGTTGTCGAAATCGAACTCGTCCGCGCTGATCGATGACAGGTCATGGGCATAGATAACATCGAGCTCGGCGTTGCAGGTACTGGCCAGTTTTGACGCCTCGCGCAGAATCCTGTCGTTGAAATCCTTGTACTGAGTATTGCTGTGGAAGGGATCGACCGCGGCGACGATCTTGCGTGGCAACGCGTGCTGCACATGGCTGACAAAATGCAGCGGAACCGGGCATTCGCGCAGCAGATGAATATCCAGGGGCGTGAACATGATCCGTGACAGCAGCGACTCGTACTCCAGAGCCTTGATCAGGACTGCCATCGGCTGTTCTTTGAGGTGAACGAGGATTTCCTGCAACGGTCTTTCTACCCAAACCACCTCAGTGGTGACAGGCACACCGATTTTACGCAAGGGACGGGCCTGTTCTTCGAGCCACTGGCGATGGCGCTCGACATACCCGAGCCGCATCTGCTCCTGCACTTGTTCATTGACCAGGCTGGCCGTTGCCAAACCTTCCAGGTAATCGAAGGCGACGATGTGCAGGGCCGCGCCCGCGGCCTTGGCCAACGCGGCGGCCCGATCGAACGCGGGGCTGTTTTCCATGAGCGGCGAGACGACCAGCATGAAGCGTAATTGCTCAGACATGACAAAGCTCCTGTCAAAAACTGCGGAAACACCTGTGCTCCATGGCACCCATGCGTTTGGGCACCGATGCTCTGTTTTTTATCCTGTCACTGACGGGAGGAACGGGATTGATCTTTATCAACCTGGCGAGTGATGCAGCATGCGCCCCGACGTGTGGTGGGGGGCGTTGTAGAGCCGCTTTCGGGTTTGTTTCCAGCAAACTGACGATTCAGAAGAACGGTCGACCCTATAGCTGACAAAGATCAAATCCCCCGGTTCTGAAGCGCTCACTCTGTGGTTCTACCCACTGCATCGAGATGGCCGTGCGCCGAGGTGCCCTATGTCGCAGACACAGCGTTTACTGCTGATCGCTCCTTTCGGCATGACTCGTACTCCAGCGTTCGACCGGGCCGCCATGTTGGCCCGCGCGATGCAATTGCCGATGTTGCAAGGAGAGTAGAGGTGAAAATTCAACGTCTGCTATTGATTGCCCCGACCGAAATGGTCCGCACCCCGGCTTTCGATCGGGCGCGAGCCCTGGCCTGTGCAACCGGTGCAATGTTGCACATCGTCGCTTTCGACCATGTCCAGGCACTGGCGGTGGCCGGCCTGTTTGACCACGACGCAATGGCCCAGGCACGGGAAGGTTACTTGCAGGTGCATCGTCACTGGCTGGAACAGCAAGCCCGGTTTCAACGATGCGAAGGGTTGCAGGTGACCACTGAAGTGGTCTGGGCCAGACCGAGCCTGGCGCATCTGCTTGAGTACGTGAATGACTTCCATGCGGACCTGGTGATCAAGGACACACATCGCGTGTCGGCACTCGATCGCGCCTTTCACCGGCCTCTGGACTGGCAGTTGCTGCGCAACTGTCCGGCCCCTTTGCACCTGGTCACCGATGCCGTAAATCCAAACCCGTTGAGCATACTCGCCACCGTCGACCTGTCCCATCTGGAGGCGCTGACCCAAGGGCTTAATGACCGGATTCTCGACCTGGCCTCGACGCTGGCTGAATCCTGCGGCGCCACCTTGCACCTGCTCAACGTCGACGGCTGGTCGGAGTTGGGGGAGTCTGAGGTGAACGTGCCGACAGCGACACTGGATGGCAGTTTGAGAGACGCGGTCATCGATGCTCAGCTGGAGGCCTTTGAGGTGCTTGCCGAGCGCTACGGAATCGAGAAACAACAGCAACATCTACTGCCTGGGATTCCCTCTGAGGTGATCGCACATTTTGTACAACGACATGCCTTCGACATGGTAGTACTGGGGACAACCTACCATCGCGGGATCGATATGTTCATCGGCAGTACGGCCGAAAGTGTGTTGAACCGGTCGCCCTCCAGTCTGACGATCGTCAAGCCATTGCCCCGGGTCGACTGACAGGTTCTGCCTGGCGCCCTCGCGACTACAAAAAAAGCCCCTGACCGGTTTCCCGGCAAGGGGCTTTCTGTCGCGCGAAGGGCGATTCAGCTTGATTTGATTTGCACCTTTTTGTCCGCGTTCATGGCTTCGGGCTTCTTCGGCAGCGAAATGCTCAGCACACCTTTACTGAAGTTCGCTTCGATCTTGTCGGCATCGACGCCTTTGGGCAGGCTGAATGCCCGCTGGAAGGAGCCATAGTGACGCTCTGACAAGTGATAGCCCTTTCTTTTTTCTTCCTTGTCCTCTTTCTTTTCACCCTTGATGATCAGGTTGCCATTGGACAATTTGATGTCGATATTTTCCTGATCCATGCCCGGCAGTTCGGCGGTGATTTCGAAGCTTTCATCCTTCTCGGTAATGTCCACCGCAGGCAGGCTGCGGCCGATAAATTCCCGACTCCAGAACGGTTCGACATCGAACAGCCCACGCCGGAAAGGGGTCAACCCCGAGCCACGATTGAAGTCTTCGAACAGGTGATCGACCTGCTGGCGCAGTTTTTCCAGGGGCCGCCAAGGGTCTGCCACCGTCGGTTGCTGATCGGTTTTTTCGTCGTCGGTCTGCACCGGCATTTTCTTCTCGAAATTGGCCATTTTTCATTCCTCCTATCGAGCACTGCGGTGGGCCGGGAACGTCTCGGAGGCCGGTCCACCACGACAAATTCAGGCCTTACCTTAAAAGGTTAGTATTCCTGCAGCCGCCAGACCGACCAACAGTCGGTTTCTGACGGCGAGCCGTCTATTTCGAGAACTTGCGCGCACCGACCACGCAAAGGATCACCGCAACGGTCACACCCAACATGCCAAGGCTGACCTGCTCATGCAGCAGCGTGGCCGCCAGCGCCAGGCCAAAAAACGGCTGTAGCAGCTGAAGCTGACCGACGGCGGCAATCCCGCCCTGGGCCAGCCCGCGATACCAGAACACGAAGCCGAGAAACATGCTGAACAGCGAGACATAAGCCAGGCTGATCCATGCGGTCGGGGTGATTCCCGAGAGCGAAGGCGGGGTCAGGAACCAGGTCAGCGGCACCATGACGGGAAGCGACAGCACCAGGGCCCAGGAAATCACCTGCCAGCCGCCCAGTGTTCTTGAAAGCTTTGCGCCTTCTGCATAGCCCAATCCGCAGGCGAGGATGGCCAGCAACATCAGAATGTCCCCCGCAGGAGAGGCGGTCAGGCCTTGGGAAACGGCAAAACCTACCACCAGCAGGCTTCCCAACACTGAGAAGAACCAGAAGACCGGCCGGGGACGCTCGCCACCGCGCCAGACGCCGAAGGCTGCCGTGGCGAGTGGCAACAGGCCTACGAAGACGATGGAATGCGCAGACGTCACATATTGCAGCGCCAGCGCCGTCAGCAGTGGAAACCCCAATACAACGCCCAAGGCCACTATTGCCAGGGAGAGAAGCTGACTCTTGGCCGGTCGTTTCTCGTTGAAAAGCAGCAGCATGCACAACGCCAGAAGGGCAGCGATGCTGGCCCGCGCAACCGTCAAAAAGACCGGGTCAAACTCCAGAACGGCCACCCGCGTCGCCGGCAGCGAGCCGCTGAAAATGAGCACGCCGATGAACCCGTTGAGCCAGCCGCTCGCGGTCTTTTCCGTGGTGTGGGTTTGCAGATTCGATGTGCGTTCCATTGAGGACTCCCTTTATGCCGGTTGCATGGGAGGCATCCTATGGACGAAACTCAATACAATCAAAATATTGTCATGGATACACTTGCGCATGCCTCGTTCCCGCTACAAATCACTGGTGGATGAATTTGCCGCGGACATCCGCTCAGGACGACTGTTGCCGGGCACGCGCTTGCCGACCCACCGTCAGTTGGCGGCAACGGAAGGCCTGGCGCTGGTGACGGCTAGCCGCGTTTACGCGGAGCTGGAAGCCATGGGCCTGGTCAGCGGAGAGATGGGGCGGGGGACTTTCGTCAGGGAAACGTCATGGTCGCCGGGCCAGAGTATTGACCAGCATAGCGTTGCCGCTGGCATGACGGACCTGAACTTCAACTATCCGGCGCTTCCCGGGCAGGCAGAACTGCTACGAAATGCCCTGCGCCAGCTCGCATCGGCCGGCGATCTGGAATCGCTGCTGCGCTATCAGCCACACGCGGGGCGCCTGCATGAACGCGCCTCGGTGGCGCGCCATCTGCGCGTCCGAGGCCTGGCGGTTGAGGCAGAGCAGGTGCTGATCGTCACCGGTGCCCAGCAGGGGCTGGCCGTGACCATGATGGCGCTATTGCAACCCGGTGACGTGATTGCGGCGGATGCCTTGACCTATTCAGGGTTCAAGGCTCTGGCCGACTCACTGCACCTTGAAATCGTGCCCATTCCCGTGCTCGATCACGGCCCGGATCTGGAGGCGCTGGAAAGCCTGTGCCAGCATCGGCGCGTGCGGGCCGTGTACACGATGCCGACCCTGCACAATCCGCTGGGATGGGTGATGAGTGCCGATCAACGGGAATACCTGGTGACGATTGCGCGTCGGCATGGGCTGCTGATCATTGAGGACGCTGCTTACGCCTTCCTCGCGGAAAATCCCCCCGCACCGCTGGCGGACCTCGCCCCTGAGAGAACGGTGTACGTATCAGGCCTCTCCAAGAGCGTGGCCACCGGACTGCGCGTCGGCTTCGTCGTCGCCCCCCTTCAACACGTGCCCGCGCTGGAGCGCACGATCAAAGCGACGACCTGGAATACTCCGGGCGTGATGACGGCGATCGCCACTGCCTGGCTCGACGATGGCACCGTCATGCAACTGGAAGCCGAAAAGCGTCGCGACGCGCAAGCAAGGCAAGTCGTGGCCGGCGAGGTACTGGCGGGGCTGCGCTGCATTCGCCATCCCTCGTCGTATTTTCTTTGGCTGCCGTTGTCGGAAGACGCAAGGGCGGACCAGATCGCCATGGCATTGATGCGCGAAAACGTCTCGGTTTCCACCGCCGAACCGTTCGCCACTTCGGTCAACGTCCCGCATGCGTTTCGTCTGGCGCTGGGCTCTGTGGAGATGGGTGCATTGAGGGAGGCGCTGGAAAAAGTGAAGTGGATGATTGGGGCTTACACATAGTCTCGTTATTACCGAAGAGTATGTGCCTGCGCCGCACTGATCAGCAGGGGGACGGCGCTAATGCCAGTCAGCCAAGCGCAATACCTGTGGGAGCGGGCTTGCCCGCGAAGGCGCAGTGCCAAGCAACATCAATGTCGACTGACACTCCCTCTTCTCGGGCCATCGTCAGCAAGATCTACCAAGCTCACCCGATCGCCTGATCCCTCGGGTGGGTGATGCTACCGTTTGAAACCCGGAAAGTCTTCAACGTCGAGGGCTTTCCAGTGGTCAGTAGAGTGCCTTTATTCCAACAACTAGCGCATTACAATCTCACTGAATTTAACGGTAAGCGCCTCATCATTCCCATCCCGAAACACTAACTTGATCGCAGGTGTTTTGCTCAGCTTGCTGTTGCTCTGCTGGAAGATCAGCGTAACCCGTGTCGGTACATTGCGAATCAGCGGGAAGCGTAGCCAGGCGTTGTCCTCGACCTGGCCTACCCGGATCGACTCGAACTTGAGAGGGCCACCAGACTCGTCGAATAGTCGGGTGCCGTCGTCGAAGCGAAAGCTGCGGTCCACGTTCAGATTGGTCAGTTCAAATGTGCAAGTGGGCAAGCGGCCGATATTTTCGCAGCCCTCCAGTTCTATGCGTACGTTATCCAGCACTTCCATGCGTTTGCCGAGCAGGTTGTTGCCTTCGTTTTCGACGATCCTGGCTTGCAGTTTGGCGAACTCGAAAGAGGGCTTGGAGTATTCGGTGCCCAAGATGAAGAAGCCAAAAGACAAGCCGGCAACCATGAGAAACTGCAATGTGCCGCGGAGCATCGGCGTGAAGTTACGAATCTGCCAGCCGATTGAAACGGCCCCCAGAAACAAAAAAGTACTCACCAGCAACACCACGTTTTTCCAGCTGATAAAGCTGAAACCGAACACGCTAGGGTCTGGCACGGCATAGGTGATCAACGCCCACATGGCGCCCAGCACGACGCCGAGGCCTGCCATGCCGCGGGTGATCAATGAAGTGAATTTCTGAGTGCGGGTAAGCGGTATTGCTGAATCTTGCGGTGACATCACAGTGCTGACTCCTTGTTCCGTAGTCGATCGTCCATCCTTGAAGGCGACTGTCAGGCTGTAGCAATAAAAACCTTGAAAAATCAAGGTCAGGGCCTGATGGTGCCAGCTTGGCATTATCCAGTAATGGCGCGGTGGGTAAAGGACCGTTTAGGGATTGTTGTCAGCGCTTTCGGGGTCAAGTCGGTCTGATTGATGATGTTGATCAGCGTTATCAACGATGAGATTCTAAACGCGGAATGTCTCATCCATCACTGGCCGATCATGGGCTAACAAATAACGCTGATGTTTCTGATACAGCTGCGCCAAGGGAGTCCTGTTCGGACCGACGACATCCATGCCGCGATCATCGTAGGGAAATGCCATAACCTGCAGGCTCAGGTTGAAAAAGTAGATGTCACAAAACGGGCGGGGCCGAATGTCTCCGAAGTCCCTCGCCAATGCACACCATAGAAAATTCTGAAGTAGCGACAAAGGGGCATGAAAGGCGACATTTACCCAATACTCTTCTTCACTTTCATCAAACCAATCGTCCGGATGAAGGAGGTTATGCCATCGGGAATGATTCGAGGGAATTCTGAAGCCCGCGGCCCGAAGCTCTGCTAAAACAGGTCGGAGTGCAAAAGGATTTGTCCCGGAGCGAACACGAAGACACACAACGAGCGATCCTTCGTCAGGGAAAATGTCCTCGCAAATGCATCGTGCTTTTTGAAGCGCGAGAAGAAACTGTTCAATGGCAGTTCCCTTTTCGGAAAGGCTAAATCGCAAACCTCCCGGGCAGGAATAGAACAGCGGCCGTTCGAAGGCTTTTCCCGCGAAAACCTCATCAATTTTACGCTGCAGGTTCATTACTTTACGGTCCTTCGCAAGAGGGATTAACAAAAGGGAGTCGGCGGCCAAGAACACAACTTTAGGCGCATGGGGCTTTCCTGCGAGTCCAAAGGCTGTAGGGCTGGGGTTTTGAGGCGCAGGGGCACTGCTCCACTGGAATAAACATCGAATATTTGCTTAAGTCCACTGACACACCTGTGCGGTGATTGAATCCCAAGGCGCTTCAACCGGAGAATCCCATGCCCCCTCGATTCCCGCGTTTCGCCGCATTGCTCGCCATCCTCCTGGTCGGCACCTTGCCCTGCGCCCACGCCGTCGAATACACCCAGGTGAACACCACCGCCAGCAAGATCTCTTTCACCTATAACCAGTTCGGCTCCAGGGCGTATGGCACCTTCGGCAAGTTCGACGCCACAATCGATTTCGACACGGCGAACCCCACCGCGGCCCAGGCCAAGATGACCATCGACCTTGCCAGCATCGACGCCGGGGGCAGCGACGCCAACAGCGAGCTGCAAAAGCCTGCCTGGTTCAACACGGCGGAGTATCCGGTGGCGACCTTTGAATCAACCGGGGTGAAAGCGCTGGGCGACCATCGCTACTTGATCACCGGCAACCTCACGCTCAGGGGCATGACGCGTGAGTTGCAGGTGAAGGTGCTGCTGAAGCCGGAGAAGGCCATCGGCATCTTCGATGGCGACATCATCGTGAAACGCAGGGACTTCAAGATCGGCGAAGGGGAGTGGGCGGACAATGTTGTCTCCAACGACATCAACATCCGCTTCCGCATCGTCGCGCCCGAGCGGTGATTTTCCTGCGAGGGCTCGATCTGTGACAATAGCGGGCTTAACCCGGAGTCTAAAACGCAATGCCCCAGCTCACCCACTTTGCCACCCCATGCCCAGAGCCCATCAACAGCCAGATTCTGCAGATGGTCGTCGACAACCTGACCGACATCAGCATGGTGGGCATCGCGCCGAGCAACCCGTTGTACAACGTCTATCAATACGCGGTGGGCTATGAGGTTCATCTCTACCTCGAAGCGCTCAACGGCGCCAAAGGCATTGCGGTCGAACTGATCGTCGCCACGGATGATGAAGACCCTGAGCAGGTCATCGGCTTTCTGCTGTACCTGCCGGTCAAGGACGACCCCGAGGCGTGCGGCGTGGCGTACATGGCGGTGCAGGCCAGCCACCGGCGGCGGGGCGTCGCCCGGGCGATGCTGCAAGACATGCTCGATCGCTACCCGCATGCCGAACTGACCTGCACCGTCGCCAAGGTGCCCTGGTTCGAGTCGATGGGCTTCCAGGTGCTGGGCGTGCGTGGCACTCAGGTACTGATGAACACCCGTGATCACGGCACTGAAGGCTTGATGGGCTTATTGGATGTCACATCAATCTACAGTTCTCTGGAGGTGCGGCAGATACATACGTACCTGCTGCAGAAACACGGCAAGCGGGCGATGATCGATGCGGAGAAGCAGCGCGACCGGCATCTCGACCAGATGACGCGCAACGCCAAGGCGTTTGTGCTGGATCGTTTGAGCAAAGACGCCGTGAGCGGACCTCGTCCCGACTAGACTGTTGAGTCCTTTCGGGCGCGCAGGCTGGCCGAGGCGTGATATTCTGTCGCATTAACTTGGTTTGACTTATTCGGTTCGTACGTCCACAGACGTCCGACAGAATCAATGTCGCTCAAGTAACTGAGCCAATAATGATAAAAAGTCAGTGCACGAGGGACATATAACTGAGGTCGATGGAGACACGTCGGCCTTGTGTGCCCACCTTCAAATCCTTGTAAGTGCAGGAACCCACGGCACGCTGCCTGCGTACCCGTACTCTTGGGTTGCTCATGTTGAGGATTGGAGGCGGATGGCGTTTATCATAGGTGCTACAGATGTTTAAGAAACTGAACACGGCCCTGCTGGGGCTGGCTTTGTCGATGGGGATCACGTCCGCCTACGCGGAAGAGGCAAAGAAAGTCGATGTGCTGCTCATTGGCGGCGGCATCATGAGTGCAACACTGGGTGTCTGGCTTAATGAGCTGGAACCCGACTTGTCGATGGAAATGGTCGAGCGCCTCGACGGCGTCGCCCAGGAAAGCTCCAACGGCTGGAACAACGCCGGTACCGGTCACTCCGCCCTGGCCGAGTTGAACTACACCCCGGAAGACGACAAGGGCAACGTTCAGATCGCGAAAGCCGTTGAAATCAACGAAGCCTTCCAGATCTCCCGTCAGTTCTGGGCCTGGCAAGTTCAGCAAGGCGTGCTGAAGAACCCGCGTTCGTTCATCAACTCCACTCCACACATGAGCTTTGTGTGGGGCGATGACAACATCAAGTTCCTGAAGAAACGCTACGAAGCCCTGCAAGCGAGCCCGCTGTTCGCCGGCATGCAGTACTCCGAAGACCCGGCTGTCATCAAGAAGTGGGTTCCGCTGATGATGGAAGGGCGTGACCCGAACCAGAAAGTCGCGGCCACCTGGAGCCCGATCGGTACCGACATGAACTTTGGCGAGATCACCCGCCAGTTCGTCGCGCACCTGCAAACCACGCCGAAGTTCGACTTGAAGTTGTCTAGCGAAGTGCAAGACATCACCAAGAACGCAGACGGCAGCTGGCGCGTCAGCTACAAAAACCTGAAAGACGGCACCAAAACCGAAACCGACGCCAAGTTCGTCTTCATCGGCGCGGGCGGCGGTGCACTGCACCTGCTGCAGAAGTCCGGCATTCCTGAAGCCCAGGAATACGCAGGCTTCCCGGTTGGCGGCTCGTTCCTCGTGACCGAAAACCCGACCATTGCCGAGCAACACCTGGCCAAGGCCTACGGCAAAGCCTCCGTTGGCGCACCGCCCATGTCGGTTCCGCACCTGGACACCCGTGTCCTGGACGGCAAGCGCGTCATCCTGTTTGGCCCATTCGCGACCTTCAGCACCAAGTTCCTCAAAGA